>CAIOLW010000032.1 GCA_903859215.1 uncultured bacterium | reverse complement strand
GCCTGCCGGATGCTGCTGGACGCGTTCGCGCCGCTGGGGCCGGCATATGTCGGCACGGTGCAGGGCGGCATCGGCGGCGGCTGGATCGACGTGCACGAGAACGCGGGCAAGCGCAGCGGCGGCTACTCGAGCGGCTCGTACGACACGGCGCCGTACATCCTGCTGAACTGGAGCGGCCAGCTGGGCGACACGTTCACCCTGGCGCACGAGCTGGGCCATTCGCTGCACACCTGGCTGGCCTCGCGGAACCAGCCCTACGTGTACGGCGACTATCCCATCTTCACGGCCGAGGTCGCCTCGACCTTCAACGAGCTGCTGACGATGGACCACCTGCTGCGCACGACCACCGACCCGCGGCGGCGGCTGTACCTGCTGGACTACCACCTGTCGCAGATCAACAGCACGGTGTTCCGGCAGACGATGTTCGCCGAGTTCGAACTGCGCATCCACCAGCTGGGCGAAGAGGGCGGGACGCTGACCGCCGAGTGGCTGAACGCGCTCTACCTGGAGCTGCTGGTCAAGTACTGGGGCCCCGAGGTCGCGTTCGACGCGGTGCGCAGCCCGCTCACCTGGAGCCGCATCCCGCACTTCTTCTACAACTTCTACGTCTACCAGTACGCCACGGCGTATTCGGCGGCCGTGGCGCTCTCAAGGCGGGTGCTGGCCGGCGGCGACGCCGAGCGGGAACAATACCTCGACATCCTGCGTTCGGGGTGCAGTCGTTATCCCGTCGAGACAGTCCGTTTGGGTGGCGTGGACCTGGCCTCGCCCGGCCCCATGCAGGACGTCATCGCGTTGTTCGGAGAACTCGTCGACCAGGTCGAATCACTGCTGGAGTCGTGACCATGAAGAACGTGCGCCGCTTCCTGCCGACCATCCTCTTGGCGACCGCCACCCTGGTCGCCGTCCCGTGCCTGGCGGCACCGGCGCCCGCCAAGCCTGCCCCGGGCCCGGCCTCAGGCGCCTCGCAGTCGTTCAGCGGCATGTCCGACAGCAAGAACTCCATCGAGTACAAGTCCCCGGAGGGCAATTTCCAGGTGACGTATCCCACGGGATGCGCCCGCCTGCACACGCGGACCAACGTCCGCCCCGGCGACGGCACGGAGCTGGCGGTGCAGGTCGTGTATGTCACCTGCGACCGGGCCGGCGCCACCAATGAGGGTTGCGCGGTCTTCTCGCAACGGGGGGCCGCCCGCGGCCTCAAGGGCCAGGCCGCCGCGGACAAGGTCCTGTCCGCCGTCACCGAGCAGATGAAGGGCTACGGCGTCAATCCCGTCCGGCAGACCGCCTTGCGGCGCGATTTCGGCAAGCGCGGCGTGGTCGAGGGGATCGATATCCAGGCCCAGCGAGCCGATGGCGCGGGTGATTTCTGGATCCGCGGCCTGCTCAGCGGCGAGGATATCTACATGGTGGTGGCCTGGAAGGCGGCCGGGGGATTGTGGAATGGCGTCGAGTACCAGCGGTTCTTCGACTCTTTCCGGCCCTGGGCGGAGTAGGCGCCTCATCGTTGTCTAAGTTGTTTTAATCCAAAAACTTATGAAAATATCCGCCCGGCGCTGGGCCGTCCTACTCGCGCCGGTTGGCGGCTTTTGCGCCTGATCCCGTCGCGCCCGCAAACTATTCCCTTTACGAAGGCGTCGTTTGTGCCGATCTTTGTAGGGACAAAAACATTTTGTCATAATTGAAATTGTCTTTTCGACTCGACCCGCGGGGGTGGCCATGCCGGCAGAGGAACGCCAATTGAGCGCCAGCCTCGAGGACTACCTCGAGGCCATCTACCACACCGTGACGGCCAAGGGCGCCGCGCGCGCGAAGGACCTGGTGCTGCGCATGGGCGTGCACAACTCGTCCGTGACGCAGGCGCTGCGGTCCCTGTCGGAGAAGAAGCTCATCAACTACGCGCCCTACGACATCATCACGCTGACGGAACCGGGCGAGGCGCTCGCGCTGGGCGTCGTGCGCCGACACGAGACACTGTCGAAGTTCCTGGGTGATGTGCTGGGGTTGCCCGCGGGCGAGGCCGACGTCGAGGCCTGTCGCCTCGAACATGCCGTCAGCGTGGGCGTGCTGCACCGGCTCGTGCGCTTCGTCGAGTACTTCGAGAGCTGCCCGCAGAACGACGTCCGCTGGGACGCGGTGGCGGGCGCCTTCTGTTGTGTCGGTGTCGGCGCCGGCGCGCCGGGCGCCACTTGCGGACGTGACGCCTGCAGCGGCGACCGCATCGGCGGAGTGGTGTAGCCATGCCGCTGACCCACGTCAACGAAGGCACCCACGCCATCCTCAAGTCGATCGACGGCGGTCGGCAACTGCGCGGCCGGTTGGCGGCCCTCGGCCTGCTGCCGGGCGCGCAACTGCAGGTTGTGCAGAACTCGGGGCAGGGCCCCTTCGTGGTCGCGGTGCGCGGCAGCCGCATCGTGCTCGGGCGCGGCATGGCCGCACGCATCCTCGTTGAGTAGCATCCTGGTCGAATAGAACGTCGGGACGACAACCGTGGCGAGCACCCTCGAAAAGACCCTGACCGTGGCCGTGGCCGGCAATCCCAACGCCGGCAAGACCACGATCTTCAACAACCTGACGGGCGCCCGCCAGCACGTGGGCAACTATCCCGGCGTGACCGTCGAGTGGAAAGAGGGCACGCTGCGGCGCGGCGACCTGCGCCTGAACATCGTCGACCTGCCCGGCACCTACAGCCTCAGCACGTTCTCCGAAGAGGAACTCGTCGCCCGCGAGTACCTGCTCAACCGGGCGCCCGACGTCGTCATCAATGTGGTCGATGCATCCAACCTCGAGCGCAACCTCTACCTGACCACCGAACTGATGGAGATCGGCCGGCCCCTGGTCGTCGTCCTGAACATGTCGGATGCGGCGCGCGATCGCGGGCTCATCATCGACCACCACCGCCTGTCGCAGCGCCTGGGCGTGCCGGTCGTGCCGGCCATCGGCAACCGCAACCAGGGCATGGACGCCGTGATCGGCGCCGTGCTCGAGGTCGTCAACAGCCGCGAGCACCTGCCCGGCCCCGCCGACCAGTGCCGCGACGCGGGCCCCGGTCCCGGCGGCCTCTCGGCGCCGTCGCGGCCCACGCGCGTGAACTACGGACCCGACGTCGAGGCCGCCGTGTCGCGGATCGAAGCGCTGCTTCCGGACGCGCCCCATCGCCGCTGGCAGGCGCTGAAACTTCTGGAGGGCGACGGCCGCGTGCTGGGCGCCGAGCTGCCGGACGGCGTGCGCGAGACGGCCGCCGCCCTGGGCGCCGCGTTCGCCGCCGGGAGCACCGACGATCCCGACATCCTGCTGGCCCGCCTGCGCTACGAGCACATCGGCCGGCTGTGCGACGAGGTCTGCCGCCAGATCCGCGGCAACGGCGCCGCCGCGCTCTCGGACCGCATCGACCGCGTCGCGATGCACCCGGTCTGGGGTGTCCCCATCTTCCTGGCGATGATGTACATCGTCTTCACGCTCACGTTCACGCTGGGCAACCCGCTGATGGACCTGATCGACCGCGGCTTCGGCGCGCTGGGCACGTTCATCACCGGCCTGTGGCCGGTCGGCAGTCCCAGCCACCTGAAGTCGCTGCTGGTCGACGGCATCGTCGGCGGCGTGGGCGGCGTCATCGTGTTCCTGCCGAACATCGTGCTGCTGTTCATGGCCATCGCCGTGCTCGAGGGCACCGGCTACATGGCGCGCGCTGCGTTCGTCATGGACCGCTTCATGAGCAAGGTGGGGCTGCACGGCAAGACGTTCATCCCGCTCTTGATCGGCTTCGGCTGCACGGTGCCGGCCATCATGGCCACGCGCACGCTCGAGACGCGGCGCGACCGCCTGATCACGATGATGGTGCTGCCGCTCATGAGCTGCGGCGCGCGGCTGCCGATCTACGCGCTGCTGATCCCGGCGTTCTTCGCGCCGCGCTGGCAGGGGCCGGTGCTGTGGATGATCTACGTGACGGGCATCCTGCTGGCGCTGGGCGGCGCGCGGCTGTTGCGCGCGACGCTGTTCCGCGGCGAGAACACGCCCTTCGTGATGGAACTGCCGCCCTACCGTTTGCCGACCGCGCAGAGCCTGCTGATCCAGATGTGGACCCGCGCCTGGCTGTACCTGAAGAAGGCCGGCACGGTGATCCTGGGCGCCGCCATCATCCTGTGGTGCCTGACCTTCTACCCGAAGCCGCCGGTCGGTTACGTGCCGGCAGGTTCGCCGGTGGCGTTCGGCCAGATGACCGATGCGGGGCAACGCCGGGCCGTGGAGCTGTCGTACTCGGTGGCCGGCCGCGTCGGGCGGGCGCTGGAGCCGGCCATCGCGCCATTGGGCTTCGACTGGCGCATCGGCACGGCGCTGGTGGGCGCCATCGCGGCCAAGGAAGTGTTCGTGGCGCAGATGGGCATCGTCTTCGCGGTGGGGCACGCCGACGAACGGGCGGACCAGCTGCGCGCCGAGCTGCGCGAGCGCTACTCGCCGCTGGTCGGCCTGTGCATCATGATGTTCGCCCTGATCGCCACCCCGTGCATCGCCACCTTCGCGATCACGCGGCATGAATCGGGCTCGGCCCGGTGGGCGCTGGCCCAGACGTTCAGCCTGACGGCGCTGGCGTGGATCGTCACGTTCGCCGTCTTCCAGGTTGGCACGCTGCTCAAGCTGGGGGTAAGCTGATGGCTGTCGGTGTGGAAACGGTGGTCGTCGGCGCGGCCGTGGCCGGCGCGGGCGCCTGGGCGGTGCGGGCGCTGGTCCGCTCGCTGAAGAAGCCGGGCGGTTGTTCGTCGTGCGCGGGGTCCGGGGCCTGCCCCCTGGTGAAGGGGCCGGGCGACGAGGCCTGCCCGTCGACAACGTTGGCCCCGCGAGGCCACTGAATCCCCACCCTGCCAATTTCCCGATCCCGAAGGACGGTCCCGAATGGTCCCGATGCGTCACCTGGCGTCTGCCTGCCTCGTTGCCCTGTGCCTGGCCTCTCCCGTGCTGGCCGCTGACCCGGTCGTCGACACCCACCGCGCGGCGGCGGAGGCCTGCGTGCAGGCGCTCGGCGGCGAGGAACTTCTCCAGGGCGCCGTCGATGCGATGATGGGCTCCCTGATGGCGCAGAACCCCGACCTCGAACCGTTCAGCGACGTCATCCAGGGCTGGTTCCGCCAGGTGATGCCCTGGTCGGTCATGGGCCCGAAGTACGCCGACCTGTACGAGGAGGCCTTCACCGAGGCCGAACTGGGCGAGATGACGGCGTTCTACGGCTCGCCGACGGGCAAGAAGTACATCGCCGCGATCCCCGGGCTGATGCAGAGCGCGGGCGAGTTCAGCAACCAGCTGGTGATGGGGCGCGCGCAGGAGCTGCAGGACATCATCATGAAGCGCGCGGCCGAACTGGACAAGCAGGGCGCGGCGCCCGCGGCGCCGGATTCGAGCGAGGACTGAGCCCATGCGGAAGCTGCTGCTGTCGATCGCGCTGTGTGTCATTTCGGGCGTAGCGGTGGCCGGCGACGTGCCGGCCAGCCATCGCGACCTGGACTGGCAGGCGCCGAACCTGTGGGTGCACGTCGACAACCTCGACGCGGCGAAGGCGCCGCTGTTCGAGGCCGCGCGGCTGGGCTGGCTGGCGGCGTTGCGGCGGGATGACGGCATGCTCGGCGACGGCCGCGCGCTGTTCTGGGAAGCACCGGCCTCGCCTGCCGGGCGCACCTTCTTCAGCTTCTACCCGTTCGCGACCTGGGCCGAGTTCGACGCGCGCCGCGAGATGGTCACGCAGACGCAGGCCACCGTCGGCAAGGGCGCCGTCGCCGACTACGATGCCGGCGATGCCGCGCTGGTGAGCCCGCACTATTCGCAGGTCTGGCGGCGCTCGCCCGACTCGGACATCTCCACTTCTGCGACAGCTGCGCTGACGGAACTGACCGCCGCCGCGGGCCGCCTCGAGGTGCACGACATCGACATCACGCAGTGGGACACGTACGACAAGGCCTGGCGGCAGGTGGCTGCGTGCCTGCAGGCCAATGGCTACCCGCTGGCCTGCCGCACGTTCCGCAGCAGCTTCGGGCGCGGCGAGTACATGACGTGGTGGCTGGCGCCGGACGCCGCCGCCTACGCGGCGGCGCCTTCTGTGCAGTCGGTGCTGGAGAAGCAGCTGGGCGTGGAGGCGGCCGGGGCGTTGCTGGCGAAGCTGGGGGCGGTGTTTCCGACGCGGGAGACGTATGAGGTGGTGCGGCGGGGGGATTTGTGCAATCTGGGGCGGTAGGGCGCCGACATGATCCGCCGGCGCCGGCACCCATCCCCGAAGTGTTATCGAGTTCCACATATTGCAGGTCCGTATGGTCCCCCAACGCAGGGTGCCACGCCGAACATCCCCGTGACGCCGACGTGTGTTGTTGTTATCGCGACCTTCACTAATCGCCTGGATCGGGGATAGGCCGGCCGTTGGCGCCAGCGGGCCTAGCCTCCGCGTCGGCACTCTTCGCGCACTTGCGCCGGCGCAACCAGGTTGTCCGGTTGATTCGTGCCGCCCCGCGCGCGCGGCGTGACGTGGTGCACCTCGAGGAAGCGGGTGGCGCCGCAGCCTGGCGTGGCGCAGCGATGGCGGTCGCGGGCCAAGACCGTGGCGCGGGTTTTCGGGGGGATGGTTGCGCGGTTGGCTTGGCCGGGCTGTCGGATGCACGCGTCGCACGCCAGCGCGTCGACTTGCGCCGGCGCAAGTGGGAGCTCGCCGCGCGGCGTGGTGATCGCGGCGGCGCCGCAGTCGGGGCACTGGTAGACGATGATCTGGACCGCCGGGCCGGTGGCGGGCGCGGGGGCCGCGGCCGTGACGAGCGCCTCGAGGCCAGCGAGCACGGCATCGAGCCGGTCGGCGCCGGCGGGGACCAGGCCCAGCTTGTGGGCTTTTTCCAGCAGGGCTTCGAAGCGGGCCAGCTGGATGGCGTCGGCGCGCAGGGTGATGGTCGACGGGGGCGGGGCCGCAGGGGTGGCCGGGGTGTTGAGCATCGGGATCTGTGCCGCCGGCGCGATCGCCGACTTGTGGCTCGACTTGCGCCGGCGCAACTGCCGGACCGCCTGCTCCAGTTCGCGCCGGCCGGTCGTGGTTGCGATCGCTACCCAGTGGTCCTGGGTCTCGGGCGTGGCGACCCGGGCCACCTGCTGGGCCTTGGTCCAGCCGAGCTCGCCGTCGGCGACCGCCTCCTTCAGGGCGGGGAGCCGGTCGAGGTCGTCGGCGAGGCGCTTGAACTGCCAGTAGCGGTTCTGGGAGAAGCCCAGTTCCTGCGTTGCGTAGGTCTCCAGCGATGGATAACCGAGGTCTCGATAAAGCCGCCGGCGCTGGGCCTCGGCGAACCAGAGGACAGCGCATTCGCGGGCTCTGTCGCAGGCGGCCAGGGCCTGGCGGAGGGCGGCGTCGACTTGCGCGGCGGGGCGGCCGGGGGTGAAATCGGGCAGCGTGATGGGGGTCATGGGGGCGCCTTTCCTGGGAGGAGGACGCTGGGAAACCGATGGTGAAAAGATAGCGAATAACTTTGTTAAGCGCAAGGGAGAGAATGGGTTTTGTTGGGGATTTCTTTGGGGAAATACTTAATTCAGTGCGGGTGAGAGAAGGTTGGGGGCGAAAATCGGGAAACCACGGGCGGGTCCCAACGCAATTGCGCTTGCGCAGTTCCGGGGTGCGCGGGCAGGAGAGCCGTCGCCTCGTCCACATCTCTCCACTTGCACATGTGGAAGCTTGCCGCGGTGGGCGGTCGTTGCGACGGCGCCGAGCTCGGGGCACCCATGGACGAGGTCGACGGCTACGAGATCGATGTCGACGGCGAAGGATCTCTCGAGGATCGAACGGGCGTATATGCGCAGCGACCAGCGCAGGTACCACGTGCCGTGCCCCATCTGCGGGGTGCTGTCCCCGATCCTGTGGCTCAACATCGAATGGACCGAAGGGCAGCTCGAACAGGCGGCTCTGCGCTGTGAGTCATGTCAGGCCCTCATCCCCGGGCACTACAAGACCTCGATGCACGTACGCGGCGTCTGGGTGGCCCAAGCTGAAGGCGACGGCGTCGCGGCGGGGTATCACCTGTCGGCGCTGTTCTCGCCGCTGGGATGGTACGCGTGGGGGGAGATGGCGCGCGACTTCCTCAACGCCAAGCACGAGGGCCCTGAGAAGATCAAGACGTGGATCAACACCTGCCTGGGGGAGACCCGGGAGGAGTCGGGAGAGGTGGTCAAACAGGACATCCTCTTTGCCCGGCGCGAGCATTACCCGGCCGTGGTGCCTCTTCCGGTGCTGGTGCTGACCGCGGGGGTCGATGTCCAGGACGACCGGCTCGAGGTGGAAGCCTGCGGCTGGCGCACGGGTGAGGAGTCGTGGGGGATCAGCTATCGGGCGCTGTGGGGCGATCCCGCCGCTTCGCCGGTGTGGCGGCAGTTCGACGACCTGCTGGCGTCGACAAGGGAGCGCGAGGACGGGCTCAACATCCGGATCGTGCAGTGCTGCATCGACTCGTCCGGGCACAGGACCGAGGCCGCGCATCGGTACGTCAAGTCGTGGCAGGTGCGCGGGGTGTACGCGACGATCGGCCGGGCGTGAGCAGACGACGCTGCCAGTCAAGCTGTTCACTGTCGGCGTGGATGAGGTCAAGTGCATCTTGTACGCGCAGCTCAAGGAGCAGACGGCGGGCTCTGGGTACTGTCACTTCCCCGAAGGCGATGGCTACGACGAGGAGTACTTCAAGCAGCTAACCGCCGAGAAGCGAGTGATCCGTTACCAGAAGGGGTTCCCGAAGGCGGAGTGGATCAAGACGCGGGCGCGCAACGAGGCGCTCGACCGCCGGGTGCAGGCGCAAGTGGCGCTCTGCTTGCTCAATCCGCATTGGGGAGCGGTGGAGAAACGGCTCGCGCCGCGGCTACTGTTTCCGGAGTAGGCGATTGTGGAGCCGGTGGCGAGTGGGCATCCGTTTGGGCTGGCGGCGGCGGCCAGCGGGAGCGGCACTCGCCGAGTGAAGGCGCGCGATCCGTACCTTGAAAGGCGGCGGCGGTGAGTGATGGGAGCATTCGGTGGGGTGGTGCCGCTCGACGCGCCGATGGTTCGTTCGCGTTCCGCCGCGCGGAACTATGACCGCGTGATTCCTTCATGCGCCGCTCGCAGCTGTCACGAGACGGTGACCGCGCAGAACAAATTCGTCGTGATGCGAGCTTGAATTGCCGTTGACGGCGCACATCGCAATCCATAGGCTCACTCCAAGAAACGCATTGCTCCCGCGATACCATGAATCGCACTCGGTATGGACTGCGCCGAGATTGCTAGATGTACGTTGGGTCGCCGGCGGCCAGGCCATGAATAGAATCGTCGAGGTGCGCGTGAATTGTTCGGCCTAGACGGCTCTGCAGACCATGCATTGCGGAACAAACGCTGATCGTTTGCTCTTGCCGACCAATAGACCATTCAAGAACCCCGAATGCAATGACTCGTTTTCCGGCATAGGACACATCAGATTCACGAAAGGAGCTAGGGTGTTCATGTGACGCTTGGGCCGGAATGCCTCGGTGCACATTTCTTACTTCTGTGGTCGACGGTCAGACGGCGCGAATATCCGAAGCTAAGCGGTCAATGGCGGCATCAGAATGCTGCGACTAGTGCGGTATATGCTGAAAGGCGGCAGTAATGGGCAACCGATCGAAAGTGCGCAAGCACGACGCAATGGCAACGCTTCTAATGGCCTTTCTGGCAATCGGAGGAGATGCCATGGGTACCGAAAACCGTGGCTTTGTGTGTCTACCACAAGGAGGCGAACTCGACCCAGTGAATGCCGGAGTGCCGAATATCGAGTCAGCGATGATCAGGTTGAAGATCTATGTGATTCGCAACGGTTCTGGTCAAGGCGGTGCGACAACCGCCGAAGTTGACTCGCTCATTGCACACACTCGTGCAGATTACGCGAGGTACAACATTCACTTCAATGTCTCAAGGGAAGACCTGCCCTGCTCGACATGTTTGACCGATCCACCTACTGCTGACCTGTTCGCTCTCATGGAAGACGACCCCACAGTAATTAGCGCAGGTGTCTACCCGGCGCCGGCTTCATGGGCGTATAGTGGAGGAGCGACCTATCCGACACTGCCGTCATTGGAGTGCTTTGTGGGCTTGAAGCCGGGGTCGTTTGATGGCGGAATTCTCAGCCACGAGATTGGCCACTGTCTTGGTCTCTATCACACGTTTCATGGCGAGTTCTGCAACGGGTCGGAATATCCATGCGATGAGTGCGGGGACATGGTGTGCGATACGGTAATTGACACCTTTGGCGATCAATTGCGTGAGCACGTCGACAAGGACACCTGCGAGTTCGATCTGGGTGAGTACACGCCCGATCCGGCTCCGACCGGGGACCCACTGAACATCATGGCCTATTCTTGGTCGTCGTGTATGACTACATTCACGAACGGGCAAGTGCAGCGCATGTTGTACTTCATCGAGAATTCACTAACTCTGCAAGAAGCCGTCGTGCTCACATCGGCCGCCACGGCGGCCAGGTTCGAGAACAAGTCCGATGATACCGATCTCGCATACGACGGTACGCCATACAGCAGCGTGATTCTGGACTACAATGCCGACGACAAGAAGGACCTGTTCATCTCGATGCGCGACAATTACGGGTCGCTGCAGAAGCAGATGTCATTGACGCAGTCGGAAGTGCCGACGTTCGAAGACCGCACCGAGCTCGACATCGCGGAGGCGAGCTGGCCCCAAATCGGACTGCGCGGTGTTGCGGTAGCGGACTACGACAACGACGGCCGTGTCGACCTGTTTGCCTCGGCGGAATCTAATCCGCGACTCTATCACAACAACAACGGGACTTTCGCCGATTCGGCGTCAACACTCGGGCTGGCGGCATTGGCCGACAGCTCCTATGCCGGTGCCTGGGGTGATTTTGACCGCGACGGCCAGATCGATCTGTACGTGTGCCGCGGCGCGGGCGGCGGCAACGATCCCACGGTCGCGAACATGAGCGCTGTTCGGGGGAGATTGCTGCGTAACGACGTCCGCGCGTCGGAATCATTCGCCGACCGCAGCGATGCCTTGGGTGCCTCCACGAGCGCGGTAGGGGCATCGGTGGCGGCATCATGGGCAGATATGGAGGGAGACGGCGACCTCGACCTGTTCGTGGGCGACTTGCGGAACACAGGTGGTTCAGCTTCGAGTCGCCTCTACATCAACGACGGCGCTGGCGGCCTGTCGGAGACCTTCGCGAGTCGCTTTGGCGGCTTGACAGTCAAGAATGTGAACAGCGTCGTCTGGGCCGACATGAACAACGATGCGAAGTTGGACCTTGTGCTCGGAAGCGAGTCGACCCCTCCGACGGTGTATTTCAGCAGCAATTCAGGAAACTTCAACAGCAAAGGCCCGTTGTCGGCGAACGTTGACGCTCCGACCAACGGTGTGAGGCCCGTTGACTTCGATCTTGACGGAACGCAAGACATCCTCGCGGTTCCGCGCGCGTCCACTGACCACCGTTGGCTGTTCTGGAACCGGGGAGCCGGGGAGGGCAAGCAGGCGCTGGTGGCCGTGTCGCACGCGGTCGGCTTTGCAGACTCTACCGGCCGGATCGATGGAATAACGATGGCCGACTTCAATGGCGACGGCGACTCGGACATCTACTTTGGGCGCCCTGCCGATACAGGCGACTTCTTCTATCGCGCAAAGTTGACTACAGTCGACCATCCGACTGCCGGCTGGGTGGGCGTGCGCCTTGTGGCCGGAGGCGGCAACAACGGGAGTGCGATCGGAGCCATGGTGCGCTTCTACATCGGCTCGAGTTTTGAGCAGGTGCAGGTCGTGGACGGCGGCAGTGGCAAGGGCGGACAAGCCGACAATGTGCTCATTTGTGGGCTGGGCACGCGTTCTGGTAGCGTCTACGCCGAAGTCAAATGGCCTGGCGGCTATGTACAAACGGCGTCCCTCACGTGCGGCCAGGTAACAACGATCACTGATGTCACGTCTCCCGGTACTCCTTCGGCGATCAGTGGCGTCTACACGGCAATTCCGGGCGGCGAGGCAGAATTCACCTTCACGTGGGACACGGCCTATAGTTGCAAGCCGGCACTCGATAAGGTGACGCTGACGGATGCCGCAAGCCAGCCGTCGCAGTGCGTGATCGGGACCGTCGTCTTGACTCCGAGTAGCGCCGGCGTGACCCACGCGGTATTGGCGAAGTCCGGCGGCGGATACCGGCATACGCTTACGTGGCACTTGGAATGCAATGCGCCTTGCTCGTATAGCTACATCGTCGAAAGCGCGACGGACAGCACGCATAAGGACCCGTCACCATCAAAGAAGATCACGATGAACGTGTGCATCAGTCAGTAACGCCCAAGGAGGGCTGACATGGTAAAGCGAATCTGCAAGAAGTCGATCATCGCTGTGCTGTGCCTCATGGGTGGGCTCTGCCTGCTGGGCACGTCCCGGGCCGAGGAGCCGATCACGGGGATTTTGGGCCTAACCCCATCAATGGAACACACTTGCCTCGCTGCTTACGTGCCGCTGCCCGAAGGCAGGGCATTGGCTGGTGTGGTGTGGTACAATAATGACGGAGCGCTTGCATTTCCGCGGGTTCTGGTTGCCTCCGGCAATGAAGCGGGTCCGGGATTGTTGACCGAAGCTGCGCTGGGTGCCGCGAGCGTAATCGGTGCCTCGTCCGGCCTGAGCGAGTTGGCTTTCGCAGAGCCGGTCACCAGCACCACCGGCGGTGTGTACGTGATCTTCGAATTTCCAGCCAACCACGAACAGGTTGGACTGGGAGAAGGTGGCGGCCCGGGAATCGGGTATCGGTCGGGTACCACGGGGTCTACCGCCTGGTTGAGCGCCGACGGAGTGACGTGGGCGCGGCTGCACCCGTCGTTCCGGTTGGCGGTGACGCCGACATTGGTCGATGCGCAGGCGGGAATGAAGACGATGCGAACAGCCAAGTCGCCTGTGGCGGTACCAGTCGAATTGCAAACGATGCTGCATCCGGCGTATCCGAATCCGTGCAATCCGAAGACCCGGATCGAGTTTACGCTCGGCAAGGCAGGACCTGTGTCTCTGGCGATCTACAATCTGCGTGGTGAACTTGTCGCGAGGCTCGCGGAAGAGACCTTTGCGGTCGGGTCACACGCGGTTGAGTGGCGCGGGCTGGATTCGCGCGGGCAGGCCAGCCCGAGCGGCATCTACTTCGCGCAGATGAAAGCCGATGGCGTCGTAATGACGCAGCGGCTAGCGTTGTTGAGGTAGGACTGTGGGTACGGGGTGGGGTCGCGACGGGCGCCCCCACCCCACAGCAGGCAGGGTTGATCATGAGCAAAGTCATATTGGTGCTTCTGGTGATGGTGATCAGCATCCACGGTGCCGACGCGAGAACATGGAATGTGCGCCAAGATGGCACGGGAGACTACAAAGTCATCCAGGATGCGGTCGATCACGCCGCGGCTGGAGACACCATCCGGATCGGACCGGGGCGATTCGAGGAGAAGCGGCCTTTTTCGTCCTATCCGGTGGATACCGCGGAGAAGTGGATGTTCGATGTCTATGTGGCCGTCACTGTCAGCGATCTCACCATCATTGGCTCCGGAGCTGACCAGACAATCATTGGTCCCCCGACACGGCTGTGGGTTGATCCGGCGGAGCCAAAGGTCATCTGCGCCTTGTCGCGCGTGAGTCGGCTTGTGGTCGAAGACCTTGCGATGGAGAATGTCTTCACCGGAATCTATCGCAGTGAGCGCGGCTCATTGGAGGTGCGACGCTGCAGGACGCGCGGATGCGGGATTGGCGTTCTGACCTGGAGCGAACTGAGCACCATTATCGAAGATTGCCATTTTCAGGACATTGACCACGGCGTGATCAGCTTCTATCCCGCGCGCAATTTGACTGTGGCGAACTGCGACTTTGTTGTGTGCATGGCTTCCTTTGATCATACCGCGAACGCAACCGTCACCGATTGCAACTTCGATCGATACGCGGGTGGCTGTCAGTTTGCCAACAACTCGTCTGGTGGAATCTACAGCAGCACGTTTGCGAACCAATCCAACGTGGGCATCAACGTCGTTACGGGCTCTGTAGTCAACCTTGTCGGCGACCATGTGAGTGGCAGTGCTGTCAATCTCAGACTCCGCACTGCAGCAACTGTCACGGGGTGGGACAATGTCTTTTCTGGGGGTAGCAACTCCACGATCTTCTCTTCCAATGGTATGGTTGAACTACACGGTTGCCAGATCTTGCACGGGACCGGTCCAACCGTAAAGGTCGACGCCTTTGTGAATCCCCCGCTGCGGACACTCGATATGTCGAGCAACTACTGGGGAACGGACTCGGCGGCTACCATTGCGAGTTGGATTGTTGACGGGCACGACGATCCGACGGTCAACGCGGTTGTGCAGTTTGAACCATTCACGGGGCAACCAATCGCGACCGAACCAACGTCGTGGGGGGACTTGAAGGCACAGTACAGGTGAGAGCGAGTCTGATAGCTCTCTTTCGCGTCACGTAGAGAGCCCTGACCGAGGAGCCAATTCGCGAATCCCCGCGAACACCTCACGCAGCGCCGCGATCGTCACGTCAATCTCGACCTCGGTGATGACCAGCGGCGGCACGAACCGCAGCACCGTCTTGTCGGTGGCGTTCAGGAGGATGCCGCGGTCGCGCATCGCCGCCACCACCGGGTCGGCCTCGGCGTGCAGTTCCAACGCGACCATCAGGCCCAGGCCGCGGGCTTCCTTTGCTGTTAGCGGGAACTCGCTAACCAAGCCGCGCAGGCCGGCCAGGAGATAGTCGCCCATCTTCAGGGCGTGCTTCATCAGGCCCTGTTCGGCCACTTCCTCGAGCACCGCGATGCCGGCGGCGCAGGCGACCGGGTTGCCGCCGAACGTGGTGCCGTGCATGCCCGGCTGGAGGATGTCGGCGACCGAGGCCGCGCCCAGGATGGCGCCCAGTGGCAGGCCGCCGCCGATAGGCTTGGCCAGGGTGACCAGGTCGGGCTCGAGATCGAAATGGTCCGCGGCCAGGAAGCGGCCGGTGCGGCCGCCGCCGCTCTGGATCTCATCACAGATGATGAGGAAGCCGTATTCGGCGCGCAGCTCGCGAAGGGCGGCGGCGAACGCGGCGGTGATGGGGCGGATGCCGCCCTCGCCCTGGACGCACTCCAATATGACGGCGGCCGTAGTGGCGTCGACGCCGGCCCGCAGTGCCTGCACATCATTGAACGGCAACGACTTGCACCCATCGAGGAACGGCCCGAAGCCGTCCTTGTAGTTGGGCCGGTCCATGATCGACAAGGCGCCGAACGTGCGGCCGTGGAACGCGTTGGTGAACCCAACCAGTCCGGTCTTGCCGCGCTCGGCGCCCCAGCGGCGGGCGATCTTCAGGGCGCCCTCCATGGCCTCGGTGCCGCTGTTGCTGAAGAAGACGCGGGCCATGCCCGTGTTCTGCAGCAGCAGTTCGGCCAGGCGGACCTGCGGTTCCTGGGCGAAGTAGTTGGAAACATGGATGTAACGCTTCGCCTGCTCGGTGATGGCGGCCACCACGCGGGGGTGGCTGTGGCCCAGGGCGTTGACGGCGATGCCGGCGAACATGTCCAGGTAGCGCGTGCCGTCGGTTGTATACAAATACAGGCCCTCGCCGTGGTCGGGCTGGAGGGGCAGGCGCTTGTAAGTGTGGAAAAATGAAGTCTGTTCGCGGTCGTTCAGCGTCATCTCGGCTCCCTGGATGAAAAATGTTGCTTGCATAAATATACATCGGTCTGTATGTTTATGCAAGAATGAAGAACGCCACCAGCCAGCAGCACCTTCGGGTCGCCATCGTGGGCGCCTCCGGTTACTCCGGGGGCGAATTGCTGCGCCTGCTGGCGCCGGACCCGGACGTCACCGTCGCGGTCGTTACGGCGCACGCGCAGGCGGGCAAGCGGCTCGGCGAGGTGCACCCGCAACTGGCGGGGCGCTACCCGCTGACGCTGACGGCGTTCGACGCCGCGGACGTCGCGGGGTGCGACTGTGTCTTCATGGCGCTGCCGTCGGGGGAGGCCATGCAGCTCGCCCCGTCGCTGCTGGGGAAGGTTCGGTGCGTCATCGACCTCGGCGGCGATTTGCGCCTCCCGACGGCAGCTCTCTATGAGCAGTACTACCGCAAGCCGCACACGGCGCCTCAGTTGCTGGGCGAGGCGGTGTACGGACTGCCTGAGCTGAACCGCGAGAGGATTCGCGGCGCCAAGCTGATCGCGAACCCGGGGTGCTACCCGACGAGCGCGATCCTCGCGCTGATGCCCGCTTTGAAGGCGGGGCTGGTGGCGCCGACCGGCATCGTCATCAACTCGCTGTCAGGCGTGTCGGGCGCCGGGCGCAGCGCTTCGGTGGAGATGAGCTTCGCCGAGGTGAACGAGAGCGTGCGCGCGTATCGCATTGGCGATCACCAGCATGTGCCGGAGATCCGGATGGCGCTCGAAGAGGTGGCGGGGCGCGAGGTGACCCTGTCGTTCGTGCCGCACCTGATCCCGATCACGCGCGGCATCTACACGACGGTGCATGCGGACCTGTGCAAGGCTGTGGCCGTTGAAGAAGTGCGCGCGCTGTACGCCGACTTCTACCGCGACGAGCCGTTCGTGCGCATGGCCGCGGGCATCCCGTCGATCGGCGCCGTGCAGTACACGAACTACTGCGACCTCGGCGTGTTCGTCGAGCCGATGACGGGGAAGCTGGTCGTCACCAGCGTGATCGACAACCTGGTCAAGGGCGCCGCCGGCCAGGCTGTGCAGAACATGAATCTCGTGTTCGGACGTCCCGAACGAACCCTCCTGAAGTAGAACCGGAGCCTGTCATGGATGTCGTCCGCGTCGGCGTCACCGCCCCCATTGGTTTCAAGGCCTCGGGCCTGTTCTGCGGGATCAAGAAGCTCCGCAAGGACATCGCGCTCGTCGTCAGCGACGTGCCCGCCGTGGCCGCGGCGATGTTCACCACCAACACGGTGGTGGCCGCGCCGGTCGTGGTCGATCGCGAGCAGATGGCGCGCGGGGGGAAGATCCGCGCCATCGTCGTCAACAGCGGCAACGCGAACGCCTGCACCGGCGAGCGCGGCCTGGACGACGCCTGGACGATGGTGGGCGACACGGCCGAGGCGCTGGGCATCAGCAAGGACGAGGTGCTGGTCTCGTCGACCGGCGTGATCGGGCAGTACCTGCCGATGGATGTCGTGCGCCCCGGCGTGCGCGCGGCGGCCGAGCACCTGGGGCCCGACGGCTCGGGCGCGGCCGAAGCCATCCGCACCACCGACACGTTCGCCAAGGAGGCGGCCGTGCGCTGCGCCATCGACGGCACGCGCGTGACCGTGGGCGGCATGGCGAAGGGCTCGGGGATGATCGCGCCGAACATGGCGACGATGCTCGCGTTCGTGACCACCGACGCCGCGGTGACGCGGGAAGTGCTGCAGGCGGCGACGCGCCAGGCCGTCGACCGCTCGTTCCACCGCATCTCGGTCGACGGCGACACCAGCACCAACGACATGGTCGCCGTGCTGGCGAACGGGCAGGCCGGCAACAAGCTGATCGACACCGTGGGCGGGCCCGGCTACGAGGCGTTCTACCTGGCGCTCGAGCACGTGCTGATCACGCTGTCGAAGATGATCGTGATGGACGGCGAGGGGGCCACGAAGTTCGTGGAGATCCGCGTGACCGGGGCGGCCAGCGAAGAGTCTGCGGCCCAGGTGGCGCGCACGGTGGCCAACTCGAACCTGGTCAAGACCGCGCTGCACGGCGAGGACGCGAACTGGGGCCGCATCCTGGCGGCGATGGGCCGCTCGGGCGTCACGTTCGACCCGACGCAGGTCGAGATCGACTTCGGCGACGTGCCGATCCTGCGCAGCAACTACCGGATCGACTTCTCCGAGGAGGCGGCCAAGGAAGTGCTGTCGTGCCGGGACATTGCGATCACGATCCGGATGGGCGCCGGCGACGCCTCGGCGTTCTTCTGGACCTGCGACCTGTCGAAGGAATACGTCGCCATCAACGCCAACTACCGGACGTAACGCGCCATGATGATCCCGATCGCCGACAAGACCGAGATCCTGATCCAGGCGCTGCCGTACATCCAGCAGTACGAGCGCACGACGTTCGTCATCAAGTACGGCGGCGCGGCGATGGTGGACGAGGAACTCAAGGAGACGTTCGCGCAGGACGTCACGCTGCTGAAGAAGATCGGCGTGCGCGTGGTGATCGTGCACGGCGGCGGCAGGGACATCACCGGGCTGGCGGCGCAGATCGGCCTGGAGTCGCGGTTCGTGAACGGCGTGCGCTACACCGACGCGGCGATGATGAACGTCGTGCAGATGGTGCTGGGCGGCAAGACGAACCAGGACATCGTGGCGCGCATCAACCGGCACGACGGCGGCGCGGTGGGGCTGAGCGGCATCGACAAGGGGCTGTTCACGGTAGCGCGGACCACCGACGACGGCGCCGACCTGGGCTTTGTCGGCGAGGTGACCCGCGTGAACACGGCGTTCATCGAGTCGCTTCTGGCGCAGGATATTTTGCCGGTGATCGCGCCGATCGGCGTGGATGCTTCCGGGCAGGCGTACAACATCAACGCCGACACGGCGGCCGGCAGCCTGGCGGCGGCGCTGAAGGCCGAGAAGCTGGTCTACCTGAGCGACGTGCCGGGCGTGCTGGTCGACGACGTGCTGCTGCCGTCGCTGGACCAGGCCAAGGCGGCCGAGCTGGTGGAGACGGGGGTCGTCGGGGGTGGTATGCTGCCGAAGCTGCGGTCGGCGTTCGGCGCGCTGGATGCAGGCGTGAACAAGGTCCACCTGATCGACGGCCGTGTGAAGCACTCGCTGCTGCTGGAGATCTTCACGACCGAAGGCGTCGGCACCGAGCTGGTCCACTGCGCGGAGAAGTCATGACCAAGATCGAACGGCACCTGGCCATCAAGGAACTGCTGGCGACGCGGACGATCACGTCGCAGGAGGACCTCAAGCGCGAACTGGGCCTGCGCGGGCAGGATGTGACGCAGGCGACGCTGTCGCGCGACATGAAGGAACTCGGCGTCAGTCGCATCTTGCGCGGGGGCGTGATGGCCTACGCGATGCCTTCGGAGCCGGGCAGCTCGGCGATGCGACCGATCATCGGCGCCGAAGTGGTGGGCATCGACAGCAACGAGCTGCTGATCGTGGTGCGCACCATCCCTGGGGCGGCGCACACGGTGGGCGAGTTCATCGATGTGCAGAAGAACGCCGACATCATCGGCACCGTCGCCGGCGACAACACGCTGCTGGTCATTCCCGCTTGTGCGAAGAAGACCGACAGCGTGCTTGCGTTCCTGAAGGATCAGTTGTTCCGGGCGGGGTAGGTTCGCGGGTGGTCCGGGGCGGGGGGTCGGCCCTCGCGGACGCATATACAGTGGTTCGGCTGTTGGTTGACTTATCAACTATTTTTGGCGCCCAAACCTACCGTTTCGAGCCCCGAAATTGGTTGATAAGTCAACCATCTGCCGTTTGCGTGTATGCACGCCGGGGCCGGGATATCGCGGCGGCCCACGCCACGCAACCGCAACCGCAACCGCAACCGCAGGCGGAGCGACTAGCTCCACTCCTCGCGCACGACCTGCCCCTGCACGCCCAGTATCGTCAGCTTGATCGGCACCTTCCGGCTCGCCGCAGCCACCGCTTCCTTGGCCAGCGACAGCAGCCCGCTGCAGCAGGGCACTTCCATGATCGCGACCGTCAGCGTGTTGATGCGCGACTGGTCGATCATGGCGACGAGCTTGGCCAGGTAGATCTCGCGGCCGCTGTCCAGCTTCGGGCAGGCCATCGCGAGGGCTTTGCCGCGCAGGAAGCGCTGGTGGAACTCGGCGCTGGCGAACGCGCAGCAGTCGGCGGCCAGCAGCAGGTCGGCGCCCTGGAAGTACGGCGCGGTGGGGGAAACCAGGTGCAGTTGCACGGGCCACTGGCGCAGTTCGGAGGCGGCGGGGGCGGGCGCGCCAGAGGGTACTGCGGTCGGGGGGCCGGCGACGGGGAAGTGCATGGTGCGGGAACTGGGGCAACCGCCGCCGCCGCCGCCGTGGACTACCGCCGATTCGTTTAGGCCGGCCAGGGCGGGACCGCGGCCGTGGCCGCCGTGGGTCGGGCCCAGGTCGGGCATCTTCGCGAGGTGGAGGTCGACGGCGATCTCGTCGAACTCGTCGGCGTCACGCTCGGTGACCGTGATGGCGCCTTGGGGGCACTCGCCCAGGCAGGCGCCCAGGCCATCGCAGAGGTTGTCTGCCAGCAGGACGGCCTTGCCGCCGATGATCTGGATGGCGCCCTCGGCGCAGGACGGCACGCAGTCGCCGCAGCCGTCGCACAGGTCCTCGTCGATGTTCACGATCTTCCGCACGGCCATGGCGCTCGCCCTCCCGGTTGTGGTCCGGGATCAATTGTGGACAATCTTGTCCTGTTAGTCAAGAGGGATTTGGTCGGATTTGTCGCTCCAGCGCAAGTCCATGTCGTGGCGACTTTTACGGGCGAATGCGCGGTGAACGTCAACTTTTGCCACGGCACATTTTGGCCTTCAATTAGGAATACCATGATAATCTATTGGTGGCATATAGATTTTCATGGTATTTTGGTGCCATGACAATCCAACGAACAAACATCCGTGCCTCGATCGAAGCCGCCCTGCGCCGCAGTCCGGTCGTGGTCCTGAGCGGGCCGCGCCAGTGCGGCAAGACAACAATTGCCCGCGAGCTGCTCAGCGAACACTCCGAGAACTACTTCGACCTGGAGGATCCGGTCAGTGTGGCGCGGCTCGAGGAACCTCGAACGGCGCTGCAGTCGCTGAAGGGGCTCGTCGTCATCGACGAGGTGCAGCGGCGTCCGGAGCTGTTCCCGATCCTGCGCGTGCTGGTCGATCGCGCCGACAACGCGGCGCGCTTCCTCATTCTCGGCAGCGCCTCGGGCGAGCTCGAACGCCAGAGTTCGGAGAGCCTGGCGGGGCGTCGTGAGCGCATCGTCATCGGCGGGTTCTCGCAGCGCGAGCTGGGCAGCGAAGCAGCGCCGGTGTTGTGGCGACGCGGCGGCTTCCCGTTGTCGTACCTCGCGGCGACCGAGGAGGACAGCGTGGCGTGGCGCCGCCAGTTCATCCAGTCGCTGCTCGAGCGCGATTTTCCGCAGTGGGGCGTGCGGGTGCCCGCCACGACGTTGCTCCGCTTCTGGAACATGGTCGCCCACTATCACGGGCAGGTGTGGAAGACATCCGAGCCGGCGCGGGCGCTCGGTGTCACCGAGGCGACCTGCCGCCGCTACCTGGACCTGCTGACCGATGCGCTCATGATCCGCCAGCTGCAGCCGTGGCATGCCAACCTGGGGAAACGGCAGGTGAAGTCACCGAAGGTGTATGTCCGCGACAGCGGGTTGCTGCACCAGTTGCTGGGTGTCGCCAACGAGAAGGAACTGGTCAACCATCCGCGGCTGGGCGCCTCGTGGGAGGGTTTCGTCATCGAGCAGGTCCTGGCGACCGAGCCGCATGACGAGGCCTTCTTCTGGGGCACGCACCAGGGCGCGGAGATCGACTTGATCCTTCGCCGTGGCGAGCGCCTGATCGGCGTCGAGTGCAAGCGCGCCGATGCGCCGCGCATGACCCCTTCGCTGCGGACGGCGCTGGATGATCTCGGGCTGGAGCGGATCGTCGTGGTCTATCCCGGGCAGCAGCGCTATCAGCTGACCGATCACATCGATGTCGTGCCATTGGCTGAGATCGGGGAGGGGTGCCTCGGCGCAAACTAGAGGCACCCCCGTTCCGATTCCTATTTCCCCGCCTGCCACCCCTCCGGATGCCGATCATGCCACGGCGTCGCCTGCTCGAAGGCGCGGGCGGCCGCCAGCACCGTCGCCTCGTCGTTGAGCCGGCCGATGAAGCCGATCGACGCCAGCGGGTTCTCCTTCCCCTCGCCGCTGGGCACACACACCTGCGGATGGCCGGTCAGGTTCGTGACCAGGAGGCTGGGGCTCGTCAGTGAGGGCGTGACGATGACGTCGACCTGCTCGAACAACTGGTTCATCAGCTGCAGCAGGACGGTGCGCTGCCGGTTGGCCTGCACGTACTCGACGGCGGGGATGTACTGCGCGGCGCGAAAGATGTTCGGCCAGTCGCCGCGGCCCTGCCGCGAGAGCAGGTCGTCGCGGTTGCTGAGCGTCAGGTCCTGGAAGGCGGCGCCGGCCTCGGCCGACAGGATGATGGCCAGCGAATAGATGTCCACGCCCAGCTTGTCGAGCGGCAGCTCGACCGGCGTGAACGTGGCGCCCTGGTCCTTGCACAGCTTCTCGACGACGGCCAGCGCCTGCGCATCGACCAGGCTGTCGCCGCGCGTCTCGGCGAAGTCCTTCTTCAGATAGCCCACGCGAAGGCCCTTCAGCGATCGCCGCGTGTCGTAGGGGAACGGCGCGTTGGTGACGTTGGGGTCGCGGCCGTCGGGACCGCGGATGGCGTCGAGCACGATGGCGCAGTCCTCGACCGTGCGCGCGATGGAGCCGACCTTGTCCATGCTCCAGCTGAGGGCCATCGCGCCGTCGCGGCTGATGCGGCCGTAGGTGGGGCGCAGGCCCGTGACGCCGCAGCGCGAGCTGGGCGAGACGATGGAGCCCCAGGTCTCGGTGCCGATGGCGAACGGCACCAGGCCGGCCGACACGGCGCACGCCGAACCCGCCGACGAGCCGCTTGAGCCCTTCTCCAGATTCCACGGGTTGCGCGTCATGACGCCGTCGATCCAGACGTCGTCCATCGCGAGCGCGCCGAGCGAGAACTTCGCGACGACGACGGCGCCGGCCTTGTCCAGCTTGCTGACGACAGTGGCGTCCTGGGCGATGACCTGGTCGCGGTACGGCTCGGCGCCCCACGTGGTGGGCGCGCCGGCCAGTGCAAAGAGGTCCTTCACGCCGCAGGGGATGCCGTGCAGCGGGCCGAGGTCCTTGCCGCGCGCGAGCATCGCGTCCAGTTCGCGGGCGCGGGCCAGCGCCCGTTCGGGCAGCAGCGTGATGACGCAGTGCAGCTGCGGATCGTACTTCGTCAGCCGGTCGAGCGACCACTGCGTCAGCTCGACGCAGGAGATCTTCTTGTCGTGGATGAGGCGACTGAGCGTGGCGATGTCGGCGAACGCGAGGTCGTCCAGGTTCGCGGGGCGCTGCTGCGGGCCGGCTTTGGCGAAGCGGGCGGGGGCGGCGGGCAGGTTGCCGGCCTTGTCCTGCTGGCCGATGGCGTCGGTCCACGGGTCGAAGCGCAGCGCGGGCGGCACGCCGTTCGGCACCTGCTTTGCGTGCAGCGCCAGGTAGGCGTTCCGCTGGTCGAGCAGGTCGGGCAGCATCAGGCCGATCTCGGCGCCGGTCAGGTCGAGGCCGCTGATGAGGTCGGCGGCGCGGACGGCGACCGCGTCGATGGGCGGGCCCTTGGGGGCGTCCTCGGCGAGGGCGGGGAGCGCCAGGATGAAGGCCAGCAACAGCGCGCACGCGGGCAGGAAGAGGCGACGTGACATGGGACGGACCTCCGGCGGGGGTGATGTCGGGAGAATCGCGCATCGCGGTGGGTCCGTCAATGGGCGCGGATCGTGGGTGAAAAAGGCTTGCGCCGGCGCAAGTCGTGACGCGGATCAGCCCCGCCCGGTCCCCGGCTCCCCGGTCCGCCACTGGCCATCCAGCTTGAACCGCACCCGCGCGTACCCCTCGTCGATGAGCGCCTGCACCGTGGCGCGGTCCGGCCCCGTCAGCACCATCACCCCGGCACGCTCGCCGTGGCTGCTGATGACGGGGATGGCGTCGCCGGGTCCGTAGGAGAGCTCGAGCTTCACGACGCCGGGCTTGGCGCGGAAGTCGGGCGGCACGTCGACGGCCTCGAGGTGGCCGGCGGGCGGGAAGAAGTAGCGGTTGGCGACGGTCACGTCGCGGGCGGGCTCGAGCGCGGCCCAGTCGGGCTCGCGGCCCATCGCGATGTCGATCACCGCGCGCACATAGTTCACGCCGGTGCCCAAGGGAACCAGGCCGGCGCTGAAGTCGCCGCCCGACAGGCGGGCGGCCATCTCGATCATCAAGGGCCCGCGCCGCGGGCACACCACCACGTCGCCCTTGCCGACGCCGCTGTCGATGCCCAGCGCGCGGGCGGCGGACTCGACCAGGGCCTCGACGTCGGCGCGCACCGAAGTGCCGGAAAAGCGCGACGGCAGCCAGCCGCCGTTCTCCATGATCTGCGGGTGGAACGATTCCATGCCCTCGTACAGGCGGTCGGCGAAGCCCGGCGTGACGGCGCGGCCGCGCCAGACCACGGTCTCGGTGGAGATCTGCGGGCCGTCGATGAACTCCTCGAGCAGCAGCGCGCCGCTGCGGCCCTGGCCGCGGGCGTGGGTGACGGCGTCGTCGACCTGGTCATCGCGCGCGAGCACGCGCACACCGCGCGAGCCGGCGCGGTCGGTGGGCTTGATGACGACCTGGCGGCAGTTCCAGTCCTTCCATGTCCGGCGCACGTCGGCGCTGTCGGTCACCGCCGCATAGCGCGGCACGGCGACGCCCTGCGCCGCGAAGCACTCCTTCATCGCCAGCTTGTCGGTGGCCAGGCGGCCGGTCTCGGCCGTGGGGCCGTTCCAGCCGTAGCGCGCGGCGATGGCGGCCACCAGGTGAGGCACGTCGCTGCCCATGGTGGCGACGCCCTGCAGGGCCTCGCCGGCCTCGCGCTGGCGGTCGATCCAGGCACAGACGGCGTCGAGGTCGGAAAAGTCGATCGCGGCCGCCAGGTTCGCGGCGCCCAGGCCGGGCGCGCGCGCGTTGCCGTCCAGGCACGCGGTGCGCAGGCCCATCTCGCGGGCGGTCTTCAGCATGAACAGCTGGTCGGTGCTGCCGCCGAGGACGAGCAGGCTGGGCGTCGGCGCGTTCATGACAGCTGCGCGGCCAGCGCGGCGGCCGCCGGGTTGAGGGCGAACGCCAGCATGGTGTCGCCGACGTGGTAGACGTTGCGCTCGCAACCGACCTGGTCCAGATGGGCGCCCACGTCGGGGTGCAGCGGGTTGGCGTCGTCGTGCCAGACGACGGCGCCTGGGCGCGCCGCATCGAGCAGCGCGAACGCGTTGTGCGTGTCCGAGGCGACGGTGCGCGCATCGTGGCCGCCGTCGACGTAGACCAGGTTCATCGTCCCGTTCAGCGGCGTGAAGTCGTAGCGCGTCGAGTCGCCGGTCAGCTTCGTCACGCGCGTGGACCAGGGCTCGACGGCGAACGCGGGTTCGGCCTGCGCGTCGCGCGGCAGCTGGGCGATGGCGCGGTCGCGCTCATCCATCTCGGCGGTCGTCAGGTCGTCGTCACCCAGGTCCAGCGTCCACACGTGGCCGCCGTGCGGCAGGTTCGCCGCGATGTTCAGCGTCTGGATGCCGTACAGGGTGCCGATCTCCAGCACGTGACGCGCGTCGAGCGCCTTGCACAGCGCGACCAGGATGGCGGTCTCGATCAGCTTCGGCGTGCGGTCGGTCGGCAGCACGAACGAGACGAGGCGCTCGGCCGCGGTCGGCGTGCGGTGCAGCATGAAGACCTGGTGGGGGCGGATATTGAGGCGGCTCACGGAAGCACCGCCCCGCCCGCCACGCTCAGCACCTGGCCCGTCATGTAGTTCTGCTCGTCCGAGGCCAGGAAGACGCAGGCGCTGGCCACGTCGTCGAGCTGGCCCGGGCGCTTGAGCAGCGTCAGCGCGACGACGTTCTGGCCGCCGGGGCCACGCAGCTCGTCGCGCGTCAGGTCGGTCTCGATGATGCCCGGCGCCACGGCGTTGACCAGGATGCCGTGCGGCGCGCCGTAGCGCGCGACCGCGGCCGTCAGCGAGATGAGCCCCGCCTTGCTGACCGCGTAGTGCACCGTCTTGGGGCCGTGGTACTGGCCGGCCACCGAGGCGATGTTGATGATGCGCCCGCCGCGCGCCTTCAGGTGCGTGAACGCCTCCTGGCAGCAGATGAACGGACCCTTGAGGTTGGTGCCCAGGATGTCGTCCCAGTCCTGGTCGGTGATCTCCTCGAAGAAGCAGACGCGGTTGATGCCGGCGTTGTTGACCAGGATGTCCAGGCGGCCGAAGTGGGCGACGGCCTTGGCGAACATCTCACGGATCCCGGCGCGCTGCGTGACGTCGGCGCGCGCGAGCAGGGCGCGGCGGCCGAGCGCCTCGATGGCGGCGGCAGTGTCGC
Source organism: uncultured bacterium (assembly GCA_903859215.1). Classification (GTDB taxonomy): domain Bacteria; phylum Krumholzibacteriota; class Krumholzibacteriia; order LZORAL124-64-63; family LZORAL124-64-63; genus CAINDZ01. The sequence continues at coordinate 7,879 of CAIOLW010000032.1, read as the reverse complement.
GCGCGGCGCCCTCGTCCTGGCGGTAGTTGACGACGACGTCGGCGCCCTCGGCGGCGTACCTGAGCGCGATGGCGCGACCGATGCCCCGCCCGCCCCCGGTGATGACCGCAACTTTGCCTTCCAGACGCATTTCCGCTCCTTCGGCCCGTAACGACGGCCCGGGCCGGGTGGCACGGCGCCACGCTCCTGCCCGGATATCGGCCACCGGCCGGGGCTCAGGGGCCCGGGTCGGGGTCGGATCACCTATCAGCCTGTCGTTATGCAGGATCCGGACCAGCGAGCCCACGCACCCCGAGGGACCGACCTGAGTGGGTTTTAACAGGACTAAAATGATATAGTTTAAGTACTTGGCACCGCAGAGGCCCTGGGTATGCGCACAGATCCTTGTAGATATTTATGTCCCGAACTCCTAATCTCAGGGGAGAGTTTAACAAGGAGCCGCGAGATATGGCCTACGGTCCGGGAATCACGTGGGGCGATGTGGGGAAACGTTTGCCGGTCCGGGCAGCTGCTGCGCTGGCCGGCGCCATCCTCTGCCTGGGCCTGTCGGCCGGCGGGGCGACGGCGCAGGAGGCGCCCCCCCGCCACACCGTGCCGGTGGATTCGATGGTCTTCGAAACGCCGCCGCCGCCGTTCCGCGACCCGGACATCTTCCCCTGTTCCCAGTGCCACAACGCGGACATGCCGCCCAATCTCCAGCGGCGCCAGCTCGTGGACATGCACGACGACATCGTGCTGAAGCACGACGAGGAGCACCGCTGGTGCCTGGACTGCCACGACGCGCAGAACCGCGACCGCCTGCACCTGGCGAACGGCACGCTGATCCCCTTCGAGCAGTCGTACAAGCTGTGCGGCCAGTGCCACGGCGACAAGTACCGCGACTGGCGCGCCGGCGTGCACGGACGCCGCACCGGCGAATGGAACGGGAAGAAGCAGTACCTGCTGTGCGTGCACTGCCACTACTCGCATGAACCGAAATTCAAGGGGCTCAAGCCCCTGGCGCCACCCATCCCCCCGGGGAGGAAGCCTTGAGCGAGTCCATCTCACGCCGGAAGTTCCTGTGCATCGCGGCCGGTTGCGCCGCCGCGGCCAGCGTTGCCGGCTGCTCCGACATCACGCACACGAGCTTCTTCCGGCACAACTTCCGGGACATGACGCCCGACGAGTTGAAGAAGATCATCGCCGACCTCGAGCGTGAGCACTCGGCGACGTTCGGCAAGCAGGTGTTGGTGGGCGTCGATCCCCCCATGGACGGCGTGTCCTTTGCCTACGCGCTGGACATCTCCCGTTGCATCGGCTGCCGGCGCTGCGTCTACGGCTGCGTGGGCGAGAACAACCAGAGCCGTGACCCGCAGATCCAGTGGATCCGCGTGCTGGAGATGAACAAGGAAAAGGGCATCGACTTCCAGGAAGCGAATCCCTACTACGATGCCGAGGAAGTGCCGCGTCCCGGCCACTTCTACCTGCCCATGGCCTGCCAGCAGTGCGAGAACCCGGCCTGCGTGAAGAGCTGCCCGGTGGGCGCGACCTGGCGCGAGAAGGACGGCATTGTCGTCGTGGACTACGACTGGTGCCTGGGCTGTCGCTGCTGCCTGTCCGCCTGCCCGTACGGCGCGCGCCGGTTCAACTGGGGCAAGCCGACGCTGCCGGCCGAGGAGATGAACCCGGACACGCACTACCTGGGCAACCGGCCGCGGCCGAAGGGTGTCGTGGAGAAGTGCACGTTCTGCATCCAGCGCACGCGTCGCGGCAAGTACCCGAAGTGCGTCGAGGTGTGCCCGACGGGTTCGCGGAAGTTCGGCAACATCCTGGATCCCGAGAGCGAGATCCGGTACATCCTGGAACACAAGCGGGTCGTGGTGCTGAAGAACGAACTGAACACGCACCCCCGGTTCTACTACTTCTTCTGACAGGGAGTCCGCCTTCATGTCGAACGCGAGTTCAGCCTTGCCGGCCGCCGGAACCGGACGCGGGGGAAGCCTGGGGCGCTTCTTCCTCTTCTCCGTGCGCCAGGTGACGAGCGGGGGACGCGGCTACTGGTTCTGGGTGCTGGGCCTGGCGATGGTCGTCGCGCTGGGCGTCGCGGCGTATGTGCGCCAGGCGACCGGCGGCCTCATCACGACCGCCATGCGCGACCAGGTGTCGTGGGGCTTCTACATCGGCAACTTCACGTTCCTGGTGGGTGTGGCGGCGGCCGCGGTGCTGCTCGTCATCCCGGCCTACGTGTACCAGTGGAAGCCGATCAAGGAAGTCGTGATCCTCGGTGAACTGCTGGCGATCTCGGCCATCATCATGTGCGGCCTGTTCGTGATGGTGGATGTCGGCCGGCCCGACCACGCGTGGCACCTGATTCCCGGCATCGGCCGCCTGAACGTGCCGTCGTCGCTGCTGGGCTGGGACGTGCTGGTGTTGAACGGCTACCTGGTGCTCAACATCGTGATCGTGACGAACCTGCTGTTCGCCCTGTTCCGCGGCAAGGAACCGAACAAGAAGGTCTTCTACCCGCTGGTGTTGTTGTCGATCCCGGCGGCCATCGGCATCCACACCGTGACGGCGTTCCTCTACAACGGTTTCGCCAGTCGGCCGTTCTGGAACGCGTCGATCCTGGCGCCGCGGTTCCTGGCCTCGGCCTTCTGCTCGGGCCCCGCCGTGCTGCTGATCCTGATGCAGATCCTGCGGAAGGCCACGCGGTTCGAGATCCAGGATTCGGCCATCTGGAAGGTGGCCGAGTTGATGGCGTACTCGATGTTCCTGAACCTGTTCCTGCTGGGCGCCGAGGTGTTCAAGGAGTACTACTCGAACACCGAACACCTGATCCACATGCGGTACATGTTCACCGGCGTGAACGGGCACAACACCATCGTGCCATACATGTGGTTCTCGGTGGTCTGTTCGATCAGCGCGTTCCTGCTCTTCCTGATCCCGCGCACGCGCCGCCACCCGGTGACGCTCAACGTGGGCTGCGTCCTGATCTTCCTGGGCTGCTACCTGGAGAAGGGCATGGGCCTGGTCATTCCCGGCCTGACGCCCGATACGCTCGGCGAGATCTACGAGTACTTCCCGACGCCGAACGAGCTGTTCATCTCGGCGGGGATCATTGCGATGGGGTCGCTGGTCTTCACGCTGCTGGTCAAGATCGCCACGCCGATCATGATCGAGCACAACGCGTCGGCGCGGCACGATTAATCCGGGCCCGCGCCCTTCAGGCCGAGCCCCGCCGCCGCAAGCACCGCATAGCGGCCGGCCTGTCGGCGCAGGTCCGTCACCCGCGCGACCAGGCGTTGGCGCCGCGCGTCGTGGTCGGTGAGTAACCGAATGACGGCGGCGTCGAGCACATCCGCTTCCAGCCCATCCAGGGCCACGCGCTCGTGGCACCCCGGCAGCAGGTCGAGGAATCCCTTCATTTTCGGCAGGTAATCCAGCCCGATCGGCGGCGTCCCGGCGATGGCGCTGAAGACCGCGCCGTGCAGGCGGCTGGCCACCGTGACCTGCGCAGCCCCGTAGAGCGCGATCAGGTCCAGCGGGTGGTGCCGTTCGCGCACGACCAGGCAGTGGGAGCCCTTCGGGGCCCGCGCGGCCAGGCGCTCGGCGAACACGCGGTCGTCATCTTCGCGATACGTCGACTGCGGCACGAAGAGGAAGGCGGCGCGTCCGCACCAGCGTTCGAGCAGGCCTTCGATCGCCTGCACCTGGCGGTGCCCGGCTTCGTCGCCGAGCGGCCGCGTCAGGTCGCGCAGGCCCAGCGCGATCACCGGCAGGCCTTCGGGCAACTCGAGATTCTCGGCGTTCAGCACCTGGCGCCCGCGTCCCGGCTCGGGCGGAATCACCGACAGCGTGGCATCCGGCAGCAGGTGGATCTCGCGCGGGCGTCGCAGCAGTTCGCGGCAGAGCGCGAACGACTCGCTGTCGCGCACCGTGACGACCGCCGCATCGGCGATGAGCTGCCGCGACAGGTTGCGGCCCCAGTCGGTGCGCAGGGGGCCCACGCTCAGGCCGTAGAGCATCACCGGCTTGTCGTGCAGGCGCGCGAGTGTGCCGTAGAGCGCCATCAGCGGCACGGGCCCGCGCAGCAACCCGATGGTCTGGTCGAGCAGGGCATTGCCGGCGCCCAGGACGAGCAGGTCGCAGGCGGCGATCTCGGCCTGCACGCGCTCGAACGGTTCGGGATCATCGTCGGGATTCAGCCCGCGGAACCAGCGACCGCGCGCGGCGGCGGTGCTGTCGTACTCCAGGTTCGGCACCAGCGCGGCGCCGAGCAGGGCGGCGTCCTCGGCGTCCGGGTGGCGCGACAGGGCGCTAAACCGGACATCGCGTCCCGGCAGCAGGGCGCGAAGCCCCTCCATCAAGGCGATGAGCGGCAGGTCGTCGCCGGCGTTGCGGATGCCGTAGGCGCCGGCGCACAGGATGTTCAGGGGTGCGGACATGGATCCCTCCGGGGCGCGGTCGTCGGCCGTGACGACGGTTCATGGTAGCACGGGGGGGCGTGGCGGGCACGAGCTACTCGGGTGATTCAGGAACGCTGTAGTCCTATTTCGGCTAAAAATGTCCGGTTTTCCCGTTGACGCGTTTCAGAGGATATTGGTATGATCTTTTCATCGTTGAGATCGGTTCTCAATTGCAGCAGGGACAAGGAGATGCCTGTGTCGTCGATCGGCCGGATCATCGGTCACATCCGCTGGATCTGGGCCGGGGAAACCCTGGGGCGGACGGCTCCCCAGGCGCAACCGCGGTCGCCGCTCTATGACATCCTGCTGCGTCCCGACCAGCTTCCGCAGGCGCCGAACGGGACGGCCGGGAGCCGCCGCGCCGTGGCGCGGTCGCGGTTCTGGCGCTGGGTGGCGTCACCGGAACAACTGGCGCCGGCCCCGGGCGCGACGGCCGGAGGACCTCCGGCGCGGTCGCGGTTCTGGCGCTGGATGCTGACGTCCGAACAATTGCCGCGGACGAAGGACTCGTCGAAGGCCGGCACTCGTAACCCCCGAGCGGAGTCGTGACATGGAGCACACCAAGCACATCTGGCGCGCCGCCATCCTGCTGGTCACCGTCCTGGTCGTCCTGGTGGTCGGCAGGCATTTCGTGATCCCGAAGTCGTTCGGCGAGATGGGGTACTACCGGTACGACGCGCTGTTCGAGTACATGGGCAAGGAAATGCGCCACGGCTCGCCGAACGCCTGCGCGGACTGCCACGACGAGATCGCGGCCGCCAAGGCGAGCGGCAAGCACGCGCCGGTCAAGTGCGAGGTCTGCCACGACACGCTGGCCACGCACGTGAAGGACGGCGAGAAGTACGCCGACATGCGCATCAACCGCTCGTACGAGCTCTGCGCGTACTGTCACCAGAAACTGGTCGGGCGTCCCGCGCTGGTCGCGCAGGTCGACCTGCTGGAGCACCTGGAGCTTTCCCCCGGACAACCCATTCCCGCCGAGGCGTGCGTGCAGTGCCACGACGCCGGCATGATCCATCATCCCGAGTAACGCCGGATCACCCGACGCCGGGTGATTTCACCAAGGAGTTGTGCCTCGATGTGTGAACGGAAAGAGGGAAACGGGTACGGCCGGCGCGACTTCCTGCGCATGGCGGCCACCGGGGCCGGCGGCATGGCGCTCGTCATGTTCGGCGGCGGCCAGGCGCTGGTTTCCGCCAACACGGTGAAGTCGACCGCGTCGGATCAGTTGGGGCCCGGCGGCTACGACCCGACCAAGCACCACTACATCTACCTGGTCGATGTCGACAAGTGCATCGGCTGCGGTTCGTGCGTGCGCGCCTGCGAGCGCGAGAACCAGGTGCCGAGGCACTTCTTCCGCACATGGATCGAGCGTTACCAGGTCTCGCGTTCGGGCGAAGTGTTCGTCGACTCGCCGAACGGCGGCCACGACGGTTTCCAGCCGAGTGATACCGGCGCCGACATCACCAAGGCCTTCTTCGTGCCCAAGCTGTGCAACCACTGCGAGAACACGCCATGCGTGCAGTTGTGCCCGGTCGGCGCCTCGTTCGTCAGTCCCGACGGCCTGGTGCTGGTCGACGAGAAGCGGTGCATCGGCTGCAGCTACTGCGTGCAGGCGTGTCCCTACGGCTCGCGGTTCATCCACCCGGAGAAGCACGTGGCCAGCAAGTGCACCCTGTGCTACCACCGCCTGGTGCGCGGGGAGACCACGGCCTGCGTGCAGAACTGCCCGACCGGCGCGCGGCAACTGGGCGACCGCAAGGCGCTCCATGACCGCGTGAGCGAAATCATCGCGACTTCGAAGGTGCACGTGCTCAAGCCCGAGTTGCACACCGAGCCGCAGTGCCAGTACCTGGGTCTCAGCCGCGAGGTGCGTTGATGCACGGCCAGTCCATGAATTTCCTGTTCCCCAACGACGTGCACATCATGTGGAGCCTCATGATCGTGCTGTACCCGTACATCACGGGACTGGTCGCCGGGGCGTTCATCGTCGGTTCGCTCTACCACGTGTTCGGGCGCACCGAACTCAAGCCGGTGTCGCGCCTGGCGATGGTGGCGTCGTTGTCGTTCCTGCTCGTGGCCACTCTGCCCCTGCTGGCGCACCTGGGTCATCCGGAGCGGGCGCTGAACATCGTCATCACGCCGCACTTCACGTCGGCGATGTCGGCGTTCGGCCTGATCTACGCGATGTACCTCGCCCTGGTTGTGCTGGAGATCTGGCTGATCTTCCGCAAGGAGATCGTCGAACTGGCGCAGCGCAGCACGGGTCCCGCCCGGGCGATCCTCAAGGTGGTCTCGCTGGGCGTCTACGACATCTCCGAGAAGGCCCGCGAGGTGGATCACCGGGTCGTCAAGGTTCTGGCCGCGCTGGGTATCCCGGCCGCCTGCATCCTGCACGGCTACGTCGGCTTCATGTTCGGCTCGGTCAAGGCGAACGCCTTCTGGTCGACGCCGCTGATGCCGATCATCTTCCTGTTCTCGGCGGTCACTTCCGGCATCGCGATGATCATCGTCCTCTACGAAACGCTGACGGTCGTCGGCGGGCGCAAGATCAGCGGCGACTGCCTGCAGTCGCTGGCCGGCTACCTGTGGCTGTTCGCCACGCTGACGGTCACGCTGGAGATCCTCGAGATCGTCACCCTGTCCTACGCGCAGGACGAGGAATGGCTGGTGGTCGGGCCGCTGATCAAGGACAAGATCGCCTTCAGCTTCATCGGCATCCAGATGGTGTTTGGGTCGCTGATCCCGTTCATCATGCTGGCCATCATCGTGACCATGAAGCGCTACCTGACCGCCGGCATGCGCAACGTGATGACCTTCGTGGCCGCCTCGATCCTGCTGATCCAGGTGTTCGCGATGCGCTGGAACGTCGTCATCGGCGGGCAGATCTTCTCGAAGAGCGGCATCGGCTTCCGTGAGAACTACGTGCCCGAGCTGGGCTCGCGAGAAGGCGTTGCGGCGGCGCTGCTGATCTTCATCATCCCGTTCGTGATCATGAGCGTGTTCAACCACTTCCTGCCGCTGGCCGTCGAGGATGGTGACACGCCGGCGGAGAGCCACTGATGAGCGACCGCGACCTGGACCACCTGCGGGTCGTCGTCGGGAACCTCCAGCGCCGGATCGAGGTGCTGGAGGCCCGCGTGGCGATCATGCCCGAGGGCGCAGCGACGGAAGACTTCAGTGCGGCCCAGGTCGAGATGGCCGACAACCCGCAGATCGACCAGGACCTGAGGCCCGCCGCCGTGCGGGCCTTCTTCCTTCTGGGGCGGTCCATCCTGGTGCTGGCCGGCGGCTTCCTGCTGCGCGCGCTGACCGAAGGCGGCACGGAGAGCAGACCGACCGTCGGCCAGCTGAGCACGGGCGACCGCGTCTACTCGGCCAAGTGGGAGTAATGCCGCTTGCGAGCCCGCGCCTGTCGTCCAGCTCGCAGGTTG
>CAIOLW010000031.1 GCA_903859215.1 uncultured bacterium | reverse complement strand
TGACAGTGGATGAGTTGCTGGGGCGGCGGTTGTTCGTCAGTCGGACCCGTCTGCCGGCCAGATGGGCGGATTACTACTGGCGGGCGGTCAGCACGCGGGCGCTGGCGCGGCAGCGGCGGCACGAGTTGAGTTACGCGGCGTAAGCGGGTGAATAGAGAGCCGGCCGCGCCCACCTGCGGCGCGGCTGGACACATTCTCGGCGGCACAACTCAAGTGATGCTTGAATAGAATGACGTCCGGGGCCGGAGGTGCGGCGTTCGCTCACGCCGCCGCCGCAATTGAATATCGCTATTCGTGTCAGGTAAACGCCCCCGACGGGTCCCCCCATGTTAGGATCATCGCGACGTCCCGTTCGGACACGCAACGCCGTGTCCGACATGGGGCCGCAGGTCACGCGAGTTCCCGGGGGGATGACAATGAAGGTATGCACTCGCGGCGCCCTGGTGGCGCTTCTCGCGGCAATGGTGATAACGGCCATTGCGGGCACACCACCGGTCGCGCAAGCGGATTGCCTTCCTCCTCCGTCCGGCCTGGTTTCGTGGTATGCCGGCGACGGCAATCCCTATGACCTCGTTGGCGCCAATCATGCGCTCGCCCACGGTGCGCTCGTCTATGTGCCCGGCGTGGTCGGCACGGCCTTCGGCTTCGACGGCACGAGCGCTTACCTCGATGTCCTGGACAGCGACGACCTGGACTTCAGTCCCACCGAAAACTTCACGATCGCCGGGTGGATGCTGTTCCACGCCGGCTCCGCGCCGACTCAGTTCATCATCGACAAGCGGCAGTTGATTGGGCCGAGCGCTGCCAGAGGTTACGCGCTGGTTCTGATGAATGGTCGCATCATGTTCCAGATGAACGACGATTCGGGCAGCACCAATTTCACGGGCGGCGGTCCGGACCTTCGTGACGATGTCTTCCATTTCGTCGCCGTGACCATCGAGCGCCAATCGCCGACGGGAGGCTCGATCCGGGTCGACGGCGCGGAGGTCCTGAACTTCGATCCCACGGTTCGCCCCGGCGATCTCTCGAACGCGAGCAGCCTGCGCATCGGCCGGTACATCTTCGACAGCGTGGCCAGCTATTTCCTGTCCGGGGACGTGGACGAACTGGATTTCTATTCCCGCGCCCTGACGGCGAACGAATTGGATGCGCTTCGGGCCGCGGTGCCCCTCGGCAAGTGCCGGCCGGCCTTCTTCTTCGGGGAAGATGTCAACCAGACGGATCTGCCGCCGTCCCCGCCCGACGATCCGACCCGCCCTGCCGAGCTGCCGAACTGCCGCGTCGCGCAATCGGCCTTCCTGTCCGCGCTGGGCACAGCCCGCTACACGAACGGTTTCGAGGAACTGGCGCCGAACAGTTCGGTGTCCACGCTCGCTTTCGGGCCGGCGACGGCAACGGTGGTGGGCGGGCTCTTCGTCCGCGACGTGCCGACCGGCACGTTCGACGGCACGTATCCGACGGAGGGCAATCGCTTCGGCCTGCAATTCGGCAACGGGACCAGCTTCACCCTGGCGTTCAGCAGCCCCCAGCGCGCGCTGGGCTTCATGGGAACGGACATCGGGGATGGCGGGACGCAGTTGCTGCTCACCTTCCATCGCGTGGACGGGACATCCGTGAACATCGCGACGCCCAATTCGGTCGGCACCCCGAGCGCCTTCCCGAATATCAGCGGGAGCGCCTTGTTCTTCGGCACCCTCGATCCGGATCATCCGTTCACTTCGGTAACGTTTACCAACCCGCGAGCCTCGCTGGACGGCTTCGGATTCGACGAGATCGTCGTGCAGCCGGCCAACGGCACTTCCGACGTGGCCGTCATACCGGTGCGCGCCGGCGTGCTGCGCCAGAACGCGCCCAACCCGTTCAATCCGCGGACGACGATCGCGTTCGACCTGCCGTCATCGTCACACGTCACCGTGGCCATATTCGATGTTGCTGGCCGGCGCGTGTGCACGCTGGTCGACGAACTGCGCTCCGCCGGTCGCCATTCTGTCGTGTGGAATGGGACCGATGACGAGGGCCGATTGTTGTCGTCGGGCGTCTACTTCTGCCGCATGGCAACAGGTTCGTTCCGCGAGTCCAGGCGCATGACCCTGTTGAAGTAATTGCGGAGCTTGGCAGGATTGTCCGGGCTCAGGTGTGCAACTGGCGGCGGGCTCTCTCGTTTGTTTCCTGCATTTCGCCCCACCGGGGGTGCGGCGCTGACCGGGCAAACGCGGCCGCAAGTGCCCGTCATGTCTTTGTGATGAAATGGGTAGCGGGGACGATGCGGCGCGCCGGGCGGGTCGGGCAGGCGATTCCAGCGGTTGAAGTCGAAATCACGATCATTCGCCCAGTAATATGGTATAGTATGAATCGCGCCAGGTCGTTCGCGGGAACGGGCCTGCGTTCGCCCGTCTTGGCGCGCGATCGACGTGCGCCGTCGGCAAAATACAGGTTCTCGGGCAGCGACATCGGCTCCGGGAACGCCCCGGGCCGGGGAACTTCGGGTTCACCCTTCACCCACGTTCAGGGGTCACCTATGCGAACCGCGCCGCGCGCCATGTCGGTCGTCGCAATCTTCCTCGTCCCGACCCTGCTGGCAACGCTCCACTCCCCGGTTTGCGCAACGTGGCCCGACCCGTCAACCGGGACGAACCTGTCCATCTCGACGGCCGCGGGCAACCAGTTGAGTCCCTCGCTCTGCAGCGACGGGGCCGGCGGCACGATCATCGTCTGGAACGACAACCGCGCGGGCGGCGGGTACCACATCTACGCGCAGCGCGTCGATGCCAGCGGCAGGACGTGCTGGACGGCCGACGGCCTGGCGATCTGCACCGCGGCCGGGAGCCAGAACCTGCCGCGCGCCATCGAGGACGGTTCGGGCGGGGCGTTCATCGTCTGGTACGACTCGCGGACGCCCGCCAATGCCGAAGACATCTACGCCCAGCACATCAACGGCAACGGCAACGCTATCTGGACCTCGGGCGGCGTCCCGGTCTGTACGCAGGCGTCCTCGCAGCTCGATCCGGACGTCGTCAGCGACGGCGCTGGGGGCATCTATATCGTCTGGCGCGACTACCGCACCGGCCACGCACTGGCGTATGGGCAGCGGCTCAACGCCAATGGTGCCGCCCAGTGGGCCGCGGACGGCGCGGCGCTGGCCAGCATCGCGAACGGCGACCTGGACGGCATCGACCTGGCCAGCGACGGGCTCGGCGGCTTCATCGTGGCGTGGCGTGACCTGCGCACGAATCCCAACACCATTGCCGCGAACCACCTGAACTCGAGCCTTGCCTCGCTGTGGGTGGGTGGGCAGAAGTCCATCGCTGATCCCGCAAACATGGTCCCGCAACTGGTCAGCGACGGCCGTGGCGGCGCGTACATCGCGTTTACCAGGGGCTACCAGGTCTATGTGAACTTCGTGAACAGCGATGCGAGTTGGACCTTTGGCTGGGCGTCACCCGCGACCGCCAATCCCAACACCATTATCGGCGCGTCGCTCGCCGCCGACGGTGCCGGTGGCGCCATCGTGTCGTGGTCGGACATGAACGTCTACCAGCGCTACGCGCAGCGCGTTACGGCTGCCGGGCTTGCGCTGTGGGGTGGGGTTCCGGGCGTGCTGCCGATCGGCGTGGCGGGGAGCCTCAACATCGATGGCAGCCTGGCGATCATTGTTCCCGACGGTTCGGGCGGCGCGGTCTTCAGTTTTCCCCTCAAAATCAACGCAGCCGGTGGGGCCAATCACTGGATCGTCGCAGCCCATGTCTCGCACTCGGGGACGGTGGACTGGCCGGGCGGTCTCAGCTACGTGCAGTACGGCTGGCGTGAGCCGTGGCCGGGGACCCTGACCGGCGTGACCGACGGCGCCGGCGGCGCGATCCTCTCGTGGAGCGAGAACAACACCAACCCCGCCCACGCCTACGACCTTGTCGCCCAGCGCGTGGACAAGTTCGGCTACGAGGGCTGCGAGCCCCAGATCGTGCGCGTGCAGGACGTGCGCAACGACCAGGGCGGCCGGGTCGAAGTCCGGTGGAACGCCACCCGGCTCGACGTGCCGGGCGACACCATGGTCGCCGACTACTCCCTCTGGCGTCAGGTGCCGCTGGCCGCCGCGCAGGTGGCGCTCAAGCGCGGTGCGCAACTGCTGGCCGCCGGTGATGCCCGCCCGGACGGCGCCGAGCGTGTGCTGCGCGTGACGGGCACCGCCGCGGCGCCCATCTACTGGGAGTACGTGGGCCAGCAGCCGGCGCGCGGATTCGCGGCCTACAGCTACCTGGCGCCGACCGCGTCGGACTCGTTGGTGGGCTCCAACCCGCTCACCTGGTTCAAGGTCGAGGCCGAGAACAGCTCACCCACGCTCTATTGGGACTCGGCGCCGGAAAGCGGCTACTCCGTGGATAACCTGCCCCCGGGGGCGCCGGTCTTCATCGCCTCGCGGCGGGTGGCCGACACGACGCGCGTGCGCTGGCAGCCCAATGCCGAGCCCGACCTGGCGCTGTACCGGCTCTATCGCGGGACGGGCCCGGGATTTCTGCCGGGGGCCGGCAACCTCGTGTCGGCGCAGGCGGACACCGGGTTCCTGGACAGCGTCGCGTCGCCGTACGCGTGGTACAAGCTGACGGCCGTGGACGCGCACGGGAACGAGGGCGCCGTGGCCACGCTGTCGCCGCTGCAGATCACGGGCGCGCCTGAAAGCGGCGTGCCGGGTGCGACGAAGCTCACGGGCGCCTCGCCGAACCCGTTCAATCCCGCGACGTTGATTTCCTTCGATCTGGCCCAGGCCGCGCGCGTCAGGCTGTCGATCTTCGACGCTGCGGGAAGGCGTGTGCGCGTGCTGGTCGACGATGACCGGGCTGCCGGTCGCTACGAGGTGCGCTGGGACGGTAACACCGACGATGGCCGCCGCGCGTCTTCCGGTGTGTACTTCTGCCGGATGGCGGCGGGGTCATTCACCGACACGAAGCGGATGACGTTGTTGAAGTAGATGCGAACTCCAACTTCACAGGAGGCCGAATTGAAACACCCACGAACGCCAACGATCGCCGTGGTCCTCTTGTTGATATTCGGCGCCACTGCCCAGGCCCGAGTCAGCCACGGCACCTCGGGCATCCTGACCATCGACACCGTCACCGCGGTGAACGATGACACGGGCGCCCTGCCGCAAGCCACCACACTGGCCGCGATCTACCCGAACCCGTTCAATCCCCGCACGGTGATCGAGTTCGAGTTGGCCGAAACCGGCTTCGTCGAACTGGCGATCTACGACGTGGGCGGCCGCCTGGTGCGGGTCATGGATTCTGGATCGCGGTCGGCCGGTCGCTATCGGGCGACCTGGGATGGCCAGGACAACGCGGGCCGCGCGGTTCCGACGGGAACGTACTTCTGTCGGTTGAACACGGCGCAGGGATCGCAAACCAGGAAGCTGACGCTGGCTCGCTGACCCGGGATCGCGGTCGCTTTCGACGGAGGATGCAAAATGAAGGCAGCATGGTGGCATCGATACGGCGTGATCGCGGCGGTTCTGCTGTTGGGCACGGCAAACGCCTGGGCGAAGGGCGTGCAACTCCTCGTCTCGAACGTGCAGGCACAGCAGCGCCCGGGCACGACACTGGTGGACGTCACCTACGATCTCGAGACCATCGGTGACCTGCCGGTCTGGGTAAGCCTGTTCCTGTCGACGGACAGCGGCGCGAGCTACCCGAATCTCTGCCACACCGTGAGCGGCGATGTCGGCAGCGGCGTGCTGCCCGGCACCGTGCGGCACATCGTCTGGGATGCGGCCACCGACTTCCCGGGCTTCAGCAGCACGACATGCCGTCTGCGCGTGACCGCCGACGATGCCCCCAACCTGGCCGCCTTCGCCTACATTCCCCCCGGCACCTTTGACATGGGCAGCCCGACGACCGAACTGACCCGGTTAGCCAATGAGGCCCTCCACCAGGTGACGTTGACCCACGGCTTCTACGCCCAGGGCACCGAGGTGACGAACCAGCAGTACATGGAACTGGCCCAATGGGCATACGACAATGGCTATGCCACGGCGACCGCCTCCGCCGTGAGCGACAACATGGACGGCTCCACCAGGCTCCTGAAGTCCCTGGGATCTGGGACCGAAATGACCTTCACCAACGGCGTCTTCAGCTGCGTCAACCCGGACAAGCCGGTTCTGTATGCGACGTGGTATGGGGCCGCAGCATTCTGCGACTGGCTCAGCCTGCGGCAGGGATTGACGCGGGCCTACAGCCACGCGACCTGGCAGTGCAACGCGGGCAGCCCGTATACGGCCGCGGGTTACCGTCTGCCGACAGAGGCGGAATGGGAGTACGCGTGTCGGGCGGGGAGCCAAACCACTTTCAACACCGGGTCATGTTTGGTATCCGGCACCGACGCGAACTTCGACGGCCTCTATTATCCCTACCCCGGATGTCCATCCGGAACGCAAATCTTTACGGCGGTGCCGGTGGGGACCTACCCAGCCAACGGCTTTGGCCTGCACGAAATGCACGGCAATGTCGCGGAATGGTGCAATGACTGGTACGGCAACGCGTACGGCGGAACGGTGACGAACCCGACCGGCCCCGGTTCGGGCGGCAACGTCGTGATTCGCGGCGGCGACTGGAGCCGCCGCGCAAACTCCTGTCGCTCGGCCGCCCGGGGCTATACCTCCCAGATCATTGCGGATTACCTCACTGGATTCCGCCCTGTGAGGTCGGCCAACTGACACCGAACGGCGCATGCGTCGGCGCAGCCCCCGCCTCGGCGGGCAGCCGACGCTCAACGTCATCCAAGTCCATGGGCATCGGTTGCCTGCATCGCACCATCTGCAAAGGAGTGGCCATGTGTTCTGCCCGACACCACCCGCGCTTCGGCCTCGTCACGTTCCTCGCTTCGTTCCTGCTCCTGGCCGCCCCGGCCTTTGCGCAGACGCCGTTCGGGCTCAAGACACACATGCGCCTTGTGAACTCGATGTCCGACCAGACATCCCCAGGCGAGTGGCGCGGCGGCGACGGCTGGGCCACGGCGGGACCCCTGGTGACGCATGGCGTCAACAACATCTCCAATCCGCTCGGGATGTACTCGAACTCGGACTTCACCTCGACCGCCAACTACGGGCTGCTGAGCTTGTCCGGCTACGGGTCCGCGCAGAATGCGGTTAACAACGGCCTGTTTCTCTGGGTCGATGAATGGATCGGCGCCGAGCCTCGTGCGCAGTACCGGGACCGCTTGTACGTGACATCGGCCACCCTGCCGGCCGGCACTCCGGTAGTCGTGCGGTTCGACCTCACGCTGACCGGTTCGACGACCATCGTCGACACCAATCCGAGCGCCTCGGTCTCGGCGCACTTCTCTGCCACGCATTCGGGGCCTACGCCTTACGTCGAGATGTCACTCGCCGCCACGCCGGGCGCCACGTCGGTCCTCTTCGACACGGCGGTCGGCGACAGCATCGACGTGGGCGGACAGATCTATGTCTACCTGTATGCCTACGGCATGATGGGCGGCACACCGATGAGTGGATCGATCGCCGCGAACGTCACGGCCCAGACCGGCGTCGTCCCGCAGACGGCAGGCGTTACGATTCGCGCGGCCAGCTCGCGGTCGGTGGCGGGTGTCCCGGTGGTGGCTCCGCGTGCCCTCGTGTTCGAAGCTGCGCGCCCCAATCCCTTCAATCCGTCGACCGTTCTTCCCCTGGTCATGGCCAGCGCGTCCCAGGTGGAACTGAACCTGTTCGACGTGCAGGGACGCCTGGTCCGTCGCCTGTATGAAGGCTGGCTCGACCAGGGCCGGCACGAGTTCACGTGGGATGGCCGGGGCGACGATGGCCAGGTCCTGGCAAGCGGGAACTATCTGGCGCGTGCCGTCACTGCGAACGGCGGCGCCGGGATGCAGCGACTCCTGTTGGTGAAGTGACGGGAAGAGGATGGCGCCGGGTGGGCCCGGCTGTTCGCCGTGCAACCGGAACGGGCCCCAAGCCTGAAATCCACCACGAAAGCGTTTTGGTGGTCGTTCCTCGGCCTGGCGCATCCGCTCAGCCAGCGGCTGGCCCTGGGCGGCACGGTGGCCATCACCGATGATTCGGGGACCAAGGTCACGCTGGCGCCCCTGTTGCGGGTCAACCTGACGCGGTCCTTGCCGTCGCCGTGTCGGCGGTCATTTACGGCGTTTCAGGCGGCAACTGAATCGTCGGAGGGGAGCACGGCGGATCGGGGCCACAGGGCAGCCCGCTCCCTCCGTGCTACTCCCACCCGATCCTTCGTCCCCGGTTCTGTTTCTCGAGCCACTTCATCAACGGCCGGTAGTAGTCCACCATCGCACGGGTGGAAATGTCCTCGCCCGTCGCCTCGCGCAGCAGCGTCCGCCAGTCCTCGGTGGCGCCGGCGCGCTGCATTTTCTCCAGGAAGGCGCCGATCTCGGGGTGGCCGAGTTCATTGCAGCGTCGCGGATCCTGCTTCAGGATGTTCCGCGCGATGTAATCGTGCAGCTGGTACTGCATCACCCAGGCGATGGGGTAGGAGAAGTAGTAGGCCGGAGCGTCGTTGATGTGGGTCTTGGTCGCCGCGTCGCAGAACTCCTCGCCGCGCGGCGACGGCGGCACGACGCCCTGGTATTGCTCGACGTATTGCCACCAGCGCGCGTTCCATTGTTCGGGCGGCAGGTGGTGGGCGTAGACGTCGGCCTCCCAGTGGGTCATCACTCCCGAAGCCCAGAACATGAACGGGATGTCGGCCAGCGCGTCCTTCAGCAGCGGGAGGATGGCGTCGTCGCTGCTCCCTGCGGGCAGCAGGCCCAGCGACTGCAGGTAGGGCGCCTGCCTGGCCGCCATCTGCCCCAGTCCGGCAAAGGCCTCGTGCATGGCCGGGCTCGCGCCATCGCGCAGCAGAGGCGGCACCTCCGGTCGGGCGAACGCCAGGTCGTAGTAGGCATGCCCCAGTTCATGGTGCGCCGTACCGAACCAGTCCTCGTTGGCCTCGACGCTCAGCAGCGCCCGGATGTCCGTGCCGAGGTCGATGCTCCAGCACGAGGCGTTGGTGTTCTTGCTGCGGCCTTCGCCTTCCTTCACCGGGTAGAGGTCCGACTTTTCCCAGAACGAGGCCGGAAGGGGCGCGCGCCCCGTGCCGGTGTAGTACGCCTGGGCCGTCTTCATGACCCACTCGGGCGAGTGCTGCTTCAGGGCCTCATCCAATCCCGGGAGTGACATGACGCCGGCCCAGTATCCGCTCCAGCGATCGGGCAGCCAGTGCGCCGGAATGCGGTCCGGCACTGGCTGGTGGTATTTCCTCGCCAGCTCGTACCTGACCCACGTGTAGAGCTGCCGGTAGAGCGGCCGCAGGTCGCGAAGGAAGTCCTCGTTGAGCCTGACCACCTCTTCGGTCGTCATGTCGTGCCAGGCGGATTGCAGGGCGAAGTAATCCGCGTAGCCCAGTTCGTTCGCCACCCCGTTC
>CAIOLW010000030.1 GCA_903859215.1 uncultured bacterium | reverse complement strand
CCAGGCGAAGGCGTCGAGGTCGCGGCCGCGGGTGATCATCGCCTCGCGCGCAAGGTCGACCAGCTTGCGGCCGGCGGCGGGCCCGACGCGCGTGATGGACTGCGGCCACGCCGCCAACTCGGTCTCGAGATCCGGCCGCCGTGCATCGGGCGCCTCTGCGCGGAACACGGGCTTGACGCCGTCGTAGCGCGCGCACGTGCGTGACGGCCCATCGGGTCCCGCCGCCAGCACCATCCACGCGTCGAGGTTCTCGTACAGGTACTCGTGCGCGAACCCGTTCAGCCCCAGTTCGCCCAGGCGCCGCGCCAGGAACGCGCCGTCGCCCTCGCGCGGGCCCTTCATCCGGGCCAGCCAATCGCGCGCCTCGAGCCCGATCTCATCCAGCGCCGGCGTCTCGCCGTAGTGCGCCAGCAGCGACAGGATGGCCTCGATGCGCGCGGCCTCGGTATTGTCCCAGTCGATGCACAGCCGCTCGGGCCAGTGCGCCGCCGCCCAGCGCGCCATCGTCGCGAAGAACCGGTAGTGGATGTCCGTGCCGGCGATGCCCGAGTCGGCCAGCGCCGCGCGATGCTTCTGCAGGTCGGGGCGTTTGGCGAAGTTGGCCAGCATGCGCTCGACGAGCG
The DNA here is from genome assembly GCA_903859215.1 of uncultured bacterium. GTDB lineage: Bacteria > Krumholzibacteriota > Krumholzibacteriia > LZORAL124-64-63 > LZORAL124-64-63 > CAINDZ01. The sequence continues at coordinate 953 of CAIOLW010000030.1, read as the reverse complement.
TGAGCAGTCGCGCATCGTCGGGGTAAGCCCGGCAGAAGCAGAGGATCTCGTGCAACCGCTGGACGTCGGCCGCCATCGGCAGGTCGGCGCGCGCCAGGGAACGCAGCAGTTGCCGGCGCCGGCGCGCCGTCTGGGGGCCGAAAGTCAGGCGGATGGACTCGAGTTCGGAAAGCAGGCGGCTGGACGTGGCGGACATGCGGGTCCCTCCCGGGGCGGTGTGGCAATCCGTGCCGGGGGATAGTACGTGGTGATGGCGCGCGCTGGATATGGGGAATTGCGCCGGCGCAAGTGGTCAGGTGCGCGAGGCTCCCACTTGCGCCGGCGCAACTGCACGCTCGCGCTCGTGCGCAAATGCATGGCACCGACTGCACAACGTCACGAGGTTCTCCGCCTTGTTCGACCCGCCCGCGCGGCGCGGCACCACGTGATGCACTTCCAGGAAATGCGCGGCGCCGCAGCCCGGCGTCGAGCACCGATGCCGGTCGCGCGCCAGGACGGACGCACGCACTGAGGGCGGGATCGTCGCCCGGTTCGGCCGCCCCGGCCGCCGGCTGCGGGAATCGCAGGCGATCGCGTCGACTTGCGCCGGCGCAAGTGGCTGTTCGCCACGGCTGGTAATGACGTGCGCTGCCTCGCAATCGGGGCACTGGTGCACGACGACCTGCACTGCGGGCGCGGCGGCCTGCGCCGCGTCACCGGCGACCAGCGTTTCCAACGCCGCCAGCACAAGATCCATCCGGTCGGCGTCGCGCGGTACGGCGCCCAGCTTGCGCGCCCTCTCGACGAGCGCCTCGAACCGCGCCAACTGCAGCCCGTCGGCGCGCAAGCTGATGGTCACGGGCGGCGCGCATTCAGGCGCAACCGCCGCTGCCGGCATCAGCGCCAACTGCCCCGCGCCGACCGTCGACTTGCGCCGGCGCAACTGCCGCGACTGCCGCACCTCGCGCTCCAGT
>CAIOLW010000029.1 GCA_903859215.1 uncultured bacterium | reverse complement strand
GGGCGGATGATCGGTTGCCGCTGCCGTGGCCCTTGCGCCGGCGCAAGTCTCGCGGGCATGCCGGCGATTGCGTTCACTTAACTTTATATTTTACAGCAAGTAACGCTCACGACAAATACCTACTGGCGTGCAGTATCACTATTTGGTATCATTCTCTCAAGCCAGAGCAACCCGCAGCCGATATATCCATATCCAGGGCGGCCCATGAACAGTCACCAGCGCGGGACCCTGGCGGCCATCTTCGAATCGCCCACGAGGGCCGACATTGTGTGGGACGATATCGTCTCACTGCTGGGCGGGTTGGGCGCCGAGATCTCAGAGGGCAGAGGGTCGCGTGTTCGAGTGGCGCTGAATGGCCGCAAGGCCATCTTCCACCGGCCCCACCCGCAACGGGAGACCGACAAGGGTGCCGTGAAGTCAGTTAGGGAGTTCCTGGTTCAGGCAGGAGTAGCGCCATGATGGAACACAAGGGGTACCTGGCAACCGTCGAATTCGACGCCGACGCGAGCCTGATCCACGGACGTGTGGTCAATACGCGGGACGTGATCACGTTTCAGGGCCGGTCCGTCGACGAGATCAAGCAGGCGTTCGTCGAATCGGTCGAGGACTACCTCGAGTTCTGCGCCGCACGCCATGAAGAGCCGGAGCGGCCCTTCTCTGGGAAGCTACTGCTGCGGATGCCGCCGGAGCTCCATCGGTCCGTCACCATCTGCGCTGCGGAACAAGGCACGAGCGTCAACAGGTGGATGGTCCTGCAACTGGAGGAATCGGTCGCCCGCAATTCGTCGCACGCGCCGCGCGAACGCCGGCCGCTGCCCATCTACAGCTTCGCGGCAACGCTTTCGCGCAGTGGCGGCCAGCCGCTCGCGTCATCACAGCCCCTGGTCCCGGCGCCTTCGCTCTTCAGGAGATCCGACGGCGCCGGGCCATCATTGACGGTCCAGACATCCGAGTACATGTCCCGCCATCACGACAGAATGCTCTCGTTCGTGGCCGAGGAGAACCTGAATGTCAGCTGAAGTCGCAAAGAGCAGGAGCGAGCCGGGCATCCGTCTCGTGGCCGGCCCGGAGCTGACCGCGCTCGAAGTCCGCAAAGAGGACACCGTGCGGGAGTTTGCGCCCGACCATCAGGTCGAGTTCAAGCTCAATCTCGGCTTGAATCGCCTCGGCCCGAGCGTCCTGGGCATCGAGTTGTCCGTGCAGATCACGAACCTGCCGGGGGTGACGCTTGCGGTGGCCTATCGATCCGTCATCGAGATCGACAACCCGCCCACAGACCCCGACGCCCTGACGAATGCACTAAGGCAGGTCGGCGGCCGCGTGGCCCCCAGCCTGATGTATCCGTTCATTCGCGAAGCAGTCGTGTCTTCGCTGCAGAGGGCCCAGCTTCCCGCCTTCGTGCCGCCCATCGTCAACTTCGCGAACGTGTTCGACCTGGAGACGTTGGCGGTGCCCGGGGTGCGCGGCGCGGGATGCGGCGACCAGGGCTGAGAATGCGGTTTCCTCCCGCCGGGCCTCGGCTCGGCGGCGCCCGTGGGCTGCGGTCTGCGGGCCTTTTTCTTTTCGCCTGTGAAGCCGCGGTGGTGTACCGGGAGCCGACGGCGGCATTTCGACTCCATTGCCGAGGCGCGCGTCGTGGACGTGGCGATGCGGGAGCCGGCGCCGAGCTACCGGCCCGGCGTCATCGATGCGTCGTTCATGGCCCGCCTGGTGCAGTTGAGCCCCTACGAGGAGGGGCCGCAGCTGGCCGGGAAAATCCTGCACCGCAACGGGATTCGCCTGGTGATCGAGCCGCACCTGAACCGCACGCGGCTGGACGGCGCCGCCATCATGACGCGCGACGGGGCGCCGATCATCGGGATGACCCTGCGGCATGATCGCGTCGACAACTTCTGGTTCACGCTGTGCCACGAGCTGGGGCACGTGGCGTTGCACCTGCGGGCGGGCGGGGAGGGTTCGTGAGGAGCTTGGGGATTACACCGTGTTGGCGAAGGTAATAGGGACTAAGATGTCTGCCGGCACGATCGGCCGACCTTTGTTGACGAATTGAAGGCAGTACCACGTTGTGCCGGGGAGTTCGCATCATGTCACATGACCACATGAGTTGGGACGATATCCAGCGCCATGCCGACGAGATCCTCGCCGAAGGTATCTTCGCGTTGCGGTCGGCGCCGGCCGGCACCGCCCGGGGCGTGGCATCAACCAAGGCCGGCAACTACCTGATTTCGCTGGGCGGGGTGCCGTACTACGTCGGTGAAGGCATCGACCTGGCGGCCCGGCTGAGGCAGCAATTCGCCGCCAGGACATCCACGTTCTACAAGAACTACCTCAAGGAAGCGCCGGGCCAAGTCGTGGAGATCGGCGATTTCTCGGTGCAGTACATGGAGACTGCGCTGGGGCGCAAGGAGATCGAGGATTTCGGCATCGCCAACATTCCCACACGGCTGAACCGGTTCCAGCTGGGCAAGCGCGCGCAGCGTGCGCCGGCGACCACCGCCGACACCTGGGCTGCCGTCCAGGAGCGCTGCGCGGAACTGCTGGCGCAGGGTGATGCCGCGTTCTGGGTGAGTCCGCGACATCCCATGATGCAGGCCGCGCCGCCCGATCACCCGGGATTGTATGCGGTGCGGGAGGGCGGGACGGATCGGCTCATCTACATCGGCGAGAGCTCCGGGTTGGCGTCCCGGCACAAGACGCACTGCGGGCAGACGTACTTCTCGGCGCTTCGGCGCCATGTGGGGACGGAGCTGCTCGCGTATCAGCTTCAGGAGATCAAGGGCAAGAAGCGGTACTTTGCGGAGCATGAGGATCGCGAGGTCACCGGGTATCTTAGGCAGTGCACCTACCAGTTCATGGCGACTCATCTGGGGAGGCTCGAGATCGAGGAGTATATGATCAAGAAGCATCGGCCGTATCTGAACAGGAAGAGTGTCGAGCGGTAGGCCAAATTCCGAGCGCCGCGGTGCTTCTCGTCGATCCTCGCTGTTGCGCGAGCTGCGCCGGCGCAAGTATGGCCAAGTTGCGAGACCTTCGACTTTTCAAACCGCCATCACACCCGCCGCAACACGTCCCGCACCCGATCAAACCCGATCCTCTCCTGCTCCAATCGCACCCGCTCGCCCCAGTGATTCCCGCGCAGCTGGTCGTACACGGCACGTTCCTCAATGCCCAGACGCGCCAGGTCGGCGCTCTCAGGCCGCGCCTCGACACCCCACAGCGGCCGATGATCCAGCAGCGTCTGCTGATCCATGAGGATGGACACGGCGTGCGGCAAGACGCGCCGCAGTTGATTGAGAATGGCGAATCCGTGCGTGTCGATATCGCCCCAGTAGTACAGTTCCTT
>CAIOLW010000028.1 GCA_903859215.1 uncultured bacterium | reverse complement strand
GGCTTTGGCGCTGGGCGCGGCCGGCGTGCAGGTGGGCTCGCGTTTCGCAATCACGCAGGAATCGAGCGGCCACGCAGCCTTCAAGCAGGCCGTCGTGGCGGCCGGCGCCGGCGACACCCACCTGGTGCTCAAGGCGCAGGTGCCGGTGCGGCTGCTGCGCAACGCGTTTCGCGACCGCATCACGCAGATGGAGGCGCGCGGCGCCTCGCGCGATGAACTGGCCGCCGAACTGGGCCATGGGCGCGCGCGGCAGGGCATGCACGAGGGCGACCTCGACGAGGGCGAACTGGAGATCGGGCAGGTGGCCGGCCTGATCGAGGACGTGCCGACCGCTGCCGAAGTGATGCGCCGCCTGCTGGACGATGCCGACCTGACGCTGGCCCGCCTCGCGGGCGGCGCGGGGCAGGCGCCCGCGGGCCCTGCGTGCTAACATGCCGTGGCGGCGCCGCCGGTGGCGCCGCCGACCCTGCCGAGGTCCGATGACCGCGCCCCGCATACCTGAATCCGTGCCCGCCATCGGGATCGACGCCGCCGACCTGGCGGCGCTGCTGGCGCGTGCCTGTCCCGCCCACCACCTGGACCTGGCCGGCGCCGTCGCCCTGCCGTGCCCGCTGCCGCATGCGGATATCTGGCGTTCGTACGTGGCCGAGGGACGCCACGGCGGCCTCGACTACCTGGCGCGCGCGCCCGAGGCGCGCCTCGACCCCACGCAGCGCGACCCGTGGGCCGGCGCATTGCTCGTCTTCGCGCAGCGCTACACCGACGGCTGGCCGCGCGGCGACACCGACCCGAGCGCCGGCGGCGCGGCCCGCAGCGCCGACGATCCGGCGTGGACCGCGCGCGTGTCCCGCTACGCGCGCGGGCAGGACTACCACGATCTGCTGAAGGGCGATATCGAGGGCGCGCTCGCTGCGCTGACGCGCGACCTGCCCGGCCTGCGCGCGCGCATCGCCGTCGACACCGGGCCCTACCTGGAGCGCGAATACGCCTGGCTGGCCGGCCTCGGTTTCCTGGGCCGCAACACCTGCCTGATCCACGAGAAGCTGGGGTCGGGGATGTTCCTCGGCGTGGCGCTCGTCAACCTCCGCATCGATGGCCTGCCGGCGCCCGGGACGCCCGCGCTCGAGCCCCTGTATGCCGTTGCCGCGCGTCGTCGCCACGCGGCCCCGGTGGCGCCCGTCACGCGCTGCGGTTCGTGCACGCGCTGCGTCGATGCCTGTCCCACGCAGGCCATCTGCCCGGGCGGCGGCCTGGACGCGGGCCAGTGCCTGAGCATGTGGACCATCGAGCGGCGCGGCGAGGCGCCGACCGGTCGCGACGCCGAACAGGGCGGCCTGCTCTTCGGCTGCGACATCTGCCAGGCCGTGTGTCCCTGGAACAACCACGCGGCGGCGCTCCCCGCGACGCCGGTGCCGGTGCGCGACGGCTACGCCACGCTGCCGTCGCACGCGGAGTTGACGCTGGCCGACCTCGCGACCATCACCGATGACGCCTTCGCCGCCCGCTTCCGCCGCACACCGCTGTGGCGCTGCCACCCGGAAGGGCTGCGGCGCAACGTAGAGCGCGTGCTGGCGAACCTGGCGCGCGGTGGTCGAACGTGAGCACGACCGTCTCGCCGGCCGCCGCCTGGTGGCGCCCGTCACCGAACGGCCAGGCCGCCTGCGACCTCTGCCCGGTCGGCTGCCGCCTGCGCCCGGGGCAGGCGGGGCCCTGCGGCACCCGCGCCAACCGGGGCGGCGTGATGACGCCGTTGAACTACGGTCGCGTGGCGGCGCTGGCGCTCGACCCGATCGAGAAGAAGCCGCTTTACCACTTCCATCCGGGCCGCGATATCCTGTCGGTGGCCGCGCCCGGCTGCAACCTGCACTGCGCGTTCTGCCAGAACTGGAACCTGAGCCAGAAGCACGACGCGCCCACGCGCCCGGCCACGCCCGACCAGCTGGTGGCGTTCGCGCAAGCTGAGGACTCGGTCGGCCTGGCGTTCACCTACAGCGAGCCGCTGGTCTGGTTCGAGTTCGTGCGCGACACGGCGGTCGCCGCCCGCGCCGCCGGGCTGAAGGTGGTGCTGGTGACCAACGGCTACCTGAACGCGGGGCCGCTGGACGAACTGTTGCCCTTGGTGGACGCCGCCAACATCGACCTCAAATCGATGGACGACCGCTTCTACCGCCGCGTGTGCCGGGCGCGCCTGCAGCCGGTGCTGGACGCCATCACGCGGTTCGTCGCCGCCGGCGTGCACGTCGAACTGACCAACCTCGTCATCCCCGGCCACAACGACGACGACGCATCGCTGGGGGCGCTGGTCGACTTCGTCGCCGGGCTCGGCCGCCCGGTGCCGCTGCATTTCTCGGCCTACCGCCCCGCCTGGAAGCTGCAGGCGCCGCCGACGCCGCGCGCCACGCTCGAGCGCGCGCACGACATGGCGCGGCGAAGCCTGGACTGGGTCTACCTGGGCAACGTCGCGGGCGCTACGGGACGCGATTCGCGCTGCCCCGGTTGCGCCGCGCTGCTGGTCGATCGCTCGGGATACCGGGGCGAATTAAAGCTGACGCCGCAGGGGGCCTGTCCCGCCTGCGGCGTCGTGCAGCCGTTCGTCATGTAGCGGGCGTCAGCGCTTCGCGGCCTCGTGCGTCACCGTCACCACGGTGCCGATGCCGCCGCGCACGAACCACTCGCCGCGGATGATCATCCGCCGCGGCTTCGTCGCCGCCACCAGGTCGTCCAGGATCTGGTTGGTGACCTTCTCGTGGAAGGCGCCCTCGTTGCGGTACGACCACAGGTACAGCTTCAGCGACTTCAGTTCGACGCACTTGCGGTCCGGCACGTAGGTGATAAACAGGCGCGCGAAATCGGGCTGCCCGGTCAGCGGGCACAGGCACGTGAACTCGGGGCAGTCGAATTCGATCTCGTAGTCGCGCTCCGGGAACGGGTTCGCAAACGTCTTGAGCTTCTTCGACGGGCTCGTGGCCATGGACGGATCCTCGCAGGGTGACGTGACGGGTCGTTTGTGGGGCCCATAGTACCGGTCCGCGCGCCGACGGGCAACTCCGGCCCAGGGAAAAATGACGCGGCCCCGGGTGGGAGTGCCCGGGGCCGCGGCTGCGATGGGACGGAGCCGGTTCCTACCGGAACATCGACTTCACGGCGCCGAAGGAGGCCTTCTCCGCCGGCACGGCGCAGTCGCTCACGAAATCGAACGTGTACGCGCCGCAGCCGGCCGTGCCCCACGAGTCCAGCACCAGGTACACGACCTGGCTGGCGGCCGTCGTGTTGGTGTACGTCAGGGTCTCGGTCTGGCCGCTGAGGGTGTCGTCCGCAAAGCCCAGGCAGGAGTAGCCGGGAGCGCAGGAATCCAGCAGCCACAGCGCGCCGTCCGCGGTCGCGTAGGTCACGTTGGCCGTGAAGTTGCAGCCCGCGGGAACCACGATCTCGTAGTAGTGCTCGAGGCCGTTCTCGGTGTAGGCGCCGCAGGCCAGCGCCGTCACGTTGTTGTAGCCGTTGCAGGTGTCGCCGGTGAAGGAGGTGCCCTTCACGTCCTGGACGAGGCTGCACATCGAAGGCGGTGCCACGTACGGCGTGGTCGTGAAGGTCAGCGTGTAGGCGCCGCGGGCGCCGCCGTAGCCGTCGACCACGAACCAGAACTCGCCGGCATACGGAGCCGACACATAGACGCCCGTGTCGACGACGATGAGGCAACCGGTGGCCTCATCGCACACGTCAAGGACCGCCAGGTCCAGGTCGGCGGACATGCCGCTGAGGTTGACGGCCCAGGTCACGTCAGCCGGGAAGGTGACGTGGTAGACGGTCTCGCCGCCGCTCTCGGTCCACGCGCTGCAACCGTAGGTGGTCACGTTGTTCGGGGCGCTGGTGGTGTCGCCGGTGTAGACGCCCGTCGCGAGGTTGACCTCGATGGCGCCGCTGCAGTCGAGCGTGCCGAGGGCAGCGGTCCCGCCGTCGACAGGAGCCTTTTTGACCGGGAACTTGGCCGTGTCCTGCAGGTCGACAGCCAGTGCGGTGCCGACCAGCGACAGCAGGCACAGCGCGATCGCGAGCGATTTCAAGGTGCGCATGGAATCTCCCCTATTGTCTAGAATACAGATGGTGCGGCGATCGGCCTCTCCCGGAGCTGTCACGCCGTGCAGGGGCATCCGCATCAAGTCGATACGAATCTGCCCATGTCCGGCATACTGCCACTAATGAGACTTTGAATTCAAGTTCGAATTCGATAAATTCCCAGTGAACTGGTCAATTTGTTAAGTATGCATGCGGAAAATAGCGCAAAAAAACAAATAAAAGGTGAAAATGCCAAGCGACCCCCGCACCTGGGCAGGGGTCGCTTGGGTTGCTCGCGCCGCGGTGCCGTTCCCGGAAGAGCGCCTATTTCACAAGCGCCATCCGCCCAACCGCCCGGTTGCCGCCGCCGTTCACCTCGTAGAAGTAGACGCCCGCAGCCACGGGCCGGCCGCGCGCATCGTCGCCGGTCCAGGTGACGTCGTGGGCTGCTGCCTCGAGGTCGTCGTTCACCAGCGTCTTCACGTGATGCCCGGCGATGTCGTAGATGCTGACGGTCACATGCGCGGCCGCCGGCAGCACGAAGCGGATCGTCGTCTTCGGGTTGAACGGGTTCGGGAAGTTCTGCTCGACGCGGAACGCTGCCGCAGGCAGTTCGCCCGGCACCGGCGAGACGAAGCAGGCGCCCAGCAGCGCGCCGATCTGGCCGCAGCCGCCGCTGGCCCCGGGACGGCAGGGCGAGGCCGACTGCAACTGGTAGTTGTTCGTCGCGGCATCGCAGAACAGGGGATCGGCCCCGACGTTGCCGCCGGTGCCGGTCGGATCGGCCAGGCCCGTCCAGCCCGCGTTCTGGTTGCCGAACACGTCGTTGCAGGTCGGCGTGACGGCCGCGCTGACCAGCGACACGCCGTTGCCGAACGAGGCGCCGCCGAAGTTGAAGGCCGACAGGTTGCGGGTGATGGTCGGCGCGCAGTTGGCCACATGGATGCCGCCGCCGCCGCTGCCGCCGGTATTCCCGGTCACCGTGTTGCCGGTCACGCTGCTGCCGGGGGCACTGTCCAGCAGAAGGCCGCCGGCCCAGTACTGGCCGGTGTTGCCGAAGAAGACCGAGTTGCTGACCGTGCACGCGCCGCTGGCGTTGAGGGCCGCGCCGCCGCCAACGTGCGCCTGGTTGCCGCGGCAGACCAGGCTTGTGAGCGTGGCCGTCGCGCCGCCGGTCACCTGCAGGCCGCCGCCGTACATGAAGGTCGAGGTCGGGGTCTTGCCGTTGTTCTGGAACGTCGTCCCGTTCACAGACAACGAGCCGCCGCTCTGGTAAAGCCCGCCGCCGCCGGTCTTGGCGGTGTTGCCCGAGATCGTCCCGCCGGTGATGGTCGCGGTCGACGAGGACGACAGGCCGCCGATCCACGCGCCGCCGCCCAGTTCCAGGTTGAGGTGGCCGCTGATCGTGCAGTTGGTCAGGCTCAGGTTCGTGTCGACGGCGTAGATGCCGCCGCCCTTGGCCGGGTACGTGCCGTTGGTGGTGACCGCCGTGTTGTCGGCGATCGTGCAGCCGTTGAGCGTCGGCGCCCCGCCGAGCACGAACAGGCCGGCGCCGTAGATGCCCGTGTTGCCGCTGATCTCGCAGTTCTGGAGCGAGGCCGACGAGCCCGTCATGAGGATGCCGCCGCCGCAGCCCAACTGGCCCGCGCTGCCCACGGTGTTGCCGTGCACCTTCAGGTTGCGCAGGATGGGAGACACCTGGTTGACGAGCACGCCGCCGGCGCACTTGGTGCCCGGCGCGATGATCGACATGTTCTGGCCGTTGCCGCCGGAAATGTCGAAGCCGTCGACCTCGGTGGTCTGCGTGATCGTGCCCGAGAAGGTCAACTGAACGCCGCCGCCGCCGTTGATCGGCGTGCGGCCGGTGCTGAGGTTGCGCGTCGCATAACCGGGGTTGTAGCCGCCGAAGATCTTCAGGCCCTTGCCGAACACCGTCACGGGGGCCGGAAGCACCGAGGTGCCGAGGACCTTGACCGTGTCGCCGGCGGCGGCGCAGTTCATCGCGTCGAAGAGGGACGGGAACTCCTGCGGGTACTGGTGCACGTTGTCGCCAAGCGCCTTCAGCAGGTTGATCCGGCCCGAGCCCAGGCCGCCGGCGTACGCCGGGTTGATCGCGTCGATGTTGTCGGCGCTGGACTGGATCAACGCGGCGACCTGAGCGGACGTCCAGCCGGGATGCGCCGACCAGATCAGCGCGCAGGCGCCCGCGGTGATGGGGCTGGAGAAGCTGGTGCCCTGCGTCGTTTCATAGACGTGGGAGCCGTCGACGTTGTTGAAGGCCGTGCTGTAGATGCCTTCGCCCGGCGCCGAGATGTCGACCCAGGCGCCGTAGTTCGAGAAGCTCGACTTCCCGTCCCCGGAGTTGGTCGCGGCCACGGCCAGGACCCTGTCGTCGGACAGGCCCTGCAGGTAGCCGGGCACGTCGGTGGCGTCGTTCCCGGCAGCGACGCAGATGACCAGCCCGGCGTTCAGGGCCGCGTTGATGGCGCTGGCGAAGGACGCCGTGTAGCTGGTGCTATAGGACAGGTTGATGATGTCGGCGCCGTTCGCGGCGGCATAGAGGAACCCGGACGCCATGAACGACGCGTACGAGACTCCGGTGCCGTCGGTCTGCTGGAAGCCGATGCGGACGGCCATGACCTTGCAACCGGGCGCGATCGCCGCGACGCCGATGCCGTTGTTCGTCAGCGGCGCAATGCAGCCGGAAACCAGCGTGCCGTGCCCGTTGAAATCCATGGGATCGTTGTCGGCCGGGCCGTAGTCCTCGCCCGGGTAGACCGCGGTGGAGGCGATGGTCACGAAATCCCAGCCGCGGATGTCGTCGATGTAGCCGTTGTGGTCGTCGTCGACGCCCGGCGTGCCGTAGTACTCGGCCCAGTTGGTCCAGAGCGCGCCGTTGACCTTGTCCGGGTGCGGGCCGCCCAGGTCGGGGTGGTGCCAGTCGACACCGGTGTCCAGCACGGCCACGACGACGTTGGAGTCGCCCCGCGTTTCGGCCCAGCCGCCGACCGCGCGTGTGTCCCCGCCGCCGGGCGACATGTTGCGCAGGTGCCACTGCGAGCCGCTGACCAGTTCATTCGGCAGGTACGCGGTGCCGTCCGCTTCGAGCAGCAGGTCCGATTCGACCGACGCGATGCCGGGCAGCGCCTTCAGTTCGCTGTTGATCGCATCATTGCCCGCCTTGTCGGCATGGACCAGGAGGTAGTACCCGGCCAGTTCGCGCTTGGCCGCGGGGTCCGCGAGTTTCTCGAGCGAGCCGGCGAACAGGGGCTCCAGGTCGGTGGCGCCGTGCTTCGCGAGGATGGCGTCCAGGTCGGCCCTGCCCGTCTGCAGGCCACCGGCGGCCTTGTTGACCGTGATCGTGACGCCGGGCTGGAAGCCGATCAGGACACGACCGGGGACCGGGCGCGGCGCTGCGGCCCGGGCGGCTCCCGGAAGGACGCACATCGCCAGGGCGAGGCTGACGCAGATGACGACGCTGAACGTGGCGACAGGCGCTGGCCGCTTCATGTAGACTCCCGTTTGTTGACGGTGTAGTTTGCGTGCCACCGGTTCCCGCCATGCGCCCGGGCATGCATCGACGGGCTCCCGTGGGCCGGAATCCTGGACGGCGTGTGGCGCCATATTCATCGTAAGATTGTACGATGAATCGTCGAATAGATCAATCTTACATGTGACATTGCAACAAATTTTCGCGACGGAAGGGCCCAACCGGGAAACGGAGCGAACCTCTTGGCAACACGCGCAGTACTGTTCCTTGAGCCCTGGGATGACGGCTCCCACCGCGCCTTCCGCGAAGGCCTCCTGGCCCATTCGCACCACCGCTACACCGTCCACACGCTTCCCGGTCGTTTCTGGAAGTGGCGCATGAGGGCGGCGGCGGCCTGGTTTGCCGATCAGTTGAATGAGCAACCCCCGGCTGCGAACGTGATCCTGACGACGGGCTTCCTGAACGTCGCAGACCTGCGCGGGCTGCTGCGTCCGCCCCTGGACCGCCTGCCGGTCATCCTCTATATGCACGAGAACCAGCTGACGTACCCGCTGAGCCCGCTCGAGGAGTTCGACTTCCACTTCGGGTTCACGAACATCGTCAGCTGCCTGGCGGCCGATCGCGTCGTCTTCAACTCGGCCTGGCACCGCGACCTGTTCCTGGACGCCATCCCCGCCTTCCTCAACCGCATGCCCGAGGCGATCCCCAAGGATGTGCCCGCGCGCATCCGCGCCCGCAGCGAGGTCGTGCCGGTGGGGCTCGAGCGGGCGCCGTTGCCGGCCAAGCATTTTCCGCAGTACCGCGGCGGCAAGTGTGCGCCCGAGGTCGGTCCGCGCTGGCCGCGCGGCAAACGCCCGCTGCTCTTGTGGAACCACCGCTGGGAGTTCGACAAGCGGCCCGGGATGTTCGCCGCCGCGCTGAACGAGTTGCTCGACCGCGGACTCGATTTCGACGTCGCGTTGCTGGGCGATCCGGCGGGGCAGGAGGCGGTCTTCGCGCCGGTGGCCGAGCGGCTGGGGCCGCGTTGCCTCGCCTTTGCCTGGATCCCCGAGCGGCGCACCTACGAAGCGTGGCTCGCCGCCGCCGACATCGTCGTCAGTTGCGCGGCGCAGGAGTATTTCGGCATCTCGGTGGCCGAGGCCATCCACGCCGGCGCCTATGCGGTGTTGCCGCGCGGGCAGGTCTACCCGGCCCTGTACGGACCCGGCTGCAAGGGGCGCCACTTCTATGAGGACCAGAAAGGGCTGGTGGATCTGCTCGCGGAGCTCGTCGGGGGCGAGGGCTGCGGCCACGTCTGCGGGCTGGACCAGGTGGCCGATCGCTGTGTCTGGAGCCGCGTTGCGCCCCAGTTCGACGCCCTGGTGACCGCCTGCGGCGCCAAAGCGGGGCGCTGAGGGCCTCCCCGGGCCGGGCCCCCGGTCAAAAGGGTTGGCGCGGGGCCCCCGAAGGCCGTATTTATTGCCGGAGGCATCGGCGAGCAACCGCCGGTGCGCCACGCATACCGGCACCATAGGCCGACATCCGGCGGCACTTGATCCCGCCCGACAGGAAGACGCGTGAACGACGGCGGCTCCCGGCCCGAGAACGGCGACGGCGACAACGGCGCCCGCGGCAATTCCGGCAACGACAGCTCCGGCGATGCCGGCAATGGCGGCAACCAGGGTGGCCGCCCGGCGGGCGATCGCCCCGAGCGCGGCCCTCGCGGCGGCTCGCGACTGCGCGGCACCGGCCGCGAACCGGGTCGCATCAGCCGGGTGTCGTCCGGTGGCGGCAGCGGCGGAGACGCCGGCGGTGGCGGGCGCGACCGTGGCCGTGGCCGCGACGGTGGCCGTGATGGTGGTCGTGATGGTGGTCGTGATGGTGGCCGCGACGGTGGCCGCGATGGTGGCCGCGATGGTGGTCGTGAAGGTGGCCGCGACAGTGGTCGCGATGGCGGCCGTGATGGTGGCCGTGATGGTGGTCGCGAGGGCAGTCGTGAAGGTGGCCGCGATGGTGGCCGCGACAGTGGCCGCGGCGGTGGCCGCGACGGCTACCGTGATCGCCGTCCCGGCGGCTCTTCGCAGCGCCCTCCGTTCGTGCCTGGCGCCGCAGCCGGTTCCGGCGCCCCGAACGGCGGCGGCGCTCCGTACCGCCCGAGCGCTCCCGATCCCATGCCCGCCGATCCGGTCATCACGCCCGAGGCCCAGGCCCTGGCGCTGACGGCATGGGACATGGCGCGCACGCGCCGCGACAAAGAGGACACGCCGCGCGGCAAGCTGATGACGCTGCGCACGCACCAGAAGCTCATCGCCGCGATCGAGACCGGCCGCCACATCCCCGAGGACGATCGTACGTTCCTGCGCGTGCGCGAGAACGCGCGCGGTTCGTTCCTCCTGATCCACGGGATGTCGACCGGACCGGCCGACCTGCGCGGCCTGGCGAAGCACCTCGGCGACAACGAATGCAACGTGTGGGTGATGCGCCTGCCGGAGCTGGGTGCGACACCCGGCCAGATCAGCCATGCCTCGTGGGAATCGTCGCTGCTGCAGGCGCGGCAGCGCTGCCAGATGCTTTCGCGCGGCGGCGGCGACCTGCACGTGGTGGGCCTCGGTTACGGCGCGGCGCTGGCGCTGCACCTGGCCAGCGAGGAACCCGTCTCCAGCGTCGTGCTGCTGGCCCCGGCCCTGATGCCGCGTGTGTCCATGGTCCAGCGCCAGATCGTGCGGCTGCGCCTGCATCGCCTGGGCTTCTTCCGCAAGTTGCTCGGCCTGAACGCCGACCTGCTCGAGGGCATGGACGTCGCGCGCAGCCGCGTCGGTCGCGTCAAGGTGCCGATGTACGCCGCGCAGTGCGACGACGACGATCGCGCCTCGCCCGAGTCGCTGCGCTTTCTGCAGCGCAAGGCGCACAACCGCGAGTCGCGGTTCCAGGTGTTCCCGACCGGCGGGCACGCCATCCTGGCCGCCCACGGCGAGCGCGTGCTGTTCGGGGAGATCCTGAAGTTCTGCGGGATCCGCTAGCGGACGCTCACGCTTCTGCCGTCAGCAGTCGCGACGGATCCAATCCTGCCACGCGCGCCAACTGCTCGATGCGCCGCCTGAGGCCCGCCCCGGGCCGGCGCTTGTATTCCAGCACCAGGTCCAGCACGACATCGCTCGCATCGCCCGGCGCGCTCTGCAGCAGCGAGGCGACCTGCGCCGCATCCGCCTCGGCGCGCGTGCCCACCAGGCCCGTCAGCTCGGCATTGCTCAGCCGGGCGCCCAGCCCCAGCCGCCGCACCGCCAGCACACCCAGCACCTGCGCGTAGTCGTCGCACTGTTCGGCCAGCTTGCCCAGCACCGCGGCCAGGGCGCCGCCCTGCGAAGGGCCACGCGCGAGCAGCCGCGCCGCCGCCTCGTAGCATGCCGTAGCCACGGCGAGGTCGCGCCTGCGCGCCGCGTCCGGCGTCCAGCCCCACGGCGTTTCGCGCCGGCGAACCATGTCACCCCGCGCGAACAGCCCCAGGCCCAGCAAGCGGCTGTCGGCATTGGCGCGATACCAGGCGGCGCGCTCGGACCGCGGCAGGCGCGGATCGGGCCCGGGAACCAGCGGCGCCAGCCCGGGCACCACGCGCGCGTCGACGGCGCCGACGGCCAGGCGGTCGAGCAGCAGGGCCAGGTAGATGTTCACGTCCTCGTCGAAGCCCGCGCCGTTGGTCGGCAGCCAGCTGCCGCGTCGCGCCTCCAGCAGGTGCTCGGCCAGGAAGAAGCGCCGGTCGGCGGTCGTGACGATCGCCAGGCTGGGGGTCGGCTGTCCGGGGCTGGGGCGGCGGCGGGTTGTGGCGGTCATCGGCGGCTCCTTCCGCATCAGGGTCTCCCGCCTGACGGTGCAGGGGCCGTGCCCGCTTGCCGCGCTTTACATTCATGGCAAGTTGTTAAGCGACAATTGGTTATGATCGGCGTGCTGTTCCGCGGACGGCGGATCCGGACCACCCTGGCCCGATTCCGGCCGCCTCCCGCCGGCGGCCCGGCCCGCGCCGGCGCCCCAGAAATCGCTTCGGTTGCCGCCGTTCAGGCCGATGACACAGCCCGGACCCGGGCGCTTTGCGCCCGCAGCACAGCTTTCCGCCGAGTGGGAAAGGACCGCGGCATGACCAAGACGACGC
>CAIOLW010000027.1 GCA_903859215.1 uncultured bacterium | reverse complement strand
GCTGCTGCTCCTGGCCGCCGCCGCCCCTGTCGCCCTGGCCTGCACCAACCTGGTCTGCAGCCCCGGCGCCACCACCGACGGGTCGGTCTTCGTGACCTACACCTGCGATGGCGAGTTCCACCCGACGCTCGAGCGGATCCCAGCCGGCGACCACAAGCCCGGCGAGATGCAGGACATCAAGAACTGGAGCGGGCAGGTGGTCGGCCAGGTGCCCTACCCGGCGCACACGTGGGCCGTGGTGAACCTGCAGAACGAGAAGCAGGTCTCCGTCGCCGAGACGACGACCGGCGGGCGCGACGAACTGACCAACCCCGACGGGCTGCTGCACTACTGGACGCTGATGCGGCTGGCGCTGCAGCGCTCGACCACGGCGCGCGAGTGCGTCGAGGAGATGGGCCGGCTCGTTGCGGCGCACGGCTACCGCAGCAGCGGCGAGTCGTACTGCATCGGCGACCCGAAGGAAGCCTGGGTGATGGAGATGGTCGGCCCCGGCAAGGGCGGCAAGGTAGGCAATGGTCCTGGCGCCCACTGGGTCGCCATCCGCGTCCCCGACGGCTACATCAGCGCCTTTGCCAACGGCGGCCGCATCACGACGTTCCCGAAGAACGACCCTGAGAACTGCCTGTTTTCGCCCGGCATGGAGGACTTCGCGAAAGCGCACGGCTGGTGGAAGCCGGCCGACGGCGCCTTCAACTGGAGCGCCGCCTTCCATCCGCTGACCGCGCAGCAGAAGCGCTACACCGCCGCGCGCGTGTGGAGCATCTTCCGGCGCGCGGCGCCTTCGCTGGGCCTGAGTCCCGACTATCACCGCGGCGTGGCCGGCGCCGAGCCGTACCCGCTGTTCGTCAAGCCCGACGAGAAGCTCTCGCTGGACGAGGTCTTCGCGCTGATGCGCGACCACTACGAGGGCACCGACTACGACATGACCAGGGGCGTGGACGCCGGCCCGTTCGGCTACCCGCTGCGCACGCGACCGATGGGATTCACGGTCGCCGACACCGCCTACACCTGGGAGCGTCCCATCTCGACGCAGCAGACCGGCTTCTCGATGGTGACGCAGGCGCGGCGCGGGATGCCCGACGCCATCGGCGGCATCACGTGGTACGGGCTGGACGACACGAACTTCACCTGCTACACGCCGCTCTACTGCGGCATCACGGACATCCCGGCCTCGTACGCGACCGGCACGCTGCAGAAGTTCAGCTGGGACTCGGCGTTCTGGGTGTTCAACTTCGTGTCCAACTACGCGGCGCTGCGGTACGAGCCGATGATCGCCGACGTGCGCGCGGTGCAGCAGGCCATCGAGGGCGACTACCTGGCCGTGCAGCCGGCCTTCGAGCAGGCCGCCGCCACGCTGTACCGCACGGACCCCGAACTGGCCGCGCGCTGGCTGACCGACTACTCGGTGCTGCACGCCGAGGAAGTGGTGCGCCGCTGGCGCGCGCTGGGCGAACAGCTGCTGACGAAGTACAACGACGGGTACATCCAGGACGACAAGGGCCGCCCGCAGGAAGTGGGCTATCCCGAGAGCTGGCTGCGCGAGGTCGTCAAGAGGCACCCCGACAAGCTGAAGCTGCCGGTCGAGGGGAAGCCGGCGGCCGAGCCGAAGGACTACTAGGTGCGCCACCGCAACCGGTTCGCGCCGGCCCTGGCGCTGCTCCTGCTGGCGGCCGGCCTCGCCGTCGGCGCGCCGGGCGACGACGCCGCGCGCCCGCGCAACGTCATCCTGATGATCGGCGACGGCTGCGGCTACAACCACCTGCGCGCCGCCTCGCTGTGGCGCGACGACGCCGACCTGTTCCCGGCCTGGAACGACCTGCCGGTCAGGCTGGCCGTCAGCACGTACGCCGAGGGCGGCGGCTATGATGCCGCCGCGTTCTGGGCCGACGGCCCGCTGGGCCAGCCGCCGACCGATTCGGCGGCAGCGGTCACCGCGCTGTCGACGGGCTTCAAGACGCACAACGGGTGGCTGGGCGTCGGGCCCGACGAGAAGCCGCTGCTGACCATCGTCGAGGCGATGGAACGTGGCGGCCGCTCCACCGGGCTGGTGACCTCGGTCCCGTTCGCGCACGCGACGCCGGCCGGCTGCGCCATCCACAACGAGGACCGCGGCCGCTACGTCGAGATCGCGCTCGCCATGCTGACGGAAAGCCCGCTGGACGTGCTGATGGGCTGCGGCAACCCGCTGTTCGACCGCAAGGGCGACCCGGACCCGACACCGAACTACCACTGGGTGGGCGGCGAGGAAACGTGGAACGGCCTGCTCGCCGGCGCCGTCGGCGGCGACGCGAACGGCGACGCCTGGCCCGACCCCTGGGTGGTCATCCAGGACCCGGCCGACTTCGTGAAGCTGGAGCAGGGTGACGCCCCCGCCCGCGTGCTGGGCCTCCCCCGCGTGCGCGAGACGCTGCAGGAGCAGCGGGCCGGCGACGCGCTGGCCGACCCGTACGCCGCGCCGCCGCTGGCGACGGTGCCCGCCCTGAAGGACATGGCCCTCGGCGCCATCAACGTGCTGGACGCGGACCCGGACGGCTTTTTCCTGATGGTCGAGGGCGGCGCCATCGACTGGGCCTCGCACGACAACGAGCCGGGCCGGCTGGTCGAGGAAGTGTGCGCCTTCGCCGACGCGGTCGCGGCGGTGCGCGGGTGGATCGACGCGCACGGCGGCTGGCGCGAGAACCTGCTGGTCATCACGGCCGACCACGAGACCGGCTACCTGACCGGCCCCGCCCCCGAAGGCGGCGCCTGGCCCGCCTGCCGGACGAAGGTGGCCCTGGTGCCGCGCGGCAAGGGCCGGCTGCCGGGCATGGTGTTCAACACGAAGAACCACACGAATTCACTGGTCCCGCTGTTCGCCGCCGGGCCGGGCAGCGACCAACTGACGAGACGCGCGACGGGCAGCGACCCGGTGCGGGGACCCTATCTGGACAACACCGACATCGGGTCGGTGCTGCAGGAAATGGCGGTACGCAGATGAACGAGAAGGAAGACACCCCGGGGCAGGCGCGGTACTGGTTCCCCGCAAAGGCCGACGGCCTGGGCTGGGGCTTTCCGACGGTGTGGCAGGGTCGGGTGGTGATGGCGGCGTACGTGGGGCTGATGGTCGGCCTGGCGCAGGTGGTCCGGTGGATCCCGGGATTCGTCGGCATCGCCGTCGTGCTGACGATGCTGTTCGTGCTGGTCTGCTGGTGGAAAGGCGAACGGCGGCCGCCGGAGTCTCGTCGATGATGTACTTGCCCTCGTAGCGCCGGGATGTGTTCTGGGGCAAGGCCAAGTGATTCTCCAGGAATGGGTTGCGCACACCGCCGCCCGGGAGCGGGCGACCCGGCCGGATCCGTCCGGCACCGACGCCTTGGAGCCGCAATCCCCGGCGTGAGGTGGCCCGTAACGTCGTGATGGAAAATTGACTTTTTGGTCCCTGATTTGCCCGTTGGCATCCATGACCAGATGCTATAATATCCTGCTCGGTGTCAGAAATGGCCGCGTCGCGCTCCCGACCGTGGTCGCCCCCGCTCCCAGGAGAGTGTCCTTCCATGACAAAGCGAACCTGCAGCATCGCCCTGCTCGGGCTGTGCCTTGCCGCGTCGGCCGCCACGGCCGCCGACGATCCCGCCGCGCGCGCTGCCGCACCTGCCGCGCCTGCCGCTGCACGGGCCGCCGACGCCGCCGCACAGGTCGCCGCCAACCCGATCCCGGTGCGCGACGACAACGCCGCCGTCGTCATCGTCAATGCCGACGGCTCGAGCATCGCGGTGCCCGACGCCAGCATCCAGCAGATGAGCGTGGTGCGCCTCGGCCCCGACGGCACGCTCATCATCGGCTGCGTGAACAGCCGCGAGGAGTACAACGCATTCTTCCTGGCCGAGACCCAGCCGACCGGCCCGGAGGTGCGCTGACATGAGGAACCGCTTCCTGAAAACCTGCCTGGCCGTCGCCACCGGGGCCCTGCTGCTGGCGGGCGCCGGCGCGGCGAACGCCGCCACGATCACCATCGTCAACGCCGACGGCGCGGGCGAAGGATTCAACGACGCGACGCCGGTCTCGCCGATCGGCGGCAACACCGGCACGACGAAGGGCCAGCAGCGGCTGATCGCCTTCCAGTTCGCGGCCGATGTGTGGGGCGCCCTGCTGCCCAGCAACGTCGAGATCCGCATCACGGCGTCGTTCGACCCGCTGACCTGCACGACGACGACGGCGGTGCTCGGCTCGGCCGGCCCGCGCACGTACAACGCCGACTTCGCGAACGCGCCGGTCGCGGCCACGTGGTACCCGGCCGCGCTGGCCAACAAGCTGGCGAACACCGACCTGAACCCCGGCGCCACGAACACCACGGCCGATGACATCCGCGCGCAGTTCAACGTCAGCCTCGGCGGCGCCACCTGCCTGCCCGGCAGCAGCTGGTACCTGGGGCTCGACGGCAACGCGGGCACCGACATCAACCTGGTCGTCGTGCTGCTGCACGAGTTCGGCCATGGCCTGGGTTTCATCAGCCTGGTGAACAACTCCACGGGCGCGTTCTTCAGTTCCAAGCACGACGCCTTCTCGAACTACCTGTACGACAACACGGTCGGCCTGGCGTGGAACAGCATGACGAACGCGCAGCGCGTCGCGTCGTCGATCAACCCCGGCAACGTGGCCTTCAACGGCCAGTTCACCACCATGAACGCCGGCAACCTGCTGGGTTATTCGTCCGAGCTCGTCGTGTCCGCGCCGGCGGGCGTGGCCGGCACGTACGCCGTGGCGGATGCGGGCTTCGGCCCCGCCGTCTCCTCGACGCCGGTCACCGGCCAGGTCGTCCTTGCGGTCGACGGCACGGCTCCCACGTCGGACGGCTGCGAGGCCCTGCTGAACGCGGCGGCCCTGGCGGGCAACATCGCCATGGTCGATCGCGGCACCTGCACGTTCGTGTCCAAGGTGCAGGCCATGCAGGACGCCGGCGCCATCGGCGTCATCGTCGTCAACAACGTGGCCGGCGCCGCCTCCACGATGGGCGGCTCCAGCGGCACGATCACCATCCCCGCGATCATGATCAGCCAGGCCGACGGCACGACGCTCAAGGCCGCGCTGGCCGGCGGCGTCACCGCGACCGTCCACTCCAGCGCCACCAAGCGCGCCGGCGCCGACCTGTCCGGTCATGCGCTGGTCTACACGCCGAACCCGCTGCAGTCGGGCTCGTCGGTGTCGCACTTCGACACCAGCGCCATGCCCAACCTGCTGATGGAGCCGGCGATCAACGGCGACCTGAACCCCCGCGGCGTCGACCTGACCCTGTCGGTGTTCCACGACATCGGCTGGTTCCAGGGCGCGCCCGCCCCGGCCACGACGCCCGCGGCGCGCACGCTGCTGGCGCAGAACGCGCCGAACCCGTTCAACCCGTCGACCACGATCCGTTTCACGCTGGCCGACGGCGGCGACACGGAACTGCAGGTGTTCGATGTGCGCGGCAACAACATCCGGCGACTGGTCGCGGGCAGCCTCGCCGCGGGCGACCACAGCGTGAACTGGGACGGCACTGACGACAACGGC
>CAIOLW010000026.1 GCA_903859215.1 uncultured bacterium | reverse complement strand
GGGCTTCCTGCACGATGGCGATACTGGCGCTGGCGCCCAACCGGGTGGCGCCGGCCTCGATCATCTTCCGGGCGTCGTCGAACGAGCGGATGCCGCCGGACGCCTTGACTTCCATCCCCGCGCCGCGCACGACCGACGCCATGAGCGCCACGTCTTCGGCGGTGGCCCCGCCCGAGGCGAACCCCGTCGAGGTCTTCACGAAATTCGCGCGCGCCTTCTTCGACAGCTCGCAGGCGCGCACCTTCTCCTCATTGGTCAGGAGCGCGGTCTCGAGGATCACCTTGCTGACGGCGCCGCCGTCGCGGCAGGCCTCGGTGACCGCCAGGATGTCCTTCAGCACGAAGTCGTCGTCGCCGGCCTTCAGGCGGCCGACGTTGATGACCATGTCGATCTCCTTCGCGCCGTCGCGAATGGCGCGGCGCGACTCCATCCCCTTGATCTCGGGCATGCTGGTGCCCAGCGGGAAGCCGACCACCGAGCAGGTGAGCACGCGCGTGCCGCGCAGGCCGTCGGCCACGCGCTTGACCCAGCACGGGTTCACGCACACCGAGCGGAAGCTGAACTCGCGCGCCTCGGCGATGACCTTGTCGACCATCGCGGGCGTGGCGTCGGGCTTCAGGATGGTGTGGTCGATGTAGCGGGCCAGTTCGTCGGGGATGCGGCCGGGGCTGTCCGGGCCGGCGGTGAAGCGGTGGGCGCCCAGTTCGATGAAGCGGCGCGCCGTGTCCGGGCACGAGCCCACGCAGGGCCCGCCGTGGAAGACGTCGCGCGAGTAGCCGCCGTGCTGACCGCCCATGTGCTGGCTGCCGAGCAGGCCCTCGAGCTTCTGGAGCACGCGCGCCATGTCGGTGTCCGACAGGCCCGCCATCGACATACCCGCCATCGGAATGCCCGCCATCGGAATGCCGCCGGCGGCCACGGTCGCGGCGCCCGCGGTGTCGTTGATCATCGCGACGCGGCGCTGGTGCCGCGCCTCGGTGCAGTCGGTGGACAGGAAGACGTCGACGATCTGCGCGGCCAGCGCGGCGCCGATCAGGCCCGCGCCGAGGGTCAGCAGGTTGGCGTCGTTGTGCTCGCGGCCGTTGCGCGCGCTCGAGACGTCGTAGGCCATGGCCGCCCGCACGCCCGGCACCTTGTTGGCCACCATCGACGAGCCGATGCCCGCGCCGTCGATCATGATGCCGCGCTCGACCTGCCCGGCGGCGACGGCCTCGGCCACGCGCCGCGCGAACACGGGGTAGTCGACCGCCGCGGTCGAGTCCGTCCCCACGTCGCGCACGTCAAAGCCCTTGCCGCGCAGGTGCTCGACCAGCTTCTGCTTCAGCTCGAACCCGCCGTGGTCCGCCCCGATGGCGATCTTCATGCGCTCCCTCTCCTTACCACACCCGCGAGCGTTCTCCCGGGCGCGGCGACATCCCTGTCGCCGCGCCCGATCCGGCGCCTACAGCCGCGCCCGACCGGCCTGAGCCGAACGGGCCTTCAGCTGCTTCGCGCAGGCGCCGGATCATCTCCACGAAGGCCAGGCGTCCCCGCTCCGTCAGTTCGAACCTGGTGACCGAGCGGCCGCCAAGTCGAACGCGTTCGCCTGTCAGGTACCCGGCCGCCAGAAGCTTCCGGGTCTGCACGTGGAGGTTGCCGTCGGCAAGCCCGGTCTGCTCGCGCAGGCCGGTGAACGTCAGGCGCTGCCCCAGCGCCAGCGTGGCCACGATGGCCAGGCGGGCGGGGATGCCCAGGTGCTCGTCCACTTCGCTTGCCTTCATGCGATGAAGTGTTCGCCAGAACGGCATGAAAATCAAGCAGTATTTCAGCGCAGACGAATATTTACTTCATATGGTGAAGTAGAGTCCAAACCAGGCTGCGGGAGATCTCAGCGCGGGGAGGCCATCGCACGGACCGCCAACCCACCCACGCGGGCCAGCAATCTGGCCTGGCCCGCGACCACCCGCGAGCGCACGACGGCGCCGGGCAGGGACCCGGCCCGGTAGCCCATCTCGAGCAGGATCTGCTCGCCCACCCACAGCAGGCGGCAGGCTTCCCGCAGGCGCAGGGTGTCGCGCGGGGTGGTCAGCAGGTGCAGCAGGGCCGTGTAGCCGGGAACGTCGCGGGCCCGCCGGTCCAGGCAGCCGCCGGCCACGTCCAGGCCGCGGATCATGCGCTGGGCGGCCGGCCCGAGGTCGTGGTCCAGCTCGCCCATCCACTCGGTTTCGATGCCGGTGATTTGCTTCATGATATGAAGTGACAGTGCCAGGCCCCGGGCCAGGCCGGCCCGACGGGCCAGATCCACCAGCATGACGCCCTCGGCCGGGCTCAGCGCCGGGGCCAGCAGGGCCAGGTCCAGCACCCGCCGCAGGTCCAGGAAGCCGTCGGCGATGTTCTGGTAGGTCGCGTGCAGGATCTGGTCGACGGGGCAGGGGCGCCACACCAGCTGGCGGCCGAGGCGGTCCGGCTTGGAGCGGGCGATCACCCCGCTGGGCGACAGCAGGTACACCGAGCCGGGGACCGTCAGGTCCCAGTGCAGTTCCACGCAGGCGCCGGCCGGCCCGACCAGGATCCGGTGCAGATGGTACTTCTCGTAGAATTTCAGGTCCCGGCCGCCGGGCAGCGGGCGGTAGCCGGCGGTCTCGAGCTCCTCGCAGGCGGCGCGAACGGCCGACCGCGGCAGCAGCAGGTCCAGGTCCATGAACCAGCGCTGGCCCGGCTCGCGGTACGAGCGCAACGCCAGGGCGGCGCCCTTCAGCAGGACGGGTCGCTCGGCGTGGCGGCCGATCAACGGCAGGATGCGTTCGCACTCGAGCAGCAGGTCCGTCGAACGGGCGCGCGAGACATCGACCTGGCGAGCGAACGCCTCGTCCTTCATCGCGTCCGGGAGCAGGGCGCCGAGGGTCACCTCGACGTTATGCGCCTCGAGCCGCGAACGGACGGCCGCGGGATCGATCCCCGGCGGCGGCGCCACCGGGCCGGCGGCACCTTTTGCCCACGCGTGGGACAGATCGATCAGGTACTGCTGTTCAAGCGAGCGAGCCATCGAAGCAACCTCACGTGCCTGCGCGTCCCGTCCATCGCCAAAGAAAGGTGCCTTCGCCGCCAGTTGTGTTAACATTTGCCGGCGCGATGGGGGCACGCAGCTTCGCCGTCCGGCCACCCCGGCTCGCACCGGGACTCCCAACATTTGCAATCACGGGGCCATGACCACCGACGCCCGCGAATCCGACTCGTTCGCCGCCCTCGACGCCGCCGGCCGCGCGGCCGCCGCCGACGTGGCGCGCCGCGCCGCACAGCTCGACGCCTGGCTGGCGCTGACCGGCCAGGGCCCCGTGCCCGGCGCCCTGGTGCGTTTGCCGATGCTCAGCGGCAGCATGGCGCCGGCCCTCCCCTGCGGCTGCGACCTGGTCATCGACCCGCTGGGCGCCCCGCGGGCCCGGGTGGGCGACGTGGTGGTGCTGGCCCTGGACGACCGCCTGGTGGCTCACCGCGTGCTGGGCTGGCGCGTGCGCGGCGGGCAGCGCTGGCTGCTCGAGCACGGCGACGCCAACGGCCGCGGCGCCTGGCAGCCGGCCGATCGCATCAAAGGGCTGGTCGTGGGCGCCACGCAGCCGGACGGCCGCGAGCTGCCGCCTCCGTACTCACGGCGGCGCGCCCTGGGCGGGCTGTGGCGGCACCTGCGCGCCCACCTGGCGCCCGCATCGAGGACAACGCCTCCCACCTTCGACCCGGGGATCTGAATCCGATGACCGATGGCAAGTCGCCCGCCCCCGTCCCTGAGTACCGCCTGGAAGTCGGCGACGCCCTCTTCGCCCTGCGCTGCCCGCAGCCGGGCCTGGCCGAGGGCCTGGCCGTGTGGTTCGACCGCGCAAGCGTCCCCGCCGACGCCGGCCAGCCGGTCGTCACGCTGGAGGTGACGGTGATCGCGCACGACGACCAGCCGTCGTTCCCCCGCTCACTGCTGACGACCAAGCGACTGCTGGGCGACGGCGCCTTCGACATCTCCGATGGGCTCATCACCGGGCGGTTCGACCCGCTGACCGGCCACGGCGAGGTGCGCGTGAAGGCGGCGCTGATGACCGGCCGGCTGACGCGCATCTTCGAGCAGGTGCTCTACCAGGCGCACGCCTCGGCGCGCGCGCGGCTGGGACGTTCGGCGTGGCTGGTGCACTCGTCGTCGGTCATCGTGGACGGGCAGGGCTTCCTCTTCGTCGGGCCGTCGGGCTCGGGCAAGTCGACGGTGGCGGCGCTCAGCGCGGGAAGGCACGTGCTGGGCGACGAGATGAGCCTGGTGCGGCCGGCGGTGGGTGCGGCGGGTTGGGAAGTGGTCGGCACGCCGTTCAACGGCACGTTCCGCACCAAGCGCCCGGGGAGCGCCCCCCTGCGCGCCATCCTGTTGCTGGAACATGGCTCCGCACATGAACTTGTGGACGCGACGGAGGCCGCTGCGGTGGCCGTGCTGGCGGGCGAGATCGTTCCCCCGGTGGGGCTGGACGAGGTCCCGGGGCCGGGCACCCTGCCCCTGATGGTCGATGCCGCGCACGCGATCGCAGCCAACACAACCCTCAAGTTCATGCGCTTCACACCCGATCCCGGGTTTTGGACGATGCTGTCGGCCGCCTTCGGGCTGCCGCCGCTGGCCTGAACTGCCCATGGGCTCACATGAGGTAACGCCGTGAACAAGATCGACCTCGACACGATCCTGGTACCGAACTCCGCCTGTCCGGTGCGTGAAGTCGGCGATGGGATCATCATCATGGCCCCTACCGGGACGGCCACGCACTCGCTGGAGGAGCTCGGCGCGTTCGTCTGGCGCAGGCTGGACGGCCAGTGCACGCTGCGGCAGGTCGCCGAGGCCATCGTGGCGGAGTACGACGTTACTTTTGACGCGGCGGCGAAGGACCTGTTCGACTTCGCCTCGCAACTGGTGGCCGCCGACCTGGTCGCCACCCACTGACGAGCCCCGGCACCACCGATCTCCAGCGCGGCCCGCGGCCCATCCGGCACCGGGCCGCGCCCTTTTTGATGTCTGTTTTCAACGGGTTATCGTCCCATTGATGTTGTATCATCAATGGCTGGCAACCCCGTATGCGTTGTCCACAGACGCCAGACCCAAGGAGCCCCTGAACATGACGTCCTCCGCCTGCCGCCATGCGCGGATCGCCGGCCTTCTCGCCACCATCGCCATGCTGATCGCCCTGGGCACCGCCAACTTCGCCTATGCGGCCGACCGCACCGTCATCGGTGAACTCTGGTCGGCCGATGGCTGACCCTACTGCCCTTCCGCGGTCGCGGGATTCAATGACCTGACTGCCACCTACGGCACCTCGAACTTCCTGGGTGTGACGTACTTCCTGTCGAGCCCCTACACGACGGCGTTCGGCAATGCGCGCTTCGGCGGCTACGGCTTCAGCGGCACGCCGTCGGTCATGTTCGACGGTGTTTCCTCCTACGTCGGCGGCGCCGCCAGCGGCAGCATGTACCTGACGTACCAGCCGACGGTCGCGGCCCGGCGCGCCGTCAGCAGCCCCGTGCAGATGGGCGCCACCTACAAGATCCGCGGCGACCAGGTGACGCTGACGCTCGATGCGTCGCTGACGGCGGCCGTCGCCGCCGGCAACACGGTGCAGTTTCTGGTCTGCATGGACGGCCTGCACAGCCATCCGAACCTGGTGATGACGACGCTCGCCCCGGAAGCGTTCACGCCGGTGTCGAGCGGCCAGGCGCAGCACCTGACGCGCACCTTCACGATGGACCCGTCGTGGAGCGCCAGCCAGCTGAGCCTGATCATGTTCATCCAGAACAACTCGACCAAGGCCATGCTGCAGGCGACGAAGGCGACCCCCGCCTACGAGGCCAACATCACGATGGACTGCGAGCCCAACGGCCTGGCGGCCACGTGGCACCTGACGGGCCCCTACGAATCGCGCTCGGGCAGCGGCGACACGGCCCTGCAGGTGTTCGACGCCGGCGAGTACACCGTGACCTGGGATGCGACGCCGTACTGGACCGGCCCGGCCGCGCCGCAGGTCGTCACGATCCCGGTGGGCGGCAGCGCCACCTTCCACGGCACGTACACGGGCGGCCCCTTCACGGCGCAGACGGCCGGTGGGCTGGCCGTGGCCGGCCAGAGCCGCACCGGCACGCTGGTCGACGTCGACGAGGACGGCGACCTGGACGTGCACGTCGTTCGCAACGGCGAGGCCGACCTGCTGCTGCGCAACGACGGCGCCTCGGGCTTCACGAACGTCGCGGGCGGCCTGCTGGCCGACGCGGGCGCGGGCACCGGCGCGGCGTGGGCCGACCTCAACGGCGACGGCCACCTGGACGTCTACGTGACGCGCGCGAACCAGGCCAACCTGCTGCTGCGCGGCGACGGCGCCGGCGGCTTCACGACGATCACCGCCTACGGCCCCGGCATCGTGGGCCCGGTCGAGGGCGCCAACTGGGTCGACTTCAACCGTGACGGCAAGCTGGACCTGTACGTGTTCCAGAACAACACGCTGTCGACGTCCAACACGCTGCTGACCGGCTTCGGCGACATCGGCGGCGGCACGTGGCTGTTCTCCGGGCAGCCTTCGGCCCTGTCGACGTCCGGCAACACCGCGGCCTGCGCGTGGACCGACGGCG
>CAIOLW010000025.1 GCA_903859215.1 uncultured bacterium | reverse complement strand
GTCGGCGTTCGGCAGCTTCCAGGCGTACGAGTACACCGAGAGCGACAAGTTCTGCGGCACCACCTGCCACACGGTGATGAAGCCGGAGTACACCGCGTTCAACAACTCGCCGCACCAGCGCGTGGGTTGCGTGAAGTGCCATATCGGCGCGGGCGCCGAGTGGTACGTGCGGTCGAAGCTGTCGGGCGCCTACCAGGTGTACTCGGTGATCTTCAACAAGTACTCCAAGCCGATCGAGACGCCGATCCGCAACCTGCGTCCGTCGCGCGACACGTGCGAGCAGTGCCACTGGCCGGAGCACTTCACCGGCCAGAAGATGAAGACCTTCGACTACTACGGCCGCGAAGAGGGCAACACGCACTGGAGCCTGAAGCTGCTGATGAAGATCGGCAGCGGTGGCGCCCAGGGCGAACCCGCGCACGGCATCCACTGGCACACCGTGAACCAGGTGACCTACGTCGCGGCCGACAAGAAGCGGCAGGACATCCCCTGGGTGAAGTTCACGGGCAAGGACGGCACCGAGCGGGTCTATCGCAGCACCGAGGCCACGCTGACCGACGCCGACATCGCCGGCAAGGAACACCGGCTGATGGACTGCATCGACTGCCACAACCGGCCGACGCACCATTACAACCCGCCCTCGCGGCTGATCAACCGCGACATTGCCAACGGGCTCATCGCGCAGGACCTGCCGGGCGTCAAGAACCTGCTCGTGGGCCTGATGGAAGCGCCGTACAAGACCACCGATGAAGCGGTGGCGGCCATCGAGGCGGGCACGCACAAGTTCTACGACGAGAGCCACCCGGACGTCGCGAAGGCGCGCGTCGGCGAGATCGAGATGGCCATCGTCAGGGCGCAGCTGCTGTTCAAGACGAACATCTTCCCGGAGATGGGCGTCAGCTGGCGCGGGTTCCCCGACAACATCGGCCACCTGACGACGCCGGGCTGCTTCCGGTGCCACGACGGCAAGCACCAGACCGCCGACGGCAAGGTGTTGCCGCGCAACTGCGACCTGTGCCACACGATCGTCGAGCAGGTCCGCAAGACCGGCGAAGATGTCGTGTCGCTGCAGAGCGTCGAATACGTCCACCCCGAGGACATCGGCGACGAGTGGAAGACCACGAACTGCAACGAGTGCCACGGCCAGTAGTTAGCTCGATTTCCGGCGCCCGGGCGGGCAGGCGGCGTGGGCCGCTTGACTCGGCCCGGGCGCCGGATGATTTTTGTTGAGAATCGCGGATCACCTGCCTGTTCCACCTCCAGCCCGAAGCCGAGGATGCCCATGGCCAACCACAAGATCGTCTGGACCAAGATCGATGAGGCGCCCGCGCTGGCGACCTACGCCCTGCTGCCCATCGTCCAGGCCTACACCAAGGGCACCGGCATCGACGTCGAGGCCTCGGACATCTCCCTGGCCGGCCGCATCATCGCGAACTTCCCCGAGAAGCTGACCGAGGCGCAGAAGCTGCCCGACGCGCTGGCCGCCATGGGCGACCTGGCGAAGACGCCGGCGGCGAACATCATCAAGCTGCCGAACATCTCGGCCTCGATCCCGCAGCTGCAGGCCGCCCTCAAGGAGCTGCAGGAGCACGGCTACGACATCCCGAGCTACCCGGAAGAGCCGAAGACCGACGCCGACAGGGCGCTGCAGCTGCGCTTCACCAAGGTGCTGGGCTCGTCCGTGAATCCGGTGCTGCGCGAGGGCAACTCGGACCGCCGCGCCGCCGCCTCGGTCAAGAAGTTCGCGCAGAAGAACCCGCACCGGATGATGAAGGACTGGCCGAAGGAGGGCTCGAAGGCCCGCGTCGCGCACATGGCGGAGAAGGACTTCTACGGCAACGAGAAGTCGATGACGATGACGGCGCCGACCTCCATCAACATCGAGTACATCGCGGCCACCGGCGAGAAGAAGGTCCTCAAGGAAGGCCTGGCCCTGCTGGCCGGCGAGGTCATCGACGCCTCGTGCATGAACGTGGCCGCCCTGCGCGCCTTCTACGCCAAGACCATCGACGAGGCCAAGCGCGATGGCACCCTGCTGTCGCTGCACCTGAAGGCCACGATGATGAAGATCTCCGACCCCGTGATGTTCGGCCACGCCGTGTCGGTGTTCTACGCCGCCGCGCTGGACAAGCATGCGGCGACGCTGAAGGAGATCGGCGCCAACCTGAACAACGGTCTGGCCGGCGTCATCGAGAAGCTGGACAAGCTGCCGGCCGACAAGAAGGCCGAGATCGAGGCCGACATCCAGGCCGTGTACGCCACGCGCCCGGCCATCGCCATGGTCGACTCGCGCAAGGGCATCACGAACCTGCACGTGCCCAACGATGTGATTGTCGACGCCTCGATGCCCAACGTCGTGCGCGACGGCGGCAGGATGTGGAACTGGGACGACCAGCTGCAGGACACCGTCGCGATGGTGCCCGACCGCTGCTACGCCACCATCTACCAGGCCATCATCGAGGACTGCCAGAAGAACGGGCAGTTCAACCCCGCGACGATGGGCGCCGTGGCCAACGTCGGCCTGATGGCGCAGAAGGCCGAAGAATACGGCTCGCACGACAAGACCTTCATCGCCGAGGGCAACGGCATCATCCGCGTGGTCGACAAGGACGGCACGGTGCTGCTCGAACAGGCTGTCGAGCCCGGCGACATCTTCCGCATGTGCCAGACCAAGGACGCGCCCATCCGCGACTGGGTGAAGCTGGCCGTCACGCGCGCCCGGGCCGCCGGCACGCCCGCCATCTTCTGGCTGGACGCGGCCCGCGGCCACGACGCGCAGATCATCGCCAAGGTGAAGGCGTACCTGCCCGGGCACGACACCACGGGCCTGGACCTGCAGATCATGAAGCCGACCGACGCGATGGCCTTCACGCTGCCCCGCACCCGGCGCGGCGAGAACACGATCTCGGTCACCGGCAACGTCCTTCGTGACTACCTGACCGACCTGTTCCCGATCCTCGAGCTGGGCACCAGCGCCCGCATGCTGTCGATCGTCCCGCTGCTGAACGGCGGCGGCCTCTACGAGACGGGCGCCGGCGGCTCGGCCCCGAAG
>CAIOLW010000024.1 GCA_903859215.1 uncultured bacterium | reverse complement strand
GGCCACGGCCGGCCCCGGCGGCTCGATCACGCCCGCTGGCGCGGTCGTCGTCGGCTGCGGCGCCGACCAGGGCTTCGCCATCGCGGCGGACCCGGGCTCGAGCCTCGTCGACGTCCTGGTCGACGGCGTCTCGGTGGGCGCGGTCACGAGCTACACCTTCACGGGCGTGGCCGCGGGCCACACCATCGCGGCTTCCTTCTCCGGGATCACGTACACGATCACGGCTTCGGCCGGCACGGGCGGGGCGATCAGCCCGACCGGCGCCGTCGCCGTGGCGTGGGGCGCCGACAAGACGTTCGCGATCACGGCAGAGCCCTGCTTCGACGTAGCGGACGTCCTGGTCGACGGCGCCTCGGTGGGCGCGGTCGCCAGCTACACGTTCCTGAACGTGACCGGTGACCACACCATCGTCGCCTCGTTCGCGGCGAAGACCTACACCATCACGGCTTCGGCGGGCCCCGGCGGCTCGATCACGCCGGCAGGTGCGGTCGTCGTCGGCTGCGGCGCCGACCAGGGCTTCGCCATCGCGGCGGATCCCGGCTCGAGCCTCGTCGACGTCCTGGTCGACGGCGTCTCGGTGGGCGCGGTCGCCAGCTACACCTTCACCGGTGTCAGCGCCGACCACACCATCGCCGCGTCGTTCTCGACGATCATGTACACGATCACGGCCTCGGCCGGCACGGGCGGCGCGATCAGCCCGGCCGGCGCCGTCGCCGTGGCGTGGGGCACCGACAAGACGTTCGCGATCACGGCGGACGGTTGCTACGACATCGCCGATGTCGTGGTCGACGGCGCCTCGGTGGGCGCGGTCGCCAGCTACACGTTCCTGAACGTGACCGGTGACCACACCATCGCCGCCTCGTTCGTCGCGAAGACCTACACCATCACGGCCACGGCCGGAGCGGGCGGCACGATCACCCCCTCGGGGGCGGTCGTGGTGGCCTGCGGCGCGGACCAGGCCTTCACCATCGCACCGACCGGCGGCCTGAGCATCGTGGATGTCGTGGTCGACGGGACCTCGGTGGGCGCGGTCGGCAGCTACACGTTCACGGGCGTGTCGGCCAACCACACCATCACGGCCACGTTCGCCGACACCCAGTGCCCGGACGTCACGGTGGTTTCCCCGAACGGCGGCGAGATCCTGATCATCGCCGTGGCCGCCAACCTCACCTGGACGGCCGGCGACAACGTGGCTGTCACGTGCGTCGACCTCGAGCTCTCCCGCTCGAGCGTCGCCGGACCGTACGAGACGATCGCCAGCTGCGTCCCGAATACCGGGACCTACAGCTGGCTGGTGACCGGGCCCGCCGCGGACCACGCCTACCTGAAGGTCGTGGCCCACGACGCGGCCGGCAACGCCTGCGAGGACGTGAGCGATGCGTCCTTCGAGATCGTCGAACAGGGCGTGGCCGTGGAACTGCGGCAGTTCGTGGCCCGTTCGAATGATGCCGGTGTCGAGATCCACTGGCAGCTGAGCGAGATGGTCCCGTTCGTGCGGACGGACGTCGAGCGGAGTGACGCGGCCCAGGGCCCGTTCCAGGCGCTCGCCGAGACCGCGCGGCAGGCTGTCGACGAGTTCGTGCTGCTGGACAGCACCGCCCAGGCCGGACGCACCTACTGGTACCGCCTGAGCGGACAGACGACCGGTGGCCAGACGATCACGTTCGAAGCGGTCTCGGCCACGGCGGGCTCGCCGATCGCCGAGTTCGCGCTGAAGTGCGTCGGCCCGAACCCGACCCATGATGTGAGCCGCCTCAGCTTCGCGGTTCCCCATCCTTCGCATGTCCGCGTGACGGTGATCGACCTGCGGGGCCGCGTGATCGCGACCCTGGCTGATCGTGAATTCGGCATCGGGCGCTACGAAGTGTCGTGGAACGGCGAGAGCGCGAGTGGTCGCGTCGCGGCGGGCATGTACATGATCAGGCTGGAGGCGCCGGGCAAGAACCTGGTGCAGCGAGTCATGATGGTGCACTAGGACCGCAGCACCGAGAGTGAACCGTAGTATCGGAAACGCGTCTGGCCCGGGTATTGCGCCCGGGCCAGACTCGTCTATCAAACCGTGTTTCAAGCGCGTCGACGGCCGCCTGCAGGCAGCTACATGCCCCAGAGGTTCATCGTGTTGACGTCGCGGCCCATCAGCTTGAGGTAGTAGAACAGCTGGCTCTTGTGGCTGTCCAGATGCTGGACCATGCCCAGGAACTGGCGGCCCAGCGGCTGCGGATGCTGCGGATTCCACGGCGCCGCCACCATCATCTCGTCCAGCCTGGCTTCGCCCGCTTCCCTGATCATCGCCAGGGTCATCTCGTGGTCCAGCGCGACCAGGCGGCGCGCCTCGGCCACCGAGCTGACGGTCGGCAGCGACTCGGCCGGGGGCAGCATCGACTCCTTCGGGGTCTCGTCCTTCGACATCTCGGCGCCCTCGGGCATCCCCCAGTCGCCGGTCAGGAACCCGCGGCAGCAGAACCCGCAGGCGTTGGTCAGGTGCATCAGCAGCTGGCCGGTGGTCATCCAGTTGCGGCCCGAGGCGGGCTTCCAGCCCAGGTCCGCGTCGTCCACCAGCGCCATCAGCGCGTCGGTGGCCTTGTACGTGTCGGTGGCCGAAGCCGTCAGCAACGTCGTCCAGTTCATGGCGTTCTCCTTGAACGGCGGCGGAGCCTGTCGCCCCGGCGCCGGGAATTTCTGGGGATTCGCCATCACCATACCACGACTGATGGCGAAAATAAAGCGAAAGTTCACAAGCTATTTGCTTGCACGCGGCGGGCCCGCCGCCGATCCTAGCCCGGGCTAGCCCCGTAGGCATAACGACTTCCGGCGAAAACGGCTATCATGACCGGGAGTCCACCCGCCGATAGAGCGGGGAATCGCACACCGCGCCCCGGGCGCAGGAGGGTCGCCTGTTGTTCTTCTGGTCCGCCGCCTTCTGGATCAGCCTGTTCGGCCTGGCGTACGTGTACGCCGGGTATCCGCTGCTGGCCTGGTTCGTGGGCGGGCTGATGGACCTGAAGGTGCAGCCAGACGCCGCGTCACGAGCCGCCGCGCAGCGCCCCCGCGTCACGGTGCTGATCGCCGCGTTCAACGAGGCCCGCCACATCGAGGCCACCGTCCGCAACAAGCTGGCGCAGGACTACCCGGCCGAACTGCTGGACGTGATCGTCATCTCGGATGCTTCCGAGGACGGCACCGACGTCATCGTGCGCGGCATCGGCAGCCCCCGCGTGCGGCTGATCCGGCAGGAACCGCGCGCCGGCAAGACCAGCGCCCTGAACCTGGCGATGCCCGAGACCACGGGCGACATCATCGTCTTTTCCGACGCCAACTCGCTCTACGCGCACGACACGGTGGCGAATCTGGTCGCGTTCTTCGCCGACGGCGACGTGGGCTATGTCACCGGGCGCATGGTCTACAAGGCGCCCGACGGCTCGCTGACCGGCGAGGGCTGCTCGCTCTACATGCGCTACGAGAACCAGCTGCGCGCCTGGGAAACCAGGCTGGGCTCGGTGGTGGGCGTGGACGGCGGGGTCGACGCGATCCGCCGCTCGCTGTACAAGCCGATGCGCCCCGACCAGCTGCCCGACTTCGTGCAGCCGCTGCGCGTGCGCGAGCAGGGCTATCGCGTGGTCTACCAGCCCGAGGCGCTGCTCTACGAGGACGCCCTGGCCGCCACCGGCGACGAGTACCGCATGCGCGTGCGCGTGGCCCTGCGCGCCTTCCACGCGCTGAAGGACATGGCCGTGCTGCTGGACCCGGCGCGCTTCGGCGTCTTCGCCTGGCAGCTGTGGTCGCACAAGGTGCTGCGCTACCTGGCGTTCGTGTTCCAGCTGGGTTGCCTGGTGACGGCGTGGCGGCTGGCCAACGAGCCGGGCGCACTGTTCTGGCGCGGGGTGATGATTGCGCAGGTGGTCTTCTACGCCGCCGCGGTGTACGGCCACGTCGCCGATCGCGCGCCGCGCGCCGCCGGCCTGGCCACGTACCTGTGCGTCCTCAACGTGGCCAGCGCCCAGGCGTTCTGGCAGTTCCTGCGGGGCAAGCGGCAGGTCATCTGGAAGCCGCGCACATGAACAAACCGCGCGACACGCAGCCCGGACCAGGACGGCGATTCAGCTGGGGACGGCACGAGCCGGCGCTCGCCGTCCCGCGCCTGCTGGCCGCCCGCTGGCTGTGGCTGGCCATCATGACGACGATCGTCGTCCTGTTCTTCGTTCACATCCCCGCGGCGGCACGACGCCACCCGCTCCTGTCGTCACTGGGCGACCAGTTCCACGTCGGCATGATGGCCGTGGTCATGCTGCTGCTCTACTGGCGCGGTCCGCTGCGCGGGCGGCTGTGGCTGTCGGTGGCGGCGACGGTCCTGGCCGGCGCGCTGGTCGAGATCGTGCAGCCGTACTTCGGGCGCACCGGGCAGGTGAAGGACTTCCTGCTCGACCTGGTCGGCATCTCGGCCACCGTCGGGCTGATCCTCTGGCGCGGGCACCATCGGCGGCGCGGGCTGGTGCTGATGGTCGTCACGCTGCTGAGCATCCCGGCCCAGCTCTACCGCGTGCCCGGCATCGTCGCGGGCGCCTACCGGATGCAGAAGACGTTCCCGGTGGTCGCGGACTTCGAGAACGGCCTTGAGCACTGGCTCTGGGAGAAGAACTCCAACCCGAACCTGGTGTTCACGCACGTCCCCGACGGCCCCGCCGGCGGACCGACCACCGTGATGCGCGTAAGCGGCGGGCCGCCGGACCACTGGCCGGGCGTGAAGCTGCGCCACTTCCCGCATGACTGGTCGGGCTACCGGGCGCTGGCGTTCGACGTGCGCGTGCTGTCGTCGGGCACCGACACGATCCCCATGGGGATCCGCCTGGAGGACTACCCGGGCAAGCGGAAGAACATCTACGCCCGCGCGTCGTTCGGGGCCTGGGACAAGTGGCATACCGAGCAGGTCGAGCTGTCTGGACTCGCGATGAGCGACAAGAGCCGCAACCTGGACACCGCCGACATGGACCTGATCCTGTTCTACCTGCCGCGGCCGCCGCGCACGGTGGTCTACGAATTCGACAACGTTCGCCTTATCAAGTGACGGCCCGCTGACCGCGGAAAAAGAACGGCGGCGGCCCCTGCGAGGAGCCGCCGCCTTCTTGCTTCACGAACGACCGCAGCCTAGGCGAAGTACTTCGCCGCCACGTCCCAGTCGATCACGTTCCACCACGCCTGCACGTAGGCCGCGCGCGCGTTGCGGCGGTCCACGTAGTACGCGTGCTCCCACACGTCGACCGTCAGGATGGGCGTGATGCCCGAGCGCACCGGCGTGTCGGCGTTGCTCGTGTTGACGATCTCGACGCCGCCGGCGGCGTTCCGGACCAGCCAGGTCCAGCCCGAGCCGAAGTTGCCCACGGCGCTGGCGGTGAACTTCTCCTGGAACGCCGCGAACGAGCCGAAGGCCGCGTCGATGGCCGCCGCCAGCGCGCCGGTCGGCTGGCCGCCGCCCTTGGGGCCCATGCCCAGGAAGTAGAAGGTGTGGTTCCAGACCTGGGCGGCGTTGTTGAAGATGCCGCCATTGGGGGCCTTGCGCACGATGTCCTCGAGCGAGGCGCTCTCGAACTCGGTGCCTTTGACCAGGTTGTTCAGGTTGGTGACGTAGGTCTGGTGGTGCTTGCCGTAGTGGAAGTCGAGCGTCTCGGCCGAGATGTGCGGCTCCAGGCCGTTGCGCGCGTACGGCAGCTCGGGCAGCTTGTGTTCCATGGTCGTCTCCTTGCGTAAGGTGAAGGGCGCGCCGGCTTCGGGCGGCTGCCCGCGTGATCAGGCTCAATGGGGGCAGGATAATGTCAGCCGCCCGGCGGCGCAACGGCGCGGCCCGCCCGCCCGGTCACGCCGCCGGCAGCTCGAAAACGCCCATGAACGCCCGCAGCCGCCCCTCGACGAGGTTCTGTCTGAGGTGGCGCGACATGACGGCCGCGTCCGGCCCCAGCAGCAGGCCGACGTTCAGCGCCGCCGCCGGGTCGCCGGCCGCCGCCAGCGCCTTCTGCACCGCCACGGACGCGTCCAGCCAGGCTACGGTGGCATCGGTGTGGTCCTGCCAGCGCACGACCGTGAACCCGCCCGCTTCCAGCAGCGCCCGCCACGCGTCGGGCGTCACGAGCCAGCTGGCGCCCTCGCCCGCGGCCCAGGGCACCGGGTAGTGCGGTGCGCCGCCCGGCCCGGCAAACGACTCGAAGCACGCGTACCGCCCGCCCGGCCGCAGGTGCCGATGCACGGCAGCCACCCAGCCCGCCTTGTCGGCCACGTTCATCTGGGCGTGCTGCGACCACACCAGGTCGAAGCGCAGCCCGGGCAACTCTGCCGCGACAGCATCGGCCTGCACGATCGCGATGTCGGCCGTGTCCGCGGTGCGGTCGCTCAGGGCGCGCGCGGTCCGGCAGTACTCGGCCACGACATCGACGCCCGTCACGGCCCCGCCGGGCCCCACCAGCCGCCGCAGCCAGCGCGCCGGCCCGCCGATGCCGCAGCCCAGGTCGAGCACGCGCGCACCCGGGGCCACGCCGGCCAGCCGCGCCAGCTCTTCGGTGGCGGCGCGCCCGCCGGGATGGAACTCGTCGCCGCGGGCCAGGGCCGCTTCTTCGCGACCGCCGCACGCGGAAAGCAGCGCCTCGAGCCGCTCGAGCAGCCCTTCGCGCCCGTAGTGCTCCTGCAGGTCCGGGCGTGGCTCGATCATTCGTCACCGCCGGTGCGGCCGCGGCCGCGCTTGATGCTGCCGCGACGCTTCTTCTGCTCGATGCGCCGCTGCTTCGAGGCCAGGGTGGGCTTGGTCGGCCGGCGCGGCCGCGGCGGCACCAGC
Source organism: uncultured bacterium (assembly GCA_903859215.1). Classification (GTDB taxonomy): domain Bacteria; phylum Krumholzibacteriota; class Krumholzibacteriia; order LZORAL124-64-63; family LZORAL124-64-63; genus CAINDZ01. The sequence goes on along the minus strand of CAIOLW010000024.1, from coordinate 12,733 downwards.
GCCTGCCTGACCAGCGCCGCCAGGCGCTGCGCCACCTCGTCGCGGTTGCGCCGCTGGCTGCGGTGCGTGTCGCAGGCCAGGATGAGATCGCCCTCGGTGGTCAGGCGCGAGGCCAGCTGCGTCAGCACGCGCTGCCGCTGGATCTCGCCCAGGGCCACGCTCGCCAGGACGTTCCAGCGCAGCTGCACCCGCGTATCGGAGGTGTTCACGTGCTGGCCGCCCGGCCCGGACGCGCGCGTGGCCGTGAACTCCAGTTCCGCCGCCGGGACGGTCACCCGGGAGTTGATGATCAGGTCGTCCGCCACCGCTTGGCCTCCAGGGCGCATCCCCGCGCCCGCCATTGTCTGCAGTTTGCCCGCAATCGGCCCGTGCACCACCTTCGGGCCCACGTTATCATGGCAAGAGCGCCACCGGCGCGCCACCGGGAGGTTTTGCATGATCATCCGCAAGCTGGCCGATGTGCCGTCCGCCCCCACCCACATGGAGGGCGCCCGCGACGTCACCAAACAGCTGGTCGTCGGCAGCGCCGACGGCGTCCCCAACTTCTCGTTCCGCGTGTTCACCGTGGCTGCGGGCGGGCACTCGCCCCACCACACCCACGACGTCGAGCACGTGAACTACATCATCAGCGGCCAGGGCGCGCTCGTCGACGCCGAAGGGCGCCTGAACCCGCTGGGAGCCGGCGATTTCGCCTTCGTGGCCCCCGGCGACGTCCACCAGTTCCGCAATACCGGCACCGAGCCGTTCGTGTTCATCTGCGCCGTCCCGAAGGCCTACGAGTAGCCAACCCGTTGCCGGCAAACGCCCTGCGGCGTGGACCGGCCGGATCTGGTATACTCGTGACCGGCCTGCCGAACCCATGAAACAATGAAAATCGCAATCCGGGTGCCGCCTAAATGAAGCGAAGTGGCCTTTCCAAATGGATCCGGGGACCGGAGGCGGTCCCGGGGCCCGCGCCCGACGGGGCGATGGGAAGCGCCGGCACGCCTGCCTCCGACCTGGAACTGGAAAAGCGCTGGCTGCAGCTGGTCGCGATCGATACGGAACAGTTCCGGGCCTTCTATGACAAGTACCATGACCCGCTGTTCCGCTTCATCGCACACCACGTCGGCAACGCCGAGACGGCGCAGGACCTGACCCAGGACGTGTTCATCCACGCCCTGGAGCGCCTGGACCACTTCTCGTGGCAGGGCTACTCGTTCGGGGCCTGGCTGTTCCACATCGCGCGCCGGCGGGTGTTGCCGCGGTACTGGCGCTCGCAGGGCCGCTGCCCGGGCAACGCGGTCGCGGACCACGCGGCGGTCGTCGATGCGAACGCCGACCAGGCCGGCGACCTGGAGCGCGAGCAGCTGCGGGGGCGCGTGCGCGCGTTGATGGCGCGCTTCCCGGACGAGCGTTACGACGTGTTCGTGCTGCGCGTGTTCATGGAACTGTCGGAACGGGACACGGCGCTGGCGATGGGCATGAAGCCCAAGACCGTGCGCTCGCACCTGACGCGGGGCCGCGCCCAGCTGGCCGAATGGCTGCGCGACGAGGCGGCCCTGACCGACGCCGAACGCCGCGCCCTGAACCGGGCGCTGGCCGCCGACCAGGGCCTGGACGTGATGCCGGCGCCGCGGGGGCAGCGGGGACGTCCGCAGGATGCCGATGGGCATATGGATGGGACAAGCGATGTCGAGGGGGGTGATGACGATGAGTGACCCGCTGGACAGACTGCTGCGCGACGCGGCCGGCGCGACGCCGGACCCTGAACCTTCACGGCATTCCATACGCGCGGGGCTGGCGCCGGAACTGGCGCGGCGCCGCCGTGGCGAGAGGCGTGCGCAGGTGCGGCTGACGCTGGCGATCGCGGCCGCGTTGATCGTCGTCATGTGCGGGCAGCTGGGGAGCGAGGATTTCGTGACCACCAGCGAAGCCAGGATCCGCGACGGCAGGCAATACCAGGTCTACAAGCAGGGCATCGGCGGGCAGGAGATGTGGATCCGGGCGCCAGGGTCGTCCAGCGATGCGCAGGAGCGGCGCGGGGCCGACTGGAAGGCGCCGGACCCTGCCCTTGACCGGCAGAAGCAACTCGCCAACGAGTGGCTGGTCGCGAAGGCAGCGCACGAGGGCACCATCGTCGGCCTCTCGGGCTATGCACTTGGTGGCGAGATCTGGTTCCAAATCCATGAGGAATTGCTGGTCAACGGCAAGTACGTCCTGGAGAGCGCTCGCGTGGAAGGTCAAGGCGAGAAGATCCCAGGGGGTATCCTGACGTACATGCGCGCCGGCGATCGGCAGAACCCGATCAGGTTGATGGAAATCAGCCACGGTCGCCGCCCGGACTTCTCGCTGCCGATGACGTTGAACGGCCTCGAGTGGGACGTCAACGCCTGGCGCATCACGCTGCCGGGGATGCCCGAGATCATCTATTACACGGGCCTGCGGCATGACGGGGTGCGATCGAAGGGCGAGGACTCGTTCTAGGGAACCTGCGGGCGGCCATGTGCCGCCCGCAAGCCCGCTGATCCGGATGGTGCCGATCAGTTCGCTAATTCCCCATGTTCCAATAGTCGGTCGTGTAGTCTGCGACCCTCCCCGGCGCCGGAACCTTGCCGTCATCCGCCGGAGCCGGCTCCGCGCAAGGACAATTGCAGGGTCCCGGCGTTTCCGTGGGTTCCCCCGAGTTCTCTTTCGCGACCAGTTCGAATTCCCGGAACATTTGCGCACCTCCATCCGTCCGGCGGACCGGACGGGCGATGAGGGTCATGTCACCGTCGTGGCGTCCAGCCACAACCTCAGCCCGGGCGGCATCTGGAGCGACCGCGCCACGAGCATGAGTTGTTGTTCACGTGACCGCCGATGCGCCTCACACAACTGCGCCGGCACGGTCGGTGATTCGGGTCCGTCGGAACAGGACGCCTGCGAAGCGAAGCACAGCGCACAACCGCGCACTGCCCAGCACTGTGCGCACCGGTTACTTGCGGCTCCGTGGAAGTCCTTCTGCAGCTTCCGCACGCGCACCGGCTCGATACCGGTCGCGACGCTGCCGATCGGCATCACGTCGCCCGTCCGCTCGCAGGGATGCAGCGAACCGTCCGGCATCACGTGCAGCTTGCGCCGCCCCGGCCGGCAGTTGCCGCCCGGCACCCGCGCGCGGCCCAGCGGCGACCGGTCGCGGTGATGCCAGCGGATGAGCACCGACTCGCAAAGCGCCGATGCCACGGGCCCCGCCTCGTGCCGGCTGCCGGCGGCCATCGCCTCAAGGAAGCGGTTCTCTTCCGCTGCCAACGTCGCGGCCAGTGCCTGGTGCTCCTGACGCGTCGCCGGCCAATCATGCCCGCGCAGGTCGGCACGGCTGACGCGCAGGCGCGGCCGGCGCGTGATCCCGTGGCGGCGGAAAGGCGGGAAATCGGCGCAGTAGGCGGCAACCGCGGCCACATCGACCGGCGGGGCCAGCGTCACCATGAGCGAGAGCCGGTCGGCAGCCGACGGGTCGCGGGACAGCAGGCGATCGAGGCCCGCCTCGATCCTTGCGTGCGTGGGCCGGCCGCCCGCATCGACGCGGTGGCGGTCATGTTCGGACGCCGGCCCGTCCAGGCTCACCTGCAGGAACATGCGTTCACGCACGGCCAGGTCGATGATGCGGTCGTCCAGCAGCACGCCGTTCGAGTCGATGGAGAACTGCACCGCCGCGCCCCGTGGATGCGCGCGCGCCGCCGCGACCACGGCACGGATCAGTTCGGGCTCGAGCAGCGCCTCGCCGCCGTAGAACGAGATCACGGGCGGTTCGTTCGGCCGGGCCCGGTCCAGGAAGTACGCGACCGCGGCGAGCGCCGTGGCAACCGGCATGTTGCACTCGCCGTGCCCGCGCACCCAGTCCAGGTCGGCGTCGTGCAGGCAATAGCGGCAGCGCAGGTTGCAGCGCTCGGTGACCGTCAGCACCAGGTGCTGCAGGTCGCGGTCGCACGCGCCGGCGGCGGCGGTCGCAGCGGGCGGCGGCACGAGGCGCGGTCGCCGCGCGAGGAACAGGCCGCGCTCGCTTCGCCCCCGCTCGATCGCCGCGAAAGCTGCGCGCACCGCGACCGCGCCGAATCGTGGCGACAACTCGGCGACGATCTGCCTTCGGGTCCACGGCCCGTACAGCGGCAACACGGCGGCCAGCACCGGTTCAACCTCCACCAGCCCATTCGTGTGGACGTCATAGGCGACCGGGCGACCGTCGAGGTCGAAGACATGGCAGAAGGGGGCGTGCGGGCGAGGCTTCACGGCTTGGGGCATCCCCTGGATCGGACCGTTCCCATCATTCCGACCAACTGCATAGCCGAACACCGTTCCGTCCTACGGAACGACCCCAACATTCCCTTGAATTCGCATATTCAACCTGTCACCGTCAGCGGCAGGAACGAACGGCCTTGGCGAGCGGACAGGATTTCGGGGATCACCGGGCCGCATCCGTCCCCTACAAGTTCCTGGACCTGCCGCTGTTCCCGACGAAGGCGTGGTCCATCGTCTACGGGGCGAACGACGACTCGAAGGAAGCGCAAGCGTGGGGCTCGGTGAAGGCGCTGTTCCGCTGATATGGCTGCGCCGGTCTCCATCGCCAGGCGGTCCTGCATGAACGTCATCGCCCGCGCGGCTTTCGCGGCCATGCTTTTGTCGGCGACGGCGTGCGCGGCGGACGATTTCGCGGCTTCGCTGCCCGGCCAGACCGTCCATCCCGCCTGGTGGGCCGTGAGCGTCGGCAGCGGTTTCGCCAGCGAGGGCATCACCGGTGACGTGATGGGCCACGCCGCCGTCCTCGGGTCGATCAGCCTGCAGGACGGCGCGAACATCGTCACCGCCCGCTACACGCACTTCAGCAATTTCAACGACGACGGCGACCTCGCGGTCCTCTACGAGCGTGCGCTCTCCCGGCGAAAACTGCTCGTCTCGGCCGGGTTCGGCTTCGGGTTCCGCCACGAACGCGACATGACGCTGCCCTACGACAAGTCCGGCGGCGACTCGGACAACGGAGGCGTGGCCCTTGCGTGGTCGCTCCAGGCCGTGACCCGCACGCACGCGGCGGCAGGGCTCGGGACCATTATCTACGGTTCGGTCAATAGCGACCGGAGCCTGGTCGGCATGGGGCTGGTCATGCACCTCGGCAAGCTGGAGACCGGGCCGCGCGCAGGCGATCGCCGCTAGCTTCGATCGGCGCGCCGGCCGGCACTTGCGCCGGCGCAAGTTTTCAAGGCCCCGCCATTCCACCTGTCATCGGGGATTCCCGGCTGAGAGTCCGGGTGTCGTCCCGTTTTTTCGTTTATTTCTTTTATCGCGTTATTTTCGTTTATCTGCTAAAATGGTTGCGGTCGCTACGCCAGAGGTAACCGAAATGGTCAAAACAACTTACGAGCCAACACTCCCCACCGCACACGATTCGGACGCCGCCAGAGCCGCCCTGACGACTCTGGCCCGACTCGTGAAGGGGGATCTCACTATCCGCATTACGGGGTCGGACGAACCCGTGGTCCTGCCCGAACCGGCCGTGAGGTTGCTCGTGGATCTGCTTTCCGCCATGGCCGACGGCCACGCCGTCACACTGGTCCCTATCCATGCCGAATTGACCACGCAGCAGGCGGCCGACCTGCTGGGGGTGTCGCGGCCGTTCGTGGTGAAAGAGATCGACGAAGGCCGGCTGCCCCACCGCAAGGTGGGCACCCACCGTCGTGTCCTGTTCCACGACCTGGTGGCCTACAAGAAAGCCAGCGACCAGTCCCGCGATCAGGCCATGGACGATCTCGCCGTGCAGGGGCAGGACCTCGACTTCGGCTATTGAGAATGACGTCATTCACCGCGGTCCTTGATGCATGCGTCCTGTACCCGGCTCCCCTGCGTGACCTGCTGCTGCAGCTCTCCCTCGCCGGACTCTACCGGGCGCGCTGGACCGACGAGATCCATGACGAATGGATGGCCGCGCTTCTCTCCCGGCGGCGTGACTTGACGCGCGCACAGCTCGATCGCACGCGCGCGCTGATGAACCAAAGCGGGCTCGACTGCCTGGTGACGGGGTACGCGAACCTCGTCGAGGGGCTGCAACTGCCGGATAAATTCGACCGACATGTGCTGGCCGCCGCGATCCGATGTGGTGCGGCGGTCATCGTTACCTTCAATCGCCGTGATTTCCCAACGGCCTATCTCGGCCAGTTCGGCATCGAGGCCCAGCACCCGGACGAATTCATCGCGGACCTGATCGACGCTGATCGAGAGCGCGCTCTCGAGTCGGTCCGGCGGGTGCGCTCGCGACTGCGGAATCCACCGCTATCCACCGACGAGTACCTGGACATCCTCTCCCGCCAAGCCCTCCCCGCGACGGTGGCAGCGTTGGAACGGCACCGCACCTCGATCTAGCCACCCGACAGTGGCCATTCCCCCCCATTTACCTTTCCTTCACTGCGTGCACCCGGCCATGTGCAGAAGCGGCCCGGCGACAGCGCATCTTCAAATTTCCCAGCACTCTGCCCGGCCGGCCGGTTTCGGCACGCGGTTTGCGGACAACCCGACCGCGAGGACGAGTTTACCAGCCGTCCGGGCCGGCGCCCCCGGCGCCCTGCCCGGCGGATCCTGACGGGGGTCCACCATGATCGAGACGAAGAAGAACACGCTGCACAACCACTTGCTGGCGCTGAAGAACGGCGAGAAGGTGTTCGAGAACGCCTTCCAGTCGATCAGCCGCATGATCCTCGATGCGCCGATCGAGAAGGTGGTGGTGAACGGAAAGACCACCTACGACTTCAAGATCTTCCGCGACGGGAAGAAACACATCGTCGGGATGTATGACGAAATCAACAGTTTCGTCTCATACGTCAAGGACGCGGCCGAGGGCGGGTCGTCGCAGGAGATGGCCTACGTGCTGGTCGGCGAGCCGGGCAACGGCAAGACGTTCTTCGTCGAGTACGTCAGCCGCCTGTACCGCGAATTCCTGGCCAAGGAGCCGAACAAGCGCTTCAGCTTCCGGTTCACCGGCCTGGAAAAAATCGGGACATACGGCAAGATAACTTCCATCGAGAGCCAGACATACGAGGACCCCGCGGTGCTCGCGATGAATCTCCTGGAGACCCCCGAGGAGAGCCGCGACTACCTGGCCCGCAAGGTCGGCTTCAACGATGCGCAGCTCGAGCACATGTTCGCCAACTACCGCCCGCTCGGAGCCTGCAGCGGCTACGTGTGGAGCGACCTCAGGCGCCTCTACGACGGCAACACCGTCGAGATGCTCAAGCACATCGAAGTCTTCCCCGTCCCGCTGACCGAGAGCCTGGGCACCGTCACCGGCAAGTACCCCGCGAAGGACAAGATCACCAGCAGCGCCGTCGACCTGCTGGGCGAGGAGTCCATCCAGCGCCTGCTGCACATCACCGACACGAACAACCCGTACCGCTTCGACCTGCGGCGGGGCGCCCTGGCGCGCGTGGCGGGCGGCGGCATCCACTTCGCCGACGAGATGTTCAAGAACAAGAAGGACCTGGTGCAGGTGTACCTGGGCGTCATCCAGAACCGCACCATCGAGATGGACGGCTTCCGCTGGCCGATCGACATGCTGATCGTCGCCACCAGCAACAACAGCGAGTTCAACCGCTTCCTGGCCGAGAAGGAAGAGGCGCCGATCATCGACCGCTGCCGCATCTGCTACATCTCGCACAACACGAACTACCGCCTGCAGAACCAGCTGACGCAGTACGCCATCGGCGGCGAGACCAAGACCACGCTGACCCGCGAGGTGCTGCACCAGGACCCGAACCTGAACTACGCCGCCTCGGTGGCCGCCATCCTGACGCGCCTGCCGCGCAGCGAGAAGCTGACCCCCATCGAGACGATGAAGCTGGCCGCGGGCGAGGTGGCCGGCGAGAAGAGCATCAAGGCCCTGGCCGAGGTCATCGACACGCTGAGCCAGGACACCGACATCACGAACCGCTTCGGCCAGAAGGGGCTGGGCCAGCGCAACCTGGGCCGGGCCATCCAGCTGATGGTCGAAAGCAGCGAGACGAACGAGGGCCAGTGCATGTTCGCCTACGACGTCTTCAAGACCGTCGAGCGCGTCATCCTGGACTACGTCCACGACAACAACGACAGGGCCAAGTACCTGGAGGACCTGAAGACCGCCCGCGGCCTCTACCGCGAGCGGATCATGACCGAGATGTTCAACGCGTACATGGACGAGCCCCAGGCCATCCGCAAGGACGTGCTGAACTACGTCAACATGATCATCGGCATCGACGCCGAGCACCTGGGCTCGGACAAGATGTGGAAGTACAAGGACCCGCAGACGGGCGAGCTGCGCGCGCTGAAGGTGGACGAGCGCTTCATCCGGAGCATCGAGGAGCGCCTGCACCTGAAGACCGACGAGCAGCGCGAGACCTTCCGCACCTCGATCCGCAAGATCTACGGGCAGAAGATCTCCATGGACCCGAACTACGACTTCATGGACAACCTCGAGCTGGTCAAGGCCGTCACCGACGTGCGGCTCAAGAGCGACATCGCCGGCGCCGGCAGCCTGATCGGCGCTTTGGCCAACCGCACCAACGAGGAGAACCAGAAGCTCTACGACCGCATGATCGACACCATGCTGAACAAGCTCGGCTACTGCCGCACCTGCGCCCAGAAGACGATCGAGTACTTCTGCACGCAGGAGGACGAGAACTAGCGCCATGGACGACCGCGCAAGGGCATGGCTGGAACAGTTGCGGGCGGCGGGACTCGCCCTGCCGAACCCGTCCCCCACCGTGCGCCTGGGTTCGCTGGACGACCTCATGGCGCGCGACAGCCGCCGCGAGGAGGACGGCTTCCCGCGCAAGATCCGTATCGGCAAGCTGGTCAAGCCGGGCAAGGGCGGGCGCAACAAGGTCGTGGTGGTGCCCACCACGGTCGAGGAGAAGCTGGTCCACGACCCGCGTTTCAAGGAAGACGGCGACGGCGGCGAGCAGGGCGGCAGCGGCGCCGGCCAGGAAGGCGAGGTCATCGGCGAGCAGCCGGTGCGCCCCCAGGACGGCGACGGCGGCGGCGCGGGCCCCGGCCAGGGCGAGGGCTCGAACCACGAGATGGAAGCCAATGCCTACGACCTGGGCCGCATCCTGACCGAGCAATTCAAGCTGCCCAACCTGAAGGACAAGGGCAAGCGGCGCTCGCTGACGAAGTACAGCTACGACCTGACCGACCGGCACCGGGGCTTCGGCCAGTTGCTGGACAAGAAGGCCACGCTGCGGAAGATCCTCGAGACCAACATCGCGCTGGGCCGCGTGGTCCCGGGCGAGGAGGCCGACACCAGCCAGTTCATGGTGGCGCCCCGCGACAAGGTCTACCGCATCCTGTCGCGCGAGAAGGACTTCGAGTCGCAGGCGATCATCTTCTTCCTGCGCGACTACTCCGGCTCGATGAGCGGCAAGCCCACCGAGGTCGTGGTCAGCCAGCACGTCATGATCTACAGCTGGCTGCTCTACCAGTACGCCGGGCAGGTCACCTCGCGGTTCGTCCTGCACGACACCGAGGCCAAGGAAGTGCCCGACTTCTACACCTACCACAACAGCCGCGTCGCCGGCGGCACCAAGGTGGCGTCGGGCTTCAAGCTGGTGAACGAGATCGTGGCGAAGGAGAACCTCGCCAGCGACTACAACATCTACGTCTTCCACGGCACCGACGGCGACGACTGGGACAGCGAAGGCAAGGAGTTCCTGCCCGAGCTGGAGAAGATGATGACCTACGCGTCGCGCATCGGCGTGACGATCGCCGAGTCCGGCTTCGGCTCGGCCGGACAGACCGAGGTCGAGAAGTACCTGAAGGGCTCGGGCCTGCTCGAGAGCCGGCGCAAGCAATTGCGCCTGGACGTGATGCCGGAGAACGCCGAGGAAACCCGCGTCATCGAGGGCATCAAGGCCCTGATCAGCGAATAGGCGGCAAGGAACAGGTGGCAAATTGCAGCTGATCGACCAGCACGCCAAATTGATCATGGAGGGCTGCAAGGAGCGCGCCCGCGACGCCGGGCTGCGCTTCGACGACGAGTCGCTCGAGTACATCGTGACCAACCGCGACCTGCTCGAGCTGTCGCCCAAGGTCATGATCCCCACCATGTACGACTACTGGGTGCACGACGTCGAGGTGCTGCAGGGCAAGGGCCGCTACGAGCTCTACCCCCACAACCCGTTCGAGACCGTGATCAACACGCGGCCGGCCATCAGCTTCTACAACGACAACAACCCCGACTGGCTGAACGTGATGATCTTCTATCACGTGCTCGGCCACATCGACTTCTTCCAGAACAACCTGTACTTCAAGCACACCTGGGACGACGACTTCACCGGCCAGGCCCTGGCCGACAAGCGCGTCATCGCGAAGCTGCGCTCGGAGAAGGGCCGCTGGGTCGACTACGTGATCGAGTTCGCCCGCTCGCTGGACAACCTGGTCGACTACCACGGACTGCTGGCCGAGCGCCACCGCCCCGAAACGGCCGCCTTCACGCCCCGCGTGGACTACTACTTCGACGTCTTCCTGCAGGACGAGAAGAAGGTTCGCGTCAGCGACTACGTGAAGGAGATCGAGCGGTTCAACGAACTGCAGCGCCGGCTGGGCGACGCAGCCGAGGACGAGTTCTTCAAGAACATCCAGGCGCGCCATCCCGAATTCCGGGCCATGTTCGAGAAGGCCGGCCGGCCGCAGCAGCGGCGGGCCCGGGACGTCATGCGGTTCCTGATCGACCACTCGGAGTTCCTGAACCGCGACGAGAACAAGTGGATGAAGACGGTCATCGAGATCGTCCGCAACACGTCGCTCTATTTCCAGCCCCAGATCCGCACGAAGATCATGAACGAGGGCTGGGCCAGCTACTGGCACGAGACGCTCTTCATGCGCGACGACCGCATCGCCGGGCACGAGGTCGACTTCGCCCGCGTCAACGCCGCCGTGACGGCCATGCCGCGCGTGGGCCTGAACCCCTATGCCCTGGGCATGCGGCTGTTCTACTTCATCGAGGAAGCCGCGGACAAGGGCCGTTACAGCCGCTCGTTCCTGTCGCTGCTGGACGCCGACCAGCGCCGGAAGTTCGACGGCGCCACCGGCAAGGGCCGCGACTTCATCTTCCAGGTGCGCGAGAACCTGAACGACTTCCTGTTCCTCAACAACTTCGTCGAGCAGGACTTCGTCGACCGCAACGACCTGTTCGTGGCCGACCGGGTCCTGGACGAGAAGCGCATGGTCTGGCAGTGGTACGTCAAGAGCCGCAAGGCCGCGGACTACCAGCAGATGCTGCTGGACGGCCTCTACCACCCGCCGCACGTGACGGTCGACCTCGAGCGCACGACGCCCGAGAGCCTGTGGCTGGACCACGATTTCGAAGGCAAGCCGCTGGTGCGCGACTTCGTGCACAACACGCTGCTGGGGCTGGAATTCCTGTGGGGCGGCAAGGTCCAACTGGACACCAGCGAAGTCCAGGCCATCAAGAAGCCCGACCACAAGCAGCAACCGGTGCTCCCGGGCATGGCGCCGACCATCGAGGCGCCGGGCGAAGCGGAGATCCAATGGCAACGCGTGCGCTACACCATGAAGGACCGCAAACTCAGCCGGGGGCTGGTGTGAGCAGCGACCCGATCAACCAGGCGATGTCTTCGCTCCAGGCCGGCCCGCGCGGGCAGGATCCCGCGCACGCCGTGTCGTTCGCCGAGTTCCTGCAACTGCTGCGCGCCCACCCCGAGCGCCTGATCCGCAACGTCCACCAGGTCTTCCACGACATGGTGCAGGCCTACGTGGGAGAGGGCTTCGACGAGTACCCCGAAGACCCCGAGTCGATCAACTTCATCGCCTGGGACTTCCGGCGCCTGTTCGTCGAGAACACCGACCAGCCGTTCTTCGCCGACCGCATCTTCGCCAACCGGCTGATGAACATGATCGAGGCCTTCCGCGGCGGGGCCCAGCAGAACAAGGTCTTCATGTTCGACGGCCCCCCGGGCTGCGGCAAGTCGATCTTCCTGAACAACCTGCTGCGCCGCTTCGAGGAATACGCCGCCAGCGAGGCCGGCCAGCGCTACGAGGTGGTCTGGCGCCTGGACCGCCAGGTGCTGGGCGAGCAGTTCGACGCCGACACGCAGCCCGTGCTGGACCGGCTGTCGGCCCTGCTGGAGAACCTGGGCGACGGCAACCACCACGAAGAGGCCGCCGACGCGCACCGCTTCCAGCCGCGCCAGGCCTTCGTCGAGGTGCCGTGCCCCAGCCACGACAACCCCATCCTGATGGTGCCCAAGGAGCAGCGCCCGGCGTTCATGGACGCACTGTTCGAGAACGACGAGTTCAAGTGGAACCTTTCGTACAACAAGGAATACGACTGGGTCTTCCGTGACACGCCCTGCACCATCTGCAGTTCGATCTACCAGGCCCTGCTGCACAAGCTGGGCGACCCGGCGCGCGTCCTGTCGATGCTGCACGCCCGCCCCTACCAGATGGACCGCCGCCTGGGCGAGGGCATCAGCGTCTTCAACCCCGGCGACCGCGCCGCGCGCACCCCGGTGGTCACCAACCCGATGCTGCAGCGCCGGATCAGCGCGCTGCTGCAGGACAGCAACCAGGTGCGCTACCTGTTCTCGCGCTATGCCCGCACCAACAACGGCATCTACGCGCTGATGGACCTCAAGGGCCACAACCGCGACCGCCTGTTCGAGCTGCACAACATCATCAGCGACGGCGTGCACAAGGTGGACGACATCGAGGAGCGCGTGAACTCGCTGTTCCTGGGCGT
>CAIOLW010000023.1 GCA_903859215.1 uncultured bacterium | reverse complement strand
GAGATGTACGCCTGCACGCTCTGCAGGTACTGGTAGAGCTGGCCCGAGATGCGCGCCATCAGCGGGATCCACAGCAGGGCCAGCACGACCAGGCCGGCGGTGCTCACCTGGCCGGCGACGACCAGCTGCTTGTCCGAGGCGGTGGGCTTCAGCTTGCGGTAGATGTCGAACGTCATCAGCGTCGAGCACGAGTTGAACACCGACGACAGCGAGCTCATCAGCGCCGCCAGCAGGCCGGCCACGACCACGCCGCGCAGGCCGGTCGGCAGCAGTTGCTGCACCATCATCGGCAGCGCCTGGTCCGGGCGGTCCAGCTGCAGGCGGCCCTGCTGCACCAGCACGTGCGCGGCCACGCCCGGGATCACGAACAGGACCACCGGCAGCAGCTTCAGGAAGGCCGCGAAGATGGTGCCGCCGCGCGCCTGGTCGATGTTGCGCGCCGCCAGCACGCGCTGGACGATGAACTGGTCGGTGCACCAGTACCACACGCCCAGGATGGGGGCGCCCAGCAGGATGCCGGTCCAGGGGAAGTTCTTGTCCGTCACCGGCAGCCACATCTTGAAGAACGACGGCCCGGCCACGGCCTTCATCTCGTGCCAGCCGCCCGCCGCGTGCACGCCGGCCCAGGTCAGCACCAGCGAGCCCAGCAGCAGCACGAACAGCTGCATCGTGTCGGTGATGAGCACCGCGCGCAGGCCGCCCAGCACGGTGTAGAGGCCGGTGGCGACGATGACGACCAGCGCGCCCACCCAGAAGTCGATGCCCATCAGCGCGCTGAAGACGATGCCGCCGGCGACGATCGTCACCGAGATCTTCGTCAGCACGTAGGCGACCACCGAGATGATGGCCAGGTACCAGCGGGCGGCGGGCGAGTAGCGGCGCTCCAGGAACTCGGGCATCGTCGTGACGCCGCTGCGCAGGTAGAACGGGACGAACACCCAGCCCAGCAGCAGCAGGATCAGCGAGGCCAGCACCTCGAACTGCCCCACCGCGACGCCGCTGGCGGCGCCGGTGCCGGCCAGTCCGACCAGGTGCTCCGAGCCGATGTTCGAGGCGAACAGCGAGGCGCCGACCACGAACCAGCCGACATTGCGGTTGGCCAGGAAGTACCCGCTGCTGCTCTCGCGCACGCGTTCGCGGCGCGTGTACCACCAGGCGACCCCGAACGTCAGCGCGAAGTACGCGACGATCACTGACCAGTCGAGCATGTCCAGGCGGTTCATGGTATCCTCTCCGCGACATGGGGCAGGTGGCGGCAACGGCGCCCATTGTCACCCATCGGGCCGGGAACTGTCAGCGGAAAACGCGAAAGAGCGAGGACCTTTCATGCGGCGATGCGCGCTTCTCTTCCTGGGGCTGGCCTGCGCCCTGGCGGTCCCTGTCGCGGCGGCCGTGGTCACTTTCGACGTGACGGCGCCGGCGGACACGCCCACCGACGCGGTGGTCCACCTGGCCGGCGATTTCCAGGGTTGGAACCCCGGCGCTCCCGACTGGGCGCTGGCCCGCGGGGCGGACGGCCACTGGCGCCGCCAGGCCACCTTCGCCGCCGGCCAGTCGCTGCAGTTCAAGTTCACCCTCGGCGGGTGGGCGCGCGTGGAGAAGGGGCCGCTGGGCGAGGAGCTGCAGAACCGCCTGTTCGTCGTGCAGGCCGACACCACACTGCAGTTGACGATCGCGAGCTGGGCCGACGGCGCCCCGCCCAGCGACACCACGACCGGCGATGTGCGTCCGCTGGATGTGCCCGGGTTCCTGGACGGCCGTCGGGTGTGGGTGTGGCTGCCGGCCGGCTACGATGCCGACCCGCAGCGCCGTTACCCGGTGCTCTACATGCTCGACGGCCAGAACGCCTTCAACGCCGCCACCAGCTTCGCCGGCGAGTGGGAGGCCGACGAGTCCCTGGCGCGCCTGGTCGCCGCGAACGAGGTCGAGCCGCTGATCGTCGTCGCCATCGCCAACGGCGGCGGGAAGCGCGCGCTCGAGTATACGCCGTGGCCCCTCGCGAAATTCAGCGAGCCCACCGGCGGCGGCGCCCAGCACCTGCAGACGATCATCGACGTGCTCAAGCCGGCGGTCGACATGACCTACCGCACGCTGGCGGGCCCCGAACACACGGGCCTCTGCGGTTCCTCGTTCGGCGGGCTGATGGCGCTCCATGCGGCCTGGACGCGGCCCGATGTCTTCGGGCGCCTGGCCGCGTTGTCGCCCAGCCTGGATTGGGCGGGCCATGCGCCGCTGCAGATGGTCGCCTCGCGGCCGCGCCCGGCAGTGCGGCTGTACATGGATATGGGTTCGCGCGAGCGAGGCAACCTTGTCGATGGCGACGGCAACGGCGTGGACGACTCGATCGACGACCTGCGCGCGCTGCGCGGGGCCCTGCTGCAGAAGGGCTTCGGGGAGGGAAAGGACCTGCTGGTGGTCGAGGACGAGGGCGCGCGCCACAACGAGGCGTTCTGGGCGCGACGTTTTCCCGGCGCGATGCGTTTCCTGTTCCCGGCAGCCCGCTAGCGCTCCAGCAACACGGCCTGGCGCAGGTTCGTGCCCTGCGTCAGGCTCCAGCCCACGGCGCAGAGCGTGCCGTCGGCCGCGCGCGCCAGGTGTTCGATGCTGCCCATGAACGGCCTGAGGTCGCGCTTGATCGTGGCGCCCTCCATCCGCAGGATCGTGGCCAGCCCGTCGCCGCCCTCGCCGCCGCAGGCCAGGTACCAGACACCGCCCGGCGCCGGCAGCACGTCGTTGACGCCGCCGATCAGGTCGCCGTCCGGCAGCGTCAACGCGCGCCAGACGCCGTCGGCGCCGCGCTGCCAGGCGAACGCATGATTGGCGCCGTCGAGCCCGCCCAGCAGCATCGTCCCGTCGGCTCCCGCCGCGATGCACTGCAGCGTCTTGCCCGACGCGGCGGCGCCCAGCGGCAGCAGGTGCCAGGTGTTGTCGCTTGCCTGCAGTTGCAGCACCACCTGCGGCGTGGCGGCGCCGTCGTCGAACCCGCAGGCCAGCGCCTCGCCGTTGCCGACGAAGATGTCGGTGAACCCGCCCTCGTGCAGCGGGTCGAGCGGCGTCGCAGCGCTTTCCCAGTACTGCGAGGTGCGGCTCGTCCACAGGATGCCGCCGATGCCCGTGCCCCCGGCCACCATCAGGACATCGTCGCCGTCGATCGCCGCGATGCCCACGCCCGGCCGCCCGATGTTGGCCGGCGCATAGCCGCGCTCGTCGTGGACCAGGCATGAGTCGCGGGCGGCCCCCAGGCTGCCGCCGGCGACGATGCCGCTCGCCGACACCGCCGCATCCACCAGCAGCGCCGAACTCGGCACCAGGCCCAGCGTGCCGCGCGTCCAGGTGCCGTTGGTCCCGCGTTCGAGCAACAGGTACCCGGCGCCCACCTTGCCGGTGGCCTGTCCCAGGGCCACGCCGCGGTCACCCGCGAACGCGACCGAAGACAGGCTCGAGCCCAGCGCCAACGCGGGCATGTCCGCGGCCTGCCACGCATCGGTGTTCACCGGCATGGTCGGCGGCGTGTTCCGGCACCCGGCCAGCAGGAGAACGAGGCAGATGCGGGCGAATTTCATGGCCGGTTCTCCCCGGTTGCTGATGTGGCGGCGGCTACCGGGATCATAAGGACTGCCGTCTGGCGAGGCAACGGTCCGGCGGCAGTTGGTTGACCTATCAACCATTTGGTCCGGGATTCGGGAGCCATTCCGCCCGCCGGGACGCCACCAGTTAGTTGATATGTCAACTATGTTGCCTATCGACCTCTAGGCAGTCGGAGGCTTAGGGATGGTGTGGCTGTCGGATTATTGTCAAGTTTGTTGACAAAAGGCGCGGTGTCCATCCAACTGCCCACCCCGCCGTTGGTTGCCGCGCAACGACAATAATGTTGACAAGCGCCCAGGCCTCCCGCCACGCTGCATCCAGAATACCGTCTCCATCCGGCCAGGGAGGGCCCACGATGTCGCAACCGCAAACGCAACCGCCGGCCGATCCCCAGGCCGTTTTCGCGATCGGCAACCTCATCACGGTGGCGCGCCGCCTGGCCGACGACCTCGAGAACACCGCCCGCCTGCTGCACCACGGCGATGACCTGACCGTGGCCGAGCGCCGGCTGCTCCTCATGCTGCGCCAGGGCGGGCCGCAGACCATCCCGCAGCTGGTGCTGAAGCGCGAGGCTTCGCGGCAGTACCTCCAGCAGACGCTGGCGCCGCTCGTGGCGCGCGGGCTGGTCGCGTGGCAGGACAACCCGCGCCACCGACGCTCGCGCCTGGCTGTGCTCACTGAAGAAGGGGCGGGGATGGCGCGCCGCGTGATGCAGCGCGAGGGCGAACTGGTGCGGCGCCTGGCCGCCGGCGCCGACCTGGCGCACACGGCGACGGCCGTGGAGGCGCTCCGCGCACTGGACGACCACCTGCGCGCCGCGAATGCCGCGGCTAGCCTGCCGCCAGCGCCAGTCCCGCCAGCCGGCCCGTCGTCCAGCAGTTCTGGAAGTTGAAGCCGCCGGTCACGCCGTCGATGTCCAGCACCTCGCCCGCCAGGTACAGGCCCGGGCGCACGCGGCTCTGCATCGTGCGGAAGTCCACCTCGCGCAGGTCGACGCCGCCGCAGGTGACGAACTCCTCCTTGTGCACGCTCTGGCCGGTGGTCGACAGGCGCGTCGCGCACAGCGCAGCGGACAAACGCTCGCGCGCCGTGCGGCCGAGGTCGCCCCAGCGCTGCGGCTCGGCGGCGCCCGCGTGTTCGGCAAGCGCGGTCCACAGCCGTTTCGGCAGCCCGCCCGGCCCGCCCACGGCGACGGGCTGCTTTCCGTGCGCGTGCGCGAATTCCTGCAGCAGCGCGTCGAGCCCGGCGCGGTCCAGCTTCGGCAGCCAGTTGACGCGCAGTTCCGTGCGGTAGTCGCAGTCGTGCAACACGCGCGCCGCCCAGGCCGAGAGCACCAGCACCGCCGGGCCGCTGACGCCGCGGTGGGTCACCAGCACGGGGCCGCGCCGGGTGATCGCGCCGCGGCCCTCGCCGACCGACACCTCCGCCTCGGGCACCGCCACGCCGGCCAGCGCCGTCAGCCACTTTGCCTCGCAGTCCAGGCTGAACAGCGAAGGCACCGGCGGGATGATCGCGTGGCCCAGCGACGCGGCCAGCGCGTAGCCGTCGCTGCTCGAGGTGCGCCCGCCCGTCGCCACCAGCACCCGGTCGGCGTGCAGCACGCTCTCGTCGGCCAGCGCCACGTTGAACCCGCCGCCCTCGCGCGGCGCGACCTCGCGCACCCCGCACCCGAGCCGCAGCTCGACGCCCAGGTCGCGTGCCGCGTCCAGCAGCGCGCCCGCGATGGTGCGCGCGTCGTTGCTGGCCGGGAACATGCGCCCGTCCGGCTCGGCCTTCAGTTCGACGCCGCGCCCGGCGAACCACTGCACGACCTCGGCCGGGCCGAAGCGCGTCAGCGGCCCGCGCAGTTCGCGGCCGCCGCGCGGATAACGCGTCACCAGTTCGCGGGGGTCGAAGCAGGCGTGGGTCACGTTGCAGCGGCCGCCGCCCGAGACCAGCACCTTGGCCAGGGCCTTGGCCGACTTCTCCAGCACGACCACCGGCATGTCGGGCGCCAATTCGCGGGCCGTGATGGCCGCGAACAGTCCTGCCGGTCCGGCGCCGATGACCGCGATCATGGGGATGGCCTGCCTCGGATAAGGGTGTGCGGACGGCGCCCGGCGCCGCTACCATGCCAAGGATGCCTCAACCCGCCGCGTCGAACCAGCGGCGATTTCCGTGAAAGGAAGATCCGCATGATGCGTCCCTCCATCACGCCGGCAGCCCTGGCCGCGCTTGTCGCAATAGGCGCACTAGGCGCACTGGCCGCCCTGCCTGCCGCCGCCGCCCTCGACGAGCACCTGGCGCCGCTGGCGCCGTTCGTCGGCCACGCCTACACCGCGCACATGAGCCCGCCCGGCGCCGAGCCCGCAGTTGTCGATGTGCAGCTGTGGGAGGAGATCCTCGGCGGCAAGGCCGTGCGCATCACGCACTCGATCAACGGGGGCGATTACGGCGGCGAGTCGCTCATCACGTGGGACGAGACGAAGCAGTCGCTCATCTACTTCTACGCGACCACCGCCACGTTCCATACCGTGGGCACGGTGTACGTCGCCGGCGATTCGCTGCTGACCGACGAGCAGGTGGTCGGCGAGGCCGGCGAGATCGCCGAGGTGAAGGGCGTCACCCGGCGCACGGCCGACGGCATGGTGGTCCGTACGCAGCAGCTGGTGCGGGGCCAGTGGCTGCCGCACCGCTCGACGACGTACGTCGAGACCCCGGGCGCGGTGCCGACCTTCCGCTAGCGCGCGAGCCGGTCAGTCAGTCCGAGCGCCTTGATCGCCCCGATGACCGCGTCGTGCGCCGGCCCGCAGGTCGCCACGACGCCGGCGTCGGCCACGAGCCTGGCGCCGCGCGAGAAGTCGAGTGGCCGGCCGGCGATGTCGGTCACCGTGCCGCCGGCCTCGGTCACGACCAGCGCGCCCGCCGCGTGGTCCCAGATGTTCTCCGCATAACCAGGGCGATTCGGCATGCGCAGGTAGGCATCGGCCTCGCCGCGCGCGACGACCCCGTACTTCGCCTGGCTGTCCATCCGTACCGGCGTCGCGGTGACGCAAAGCCGGGCCGTCACGCGCGCGGCGTTGTCGTGCGACGAGTGCGCCGCTTCCACCGATTCGCAGAACCGCAACTGCGTCGGGTCGGAGCGCCCGCTCGTGTGCAGCGCGCGCGGCGCGCCGTCGGCCAGCAGCGGCATCTGCCAGGCGCCGCCGCCGGCCAGCGCGGCGAAGAGCGTGCCGTCACCGGGATCGCCGGCGGCCGACTCGCCCAGGCTCGGGCAGCCCATCACCGCGACCGCCAGCCGGCCGTCGATCAACAGGGCCAGCGCGATCGCATACTGCCCGCCGCGCAGGAAGCCCTTCGTGCCGTCGACCGGATCCAGCGTCCAGTAGCGCGGCGCGTGCTCGTGCAGGTGGCCGCGGTCGATCCATGCGCACACATCCGCGGAGGTTGCACCCGGCCGCCGCTCGGAAACGAGCCCGGTCACGCGCGCCAGCAGGTGCTCGGCCCCCGGCGCGGCCAGCATCGCCGAGTCCTCTTCCCCCATCACCGGGTCGGCCGGGAAGGCCTCGTGCAGCGACCGGCAGATCAGGGCCTGGGCGCCGAGGTCCGCCACCGTCACGGGGCTGCGGTCGGGCTTGGCCACGGCGCCGTGGTCGACGCCGGCGCCCACTTCGCGGGTCAGCGTGGCGGCTTCACGCACGGCGGCCAGGGCGATATCCAGTTCCCGGGCAAGGGGATGGGTGGCCCAGGGGCGGTTGGCGGTCATGGATCCTCCGGGAGGCTGGGGGCAAGGCGTCACCTTAGCCACCGCTGCGTCGGCAGGCAACCGCCAACGGAGCGTGGAAATAGGACTGGATCAATTCGCCGCCTTTGGTTACGGATTGGTGACCAATCCCGTCGGCACCCTGGCATCCCCGCCGTCGCGCGGCCTGTCCCGCGCAGGAGGACCTCGTTACATGAAGCGTTCGGTCGCCCGCCTGAATCTGGCGCTCCTGGCTTTGTCTGTCGTGGCTTTGGCCGCCGGCTCTGCACCGGCGGCCGACCTCACCTCGCGCTGGGGCCTGGTCGGCCAACTCGGCCTGCAGAAGCCGGTCGGGGGCGATCACGACTACGCCAACGTCGACCAGGCGGTGACCGCGTGGCTCAGATACGGCCTCGGCCCGCGCTGGTCGCTGGATGCCGGCCTGCACTACGGCTACAACCGTCCGGGAGCGTTGCAGGGTGAGAGCGCCGGCCTCACTTTCGACAGCGTCCTTCCGTACTACTCGACGACCTTGCACGCGATGGCGGGCGCGCGCCGCCAATTCGCGCCGCGCGGTCGCCTCACGCCCTACCTCGGCCTGTACGGTGGCGTCCTCGACTGGCACGTCCTCGACATGGACGGCATCAACGGGTTCGGGATCTTCCCTGACGGCCCCAATGCCGTCGGCGCCGGCAGCGACGGCGTGCAGCACAAGCTGCAGGACCGCGTGATCACCGGCACGATCGACCTGGGCGCCGAGTGGTCGCTGGGCCGGGTCGCGGCGCTCGACGCGGGCCTGCGCTGGACGCACCTGTTCGGCAACAGCCTCGACAACGTGGGCAGCAGCGCCGCGTGGGGCCCGGGCGAGGCCGACATCAACTCGCAGCTGTTCGAGGTCTACGGCGGCATGACGCTGTACTTCGGGGGCAGCGACGACAAGGATAAGGACGGCATCCGCGACGCCGACGACCTGTGTCCCACCGCGGCCGAGGATCGCGACGGCTTCCGGGACAGTGACGGGTGCCCGGACCTGGACAACGACAACGACGGCATCGTCGACACGAAGGACGGCTGCCCGGACGACGCCGAGGATCACGACGGCTTCCGCGACGACGACGGCTGCCCCGACCCCGACAACGACAACGACGGCGTGATCGACGTGAACGACAAGTGCCCCACTGTCGCCGAGGATCGCGACGGCTTCCAGGACGACGACGGCTGCCCCGACCCCGACAACGACAACGATGGTGTGCTCGACGTCGCCGACAAGTGCCCCGACACGCCTGCCGGCACGACGGTCGACGCCAACGGTTGCGCGGTCGTCGCCGAACTCAAGGCCTCGATGGTGCTCAAGGGCGTGACTTTCAAACCCAGTTCGGCCATTCTTGAACCTTCGTCGGCCACCGTGCTCGACGAAGTCGTCGCCACGTTGAACGCCTGGCCGTTCGCGCGCGTCGAGATCCAGGGGCACACCGACGACGTCGGCTCGGCCGAAACGAACCGGCAGTTGTCGGCGTCGCGGGCCGAGGCGGTGCGCGCGTACCTGGTCAGGGCGGGGATCGACGGGAAGCGGTTGACGGCGGTCGGCTATGGCGAGGACCTGCCGGTGGCGGACAATACGACCGAGGTGGGGCGGGCGTTGAACCGGCGCGTGGAGATGGTGCGGACGGACAAGTAGAGGGTTGTGCCTCTGAAAATGTGTCTGGCCCGGGCCATGCCCTGGGTAGGCATGCGAAACCCAAACAATTCATTCGTCCCGCCCCACTGCCCCAACCCCAACTGCAAGTATCACCTGCAGTTGGAGGCCGGCTGGCGTTTCAAGTGCATCGGCACCTACGGTAGACAGGTGGCCCCGCACCGTATCCAGCGGTTCCTCTGCCTGCACTGCCGCCGGTCGTTCAGCACCCAGACCTTCTCCACAACCTACTGGCTCAAGCGCCCCGATATCCTGCCCCAACTCCTGACCAAGACCACCGGCTGCATGGCCAACCGCCAGATCGCCCGTGATCTGAAGGTTGCGCCGTCCACTATCGATCGGCAGCTCAGCCGCCTCGGCCGCCACTGCCTGCTCTATCACGCCGCCACGATGCAGACCGCCGAGCCGGCCCAGCGCGTCGCCATCGACGGATTCGTCTCCTTCGAGCATTCCCAGTACTGGCCGTTCCATCACCACCTCGCGGTCGAACCCGAGTCCGACTTCATCGTCTACTTCACCGACAGCGAGGTCCGCCGGTCCGGCACGATGACCCCGGCCCAGAAGCGCAAACGGGAACGTCTCGAGGCAGTTCTCGGCCGGCCGGACCCGAAGGCGGTGTACAAGGATGTGAAGCACCTGCTCGAGGTGGTGGCCGGCAGTCAGTCGAAATTGACGGTGCTGAGCGATGATCACCGGGCTTATCCG
>CAIOLW010000022.1 GCA_903859215.1 uncultured bacterium | reverse complement strand
GTTGAAGATGGCCGATGGGAGCGCCATTGCGGTCGCCACCGGCGCCGTCACCCGGGCCCCGGCGTTCGCCGGCCTGGTCGACCTGGACTACACCAGCACCGTGGCGCGGGTCGTCACCGGGCTCGAGATGCCCGCCACTGCCGGCGTGCTGCGCAACCTCACCGTCTCGGGCGACCGCGGCGTGGACCTGGCGGCGGACATCACGGTCGGCGGCATCTGCTCGACCGCGGGCAGCGCCATCTACACCGGCAGCCATGTCCTGACCCTCGGGTCGGGCGCGAGCCTGGTCGAGGCGCCGGGCTTCAACGTGACGGGGACCGTGGCCGCGACCCGGGCCGTGGGCCAGTCGGTGAACGAGGCCTTCGGCGGCATCGGCCTGGAGATCCTGGCCGCCGGCGGGGCCCCGGGCGCGACGCAGGTCGTGCGGACCACGGGCGCCAGCGTGGAGAAGGGCGCCAACGACGGCATCAAGCGGTTCTTCCAGGTCACTCCGGCCAACAACGCCGGCCTCGACGCCACCGTCGTCTTCCACTACGACGAGTCCGAGCTGAACGGCATCAACGAGGGTTCGCTCGTGATGTACGCAGCCAACGGCCCCGGCTGGATGTCGCTGCCCTCGGTGGCGGCCCCGCCCGTCAACACGGTCACCAGCGTCGGGCTCAACGCGTTCTCGCGGCTGGTCCTGGGCGCTGACGGCGTCGTGGCGGCCCTGCTCCGCTCGAGCGAGGTCCAGGCGGCGGGCGCGGCGGTCAACATCTCGTGGTTCCTCTCCGAGGCGATCCCCGTCGCGGACTTCCAGGTCTACCGCCTCGACGGCGCGACCCGGACGCCCGTGCTGCTGGGCAGCGCCGTCGTCGCGACGGGTGACGCTGCGTACAAGATCGTCGACGCCGGCGGCGTGCCGGGCACCACGTGCACCTATCGGGTGGACGTCAAGCGCAGCGACCGCACCTGGACGTTGTTCGAAACGGAACCCGTCCAGATCCCGCGGTCGGTGCTCAGCCTCGACCAGAACCATCCCAACCCGTTCAATCCCCTGACGGCCATCAGCTACAGCGTCCCGGCCGCCGGGCACGTGACCCTGGACGTCTTCGACATCGCCGGTCGCCTGGTCGTGCGCCTGGTGGACGGCGCGCAGTCCGCGGGGGCGCACAGCGAGAAATGGGACGGCCTGGACCGCGCCGGGAACCCGGTCGCCAGCGGCAACTACTTCTACCGGATGACGACCGAGGGTCGCAGCCTGGTCAGGAAGATGCTCCTGGTGCGGTAGGGTCGATCGCACGTATCTGCCGGCTTTCCGGTGGCGCCGCCCACCCGTCTTCGAACGGGTGGGCGGCGTCGTTTGTGAAGCGTGCCGGCATCAACCCGTGGGACGAAACTGCGTGCGGTAATCGCACACCAGCGCTGAGTCAATTCAGCCCGACGAGACCCCATATTGCCTGCTAAGTTCAAGTATTTAAACAACAAGGCGTGGCACGGAGATTGTTATTCAGACCTATGTCCGACCCGGTTTCGGGGGGCTGCGCGCACCCGTCCCGGGTCGGAAGGCCGGCGATGGGCACCGCTGTGGAAAGTGTTGTTGATAATTTAACAAACTTCTCCACGCAATTGTGAACAGGTGCTATCATTGTCCGGGCCAAGGGATTTATTGATGAATACGCGACGCCAAATGAGCCCAGCGGACTGGGATCTCGGCGCAGCCACAGAGCGCGTGGAGCAAGGTCGGAAACGAACTGGAAGCGTCCCGCAGGGGAATGTCCGTCGGAGGTTTGACACGATGAAGAAGATCGCCATCTGCCTGTTCTGCCTGCTCGCGTCGCTGGCTGTGCCGTTCGTCGCCAGCGCCCAGATCACGTCCGTGGCCAGCGGCAGCTGGACCGTCGGCGCCACCTGGTCCGGGGGCGTGCCCCCGACTTCCGTCGACAACGTCCTGATCGGCGCCGGTCATACGATCTCGGTCGACGACGCGACGGCCGTCTGCCACAGCATCGCGTTCGGCGGCAACAACGCCCTGATCGACATGAACCCGAACGCCACCCTGACGGTCTACGGCGACATCACGCTGTTCAGCACGACCCAGATCGCGTTCTCGGCGGGCTGGTCGGCGACCGCCTGCACCATCAAGTTCGCCGGCCCCGAGGTGCAGACCCTCCGCGGCTGGAGCACCACCGGCGGCTCGACGTCCTTCCGCGACGTGATCATCGACAAGACCGGCGGCATGGTGACCACCGACGGCACCGGCATGCGCCTGGGCATCCAGAACAGCCTGGAGATCGTCAACGGCATCTTCGAGCTCGCGATCCAGGACGACATCGAGGGCCGCTGGGCCTCGAGCGGCATCTTCACCAGCGCAGCCCTGCCGAACGTGACGGTCCGCAGCGGCGGCGAGTTCTCGATGGTCGACGGCGACGGCGCCCACCACATCCGCAGCGGCTACATCACGGCGACCGCCACGCATCTGCCCATCGGCAAGTTCACCGTCTACGGCAAGGCGACGTTCGTCGACGCCAGCACCTACAAGCTGAACATCTCGGGCGTGGACGTCGAGAGCGGCGGCAAGATCATCACCACCGTGGAGATGGCCGGCGGCGAGCTCGACTGCGGCGCGGTGCACATCAAGCCGGGCGGCGAGCTGGAGAACTACACCACGTCCGACATCTGGGGCCCGAGCGTGACCCTGACGCTGGACGCCGGCGGCCTGATCGACACGAAGTCCGCCTCGACCCTGTTCCCGGTGAGCTTCGTCAACAACGGCACCGTGCGCTACTCGCGCGACGGGCTGACGGACCAGTCGGTCGTGGCCATGAACTACACCAACCTCGAGATCAGTTTCGACATCGACAACGTCAAGATCTTCGACCTGACCGGCAACTTCGCCGTCAGCGACACGCTGAAGGTCGACAACACCGCGACCCTGCAGTTGACCGCGGCCGCGCCGCAGACGCTGACGGTCGGCAAGTTCCTGTACCTGACCACCGGTCAGCTGAACAACAGCAACATCAACGCCGTGCTGACGCTGGCTGACGGCGCGCTGGTCCAGCGCGCGACCGGCGCCATCTCGGCCGCGCCCGCCTTCGCGGGCCAGGTCGACCTGCGCTACACGAGCACGGCGCTGGCCGTGACGACAGGCCCGGAAGTGCCGGCTGCCGCGGGTGTGCTGCGGGCCTTCACGCTCTCCGGCGACCAGGGCGTCACCCTGGGCTCCAACCTGCTGGTCGGCGGCGTGTGCACCATCTCGGGCAGCGACCTGACGACGGGCGCCTACGGCGTCACGCTGGGCGCCGGCGCGACGCTGGTGGAGTCGGCGGGCATGACCGTGCTCGGCACGGTCCTGGCGACGCGGACGGTCGCGCAGTCGGTGGCCGAGACGTTCGGCGGCATCGGGCTGGACCTGACGGCGGCCGGCGCGGCCCCCGGCGTGACCACCGTCACGCGGACCACCGGGTCGGCGCAGAACGTGAACGGGACCAACGGCATCGAGCGCTCCTTCGCCGTCGCGGCGGCCAACAACGCCGGGCTGAACGCCGTGGCGGTTTTCCACTACGACGAGTCGGAACTGGCCGGCACGCCCGAGTCGGCGCTGGCCTCGTTCACGGCCCCGGCGACCGGCACGACCTGGACCAAGGTGCCCGGCGTTCTGGACGACGCCGCCAACAAGATGACGGTTCCCGGGCTGGCCTCGGTGGCGCGGCTGACGCTGCGCGCCGGCTATGTCAGCGGCGTGGGCGGCGACGTGGTCGCGGTGCGCACGGGCTTCGTCTCGCTGTACCCGAACCCGTTCAACCCGACCACCCACGTGACGTTCGACCTGGCGAAGACCGGTCCCGTCGAAGTGGGGATCTACGATGTGCGCGGCCAGCTGGTGCAGAAGCTGGTCTCCGGAACGATGAACAGCGGCCGGTACGACCTGGTCTGGCAGGGCCGTGACGACGCCGGTCGGGCCGTGGCTTCCGGCGTGTACTTCTGCCGGCTGGCCGCCGACGGCGACACGCAGACCCGGAAAATGATCCTGGCAAGGTAGACACTGACATGGCCCCCCTCCCGGAGGGGGGCCGCAACACGCCCAAGGTCATCGAGCTCGGAGGAGACGACGATGAAGAGAACATCCATAGCACTGCTGGTGCTGCTGCTGGCTACGTTGCCGGCCGCGGCCAACGCCCTGATCACATCCCAGGCCAGCGGCAGCTGGGCCACGGGCGCGACGTGGGTCGGCGGCCAGGCGCCGACGAGCGCCGATGACGTGCTGATCGCCGCCGGCCACACGATCACGGTCGACACCCAGACGGCCACGTGCAGGAGCGTGACCTTCGGCGCCGCGACCGGACTGATCAAGATGAACGCCAGCAGCCTGCTGACGATCTACGGCGATTTCACGCTGTTCAGCACATCGCACATCGCGTTCTCCGCGGGCTGGTCGGCCACGAACGCCTACGTCAAGTTCGCCGGCCCGGCCGTGCAGACCCTGCGCGGCTGGAGCACCAGCGGCGGCTGCACCTCGTTCCGCGACGTCATCATCGACAAGGATGGCGGCAAGGTGACGACCGGCGGCACCAACATGCGGCTGGGCATCCAGAACAGCCTCGAGATCGTCAACGGCATCTTCGAACTGGCCGGCGACGACGACATCGAGGGACGCTTCGCCACGAGCGGCGTCTACACGAGCACCAGCGCCAGCCAGTCCAACCTGCCGAACGTGATGATCCGCAGCGGCGGCGAGTTCGCGATGGTCGCCACCGGCTCCCACCACATCCGCAGCGGCAGCCTCGCTTCGCCCGTGACCCAGTACCCCGTCGGCAAGTTCACGGTGTACGGCAAGGCCACGTTCATCAACGCGAGCACCAACAAGATCACGCTGGCCGGTATCGACGTCGAGAGCGGCGGCAAGATCATCACCAGCACCAGCATGTCGCCCAAGCTGTTCGATTGCGGCGCGCTGCGCCTCAAGACCGGCGGCGAACTGGAGCACTACACGACGTCGGACATCTGGGGAACGAGCGCCGTGGTGACGCTTGACGTCGGCGGCCTGTTCGATACGAAGGCGACGACGACGATCTTCCCGACGGCGTTCACGAACAACGGCACCGTGCGCTACTCGCGTGAAGGTTCCGCCCAGACGATCACCGGCATGAACTACACCGGCCTCGAGATCAGCCTGGAGCCGGCCTTCGCCAAGGTCTGGGACCTGGCCGGGAGCTTCGCGATCAGCGACACGCTCAAGGTCGACACCGCGGCGACCCTGCAGTTGACGGCGGCGGCGCCGCAGACGCTGACGGTCGGCAAGGTCCTGTACCTGACCACCGGCCTGCTGGACAACAGCAACGCCAATGCGGTGCTGACGATGGCCGGCGGTGCGCTGATCCAGCGCGCGACCGGTACGCTGGCGGCTGCGCCCGCCTTCGCCGGACAAGTCGACCTGCGCTACACGAGCACCGCGGCGGCCGTGACCACCGGGCCGGAAGTGCCGGCGGCCGCAGGCGTCCTGCGGGCGTTCACGCTGTCGGGCGACCAGGGCGTCACCCTGGGCTCCGACCTGCGGGTCGGCGGCGCGTGCACCATCTCCGGCAGCGACCTCACGACGGGCGCCTACGGCGTGACGCTGGGCGCCGGCGCGACGCTGGTCGAATCGCCGGGCATGACCGTGGTCGGCACGGTCCGCGCCTCGCGGACGGTGGCGCAGTCGACGGCCGAGGCATTCGGCGGCATCGGGCTGGACCTGACGGCGGCCGGCGCCGCTCCCGGCCTGACGGAAGTCGTGCGCACCACGCTGGCCGCTCCGGCCAAGGCGGTGTCGGACGGCATCCTGCGCACATTCGACATCACCGCTGCGAACAACAGCGGCCTGGACGCGACAGCGGTGTTCCACTACGACGCGACGGAACTGAACGGCATCCCGGAAACCGCGCTGGTCATGTTCACGGGCGCCGGCGGCGCCTGGACGCAGGTCGGCTCGCTCCTCGACGACACGGCCAACACCGTGACGGCCGCGGGCCTGCCTTCCTGCACGCAGCTGACGCTCGGCGCCGAGGGTGTCGTGGCCAACCTGCTGGCCAATTCGGCGGCGGTCCTGCGCGGTTCGATCGTGGACCTGGCGTGGAGCACCACCTCGCCGTTCGATGCCGCGAGCTTCGTGGTCTATCGTACGCTGGGCGCCGGCGGGCAGTCGCTGCTTCTGGGGGCAGCTGTCATCGCCACCGGCGCCAACTCTTTCGCGATCAGCGATGCGACCGGCGAGCCCGGCGCCAGCTATCGTTACCGGGTCGAGGTTCAGGACGGCGCGTCGTCCTGGGTGCTGTTCGAGACCGCCGCGATCGAGATCCAGCGGTCCCCGCTGCGCCTGGCGCAGAACCTGCCGAACCCGTTCAATCCGCAGACGAAGATCGAGTTCAGCCTGCCGCGCGCCGGCAACGTGGTCCTGGGCGTCTACGACATCTCCGGCCGGCAGGTTGCCCGCCTGGTCGATGGCGCGATGACGGCCGGGGTGCACGCGCAGGTGTGGACGGGCCTGGATGACGCCGGCAACCCGGTTGCCAGCGGAACCTACTTCTACCGGCTCGATGCGGACGGCGCCAGCCTGGTCCGCAAGATGGTCCTGCTCAAGTAACGGGCGGGAGCGACCACATGGCGATCGCCGGGTGGCGGCCCTCGATGGCCGCACCCGGTGGTCGCGACCACGGCGGGCCCGCGCCGCCCAGGCAAGGAGATCGTTGTGAAGAAGTACGGCGTCGTGATCGGCACACTGCTGCTCCTGCTCGCGGCCACGGGCGTGCAGGCCCAGGTCTACCAGAGTGGTGACCTCGCAGCGCACATCGACGCCATCATCGGCGCCATGCCGACGGCGGTCGGCGGCGGCGACTACCTGCAGCCCGCCCTGTCGTCGCGCCAGGTGTGGCGCGGAATCGTCGACCACATCCTGGCTGGCGAGTATGCCCTGGCCCACACCGACGCCCTGACCAAGAGCTACCAGGTGGTCATCTGGACGGACACGGCCACCGCCGGCAATCCCGTCCACGTGGTGCTGGAAAGGACTCCGGAGGCCACCGCCCGGTACTGGGGCACCTTCGTCTTCAGCACGGCCCCGAAGCGGGCGCACCTGGTTATCCAGTGCCCGCATCCCATCTACGACTCGAACACCGGCTACCAGGGCATCCGCATGTACCGGACCACGTCCGCCCGCGCGTTCTTCGTTTCGGGCACGCACCGCTGCAACGGCACGTCGTTTACCCCGTGCGACGGCACGACCACCGTCTGCAGCAGCGGTTCGGAGGCCTACCGCTACTCGGACATGGCCCACGTGGTGGATTCGACCTTCCAGGTCACGACCGAGGCGTTGCTGGCCAACGACCCGTCGCTGATCATCGTGCAGCCCCACGGCTTCGCGCAGGGAGCCGGCGACCCGGATCTCGTGATCAGCAACGGCACCACGTCGCGGCCCACCGGGACGGACTACGCGTCGTCGGTCGCCACGGCCATCAAGGCGATCGACAGCACCCTGATCCCCGTCGTCGTGCACCTCAACCCGGCCTCGAGCGACCTGTGGGCCACGAACAACACCCAGGGCCGACTGCTGAACGGCAGCTCATCGCCGTGCGGCACCCCGGCCATCGCTGCGACCGGCCGGTTCATCCATGTCGAGCAGGCGCGTGCGGGCCTGCGTGACACGCAGGCGAACTGGACGAAGCTGGCCAACGCCGTGGCCGCCGCCATTCCCGTGGACGCGAGCCCGGTCCCCGGCGGGATCGACGTGCCCGGCCTGGGGATCGCCATCGTCAACACGTACGCCAACCCGTTCCAGGGCCGCACCCGGGTCGAGTTCAGCGTGGGGCGTGCCGGTCCGGTGGAGATGGATGTGTACGACATCGCCGGTCGGCGCGTCGCGCATGACGAGGTCGGCAGCTACGATGCCGGCCTGCACAGCCTCGAGTGGAACGCCGAGCGGCTCGCGGCCGGGACGTACATCCTGCGGCTGCGCCAGGGCGGCCAGAGCGACACCCGTCGCTGCGTCCTGCTGCGCTAGAGGAACAGCCGCCGATAGGCGTCGAGCGCCCCCGCCCAATGCCCGCGGATCATCACGTGATGATTCCCCAGCGGCCGACGCAGCAGTGCGCCCAGGTCCGCGTCGACCTCGATCTCCAGCTGCGTCCGGCAGCGGTCCGGCGCATCGCCACCCGCCACGATGCGACCGTCGGTGACCAGCGCCGAGCGCAGGTCGGCGCCGCCGACGCGCGCGATGGTCACCGGCTGCAGCGGCAGGCGGCCCTCGATGGCCACTCCCAGCCCCGACTCGAAATGCGAACGCACGCGGTAGCCGTCCAGCAGGCTGCGCCCGATGGTGCAGTGGCTGATCCACAGGCGATGGTTCGCGACATCGACCTGCTGCGGGTTGGCCACGAACGGGACCTCGCCCGACAGCGCGTGCAGCCACATCATCGACAGCGCGGCCGGCACGTCGCCCTCGCAGCCGGCGATGAAACCCTCGTCGTTCAGCTGCGAGAGCGCGTAGCAACCGGTGGTGCGCAGGCGCGTGACCAGGTCGAAGCAGCGCACGGTGCAGGCGTCCAGGGCGTGGCGCCGGCACACCTCGCGCAGGGCGACCAGCACCGTGGCCGCGGCCTGCAGGTCGACCGACGTGGGCTCGACCACCGCGTCGGCGGCGTCCACCAGGTCGGCGACCAGGCCGGCCACCTGCGGGGCGTCCGCGGGCACGTCCTTCATCGCGTCCATCACCTCGGCCAGCGGCACCTCGACCAGGTCGACGCCCCAGGCATCCTTGACCGCGGCCGCCGAAGGCATGCTCGCCACCAGCCAGTCCGAGGGCGCGCCGATGCAGCCCAGCCGCCGGCCCGTCAGGAGCGCACGGGCGTGCGCGGCGGCGGCGACTTCCTGCAGCGCGCGGTCGCCGTCCGGGCCATCGCCCAGGAACACGATCTCGCCGCGGCGCCCCAGTTGCTGCAGGCGCGCCAGGATCTCCAGGCAGGCGGGGAACGAGTTCTGCGAGGGGTGCGCCAGCAGCACGGCGGGCAGCGCGGCATCGCCGATCGCCTCGAGGGCGGCGCGCTCGGTGCCACCGGTCAGCACCAGCAGTACGGGCAACTCGCCCGGCGCCAGCGGCCGGCCCACCGGGGCCACGCAGTGTTCGATGCCGAGCCCGCGCCAGCGCTCCGAGAACGCGGCGACCAGCGCGTCGCGCGCGCTCGCGGGCAGGAATTCCGAAGCGACAGGGGTGATCGTCAGCATGGTCAGCCCTCCTTGCGGGGCGAACAGGCGAGTTCCTTCACCAGCGGCACCAGGTCGTCGAGCGCCTCGAGCATCCGCAGCCCGGGCACGCCGCCGCCGCGGGCCATCCCCAGCGACCACGCCGGCGAGAACCGCGTGCGCGCCAGCAGGCACAGCGGGCGGCAGGCGGGATGGCCGTCGGCGCGCATCGTCAGCGGCAGCGCCAGGTCCAGCGAGAACACGTCGCCCACCACGACGTCGGGCGCCTCGGCCTCGAGCGCCGCGCGATAGAACGAGCGGTCGACCGCCACGGGCCGCTCGCCGAACGGCAGGGTGCGCGCGGGATCGGCGGTCAGCACCTGCTTGCGCGCCTCGCCGCGCAGGGTCAGGCCGGGCGTGGCGCCCGGGCCCGTGAACCCGAACCCGCGCGGCACCCAGCTGCGGGCCACCGCGTCGGGCGTGAAGTTGGTGCAGAAGACGACGTCGGCCACCTCAAGCAGCGCCCGCAGCACGGCCGGCGCCGTCGGCAGCAGGTCGTGCCCATGGTCGGCCAGGTAGGCGTGGCTGGCCTCCATGAAGATGGCCGAGCCCAGCGCGCTGAGGTCGCCATGGCCGCGCGCCGCCAGCGCCTGCTGCAACGCGCGGCACCCCGCGTGCCCCCGCTCCGCCAGGATGCCGATGCCGCTGGCCGTCGCGTTGTGCCGCAAAAACGGATCCTCGTCCGCATACGCCGTGATGCGTCCGTCCAGCCGCCACCCGTGCTGCAGCGGTTCGGCGGCGATCGCTTCCGACACCGCGTCACAGCAGGCCAGCACATCCGCCAGCGGCACCCCGCTCGCCCCGGCCAGCTTCACCCCGCGCGCCGCATCGACCGCCGCCGCCTGCCCGTCCACGGTCGTCCACACCCCGTCGAAATCCACCAGCACCTTGGGCCGATACCCGCTCATCCGTCGCTCCCGTTTCCTTTTCGCCGCCGCCAGCTTCACGATGAAGGGCCACCCTATCACGCGATGTCCTCAACGACAACGCCAGCCGAGCGAAGCGAAGGCGCCAGACAAACGTATGGCGTGGACTATCCGCAGGCGCGAAGCGCCGAGGACTGTCCACGCCATACGTTTGTCTGGCGCCTTCGCTTCCTACTTGGGGGCGTCGCCGTAGAGCTCATCCCACCACTGAGGCTGGCCCTTCAGTTGCTTGTCGAACCACGCGATGATCGTCTCCATCCACACCACCCGCTGCGGGTAGTTCAAAATCCAGTGGTTCTGCCCGTCCACCTTGATGAACTCGACCGGCTTGCCCAGGATGCGCAGCGCCGT
This sequence comes from uncultured bacterium, assembly GCA_903859215.1. GTDB lineage: Bacteria > Krumholzibacteriota > Krumholzibacteriia > LZORAL124-64-63 > LZORAL124-64-63 > CAINDZ01. The sequence continues at coordinate 2,885 of CAIOLW010000022.1, read as the reverse complement.
GTAGAGCTGCTCGCTCTCGCCGACGGGCACGTTGGTGTCGGCCGCGCCGTGCAGCAGCAGCAACGGCGTCTTGATGCGGTCGGCGTGGAAGAGGGGGCTTTGCTCCACATACAGCTCGGGCTGGTTCCACGGGTAGCTGCCCGAGGTCGCCACGCTGCTGTAGGTGTAGCCCCACCAGCCCTCGCCCCAGTAGCTGTGCAGCGAACTGATGCCGGCGTGGGAGACGGCGGCGGCGAAGATGTCGGTCTTCGTCTGCAGCAGTTCGGTCATGAAGCCGCCGTAAGAGGCACCGATGCAGCCGACCTTCGTCGGGTCGATCGCCGGGTGGGCGGCGAGGAACTTCTGCGTGCCCTCGATGATCTCGCCGGCCGAGGTTTTGCCCCAGTCGTTGACGTGGCGCGCCGAGAACTCCTGCCCGAAGCCCGTGGCGCCGCTCGGCTGCAGCACGTAGACCACGTAGCCGTGCGCCGCCCACAGGTTCTTCGGGTAACGGCCGCCGAAGTCGCGCGACACGGGCGAGGTGCCGCCGTAGTAGAACACGATGCAGGGCCACAGGCGGCTGGAGTCCTGGTCGAACTCGGGCGGGTAGTAGACGTCGCCCAGGATGCGCGTGCCGCTCCTGGCGGTGAAGTCCCAGGTTTCGTGCTCGCCCAGCACCACGTCGGCCAGGTCGTCGGCGGCCGGGGCCGCCACCTGCACGGGACGCGAGCCGCGATGCGCGATGTCGAGCGTGAACGCGCGCTCGGGCACCATCGCATCGTCGCCGTACCATGCCAGGCGCGTGCCGTCGGCCGACAGCTCGAGGCCCTTGGTGACCTCGACCCCCGAAGCCAGCGACGACCACTTCCGGCCGGCGGGATCCCAGCAGTACAGGCCCACGCAGGTGGTGTCGGTGGCCGTGGCGTAGACGCGGCCGTCCCTGGGCGAGCAGACGAACGAGCCGATCGACGGGTTGAAGTCGCGCGTGATCGGCTCGACGGCGCCGCTGGCCCGGTCCAGCACGAACAACTGGGCGTCGTAGTCGTTGGGGATGCGCCCGGCCGGCACCGTGTTGCCGACGCCGCCGAAGGCCGACGGCCCGGCGCGCAGCAGCAGCTTGCCCGCGGCCGGCCCGTACAGGGCCGACACGCCGCGCGGCACGGTCAGCACCTTCTCGGCCGCGAGCGTGGCGAGGTCCAGCTCGTACAGTTCGCTTTCCTCGAAGGGGAACTTTGCGTCGTCGTAGAAGGTGCGCGTGAACAGGATCCGCTTGCCGTCCACGGTCACGTCCTGCACGTCGCAGGAGGCGCGGCCGGCCGTCAGGCGCCTTGAGGCGCCGCCCTCGACCGTGGCCATGTACAGCGAGCCCACGTTGCGCGCGCCGCTCCAGCGGTCGGTCAGGCCGCGCATGCGCTTGAAGCCGGCGGGGTCCTTGCCGCGCTCCTCGTCCAGCGTGTAGAGGAAGGCCTTGCCGCCGGGCAGCCAGCGCACGCCGCCGAAGTGCTCGACGTCCTTCAGTACCGGGCGCGCGGGGCCGCCCGCGACATCGTCCAGCCACAGCGTCGTCTTGCCGTCGCGGTCGGTCGTGAAGCTGTAGGCCTGGCCGGACGCGGCCCACTGGAAGCCGCCGGCCTGGTCGCCGCGCAGCGTGCGCACCAGAGCGCCGTCCTTGGCGCGGCGGATCTCCAGCCAGCGGTCGGCGAAGTCGGCCGGCACCTCGGGACGGCGGTACGAGATGGCCACGAGGTCGCCCGCCGGTGACAACTGCAGGCCCGAGACGGCCTCGGTGTCCAGGTAGTCGCCGATGCGGATGTTGCGGAAGGGAGCGGCTTCCGACGTCAACGCCACCGGAGCCGTGAACGAGGCGCTCACGTCCCAGTAGGCGCGGGCGGCGGGATCGGCGAGGGTGTACACGACCAGCACGTGCGTACCCTGCGTCAGCTTGATGTCTCCGGTGACGGCCGCCGACGTCGAGTCGGCCTTGTCGCGCCCGCACACCTTCTGCCCGTCCACCCACGCCGTGAACGGCTGGTCGGCCGCGATCTCCAGTTTCGCCTTCGTGAACTGCGGCGCCGTCACGTACGAGGCCAGCACGGCCCAGCGCGGGACGCTGCGGGAGCTCGCCAGTCCCAGGGGAGCGCACATCCCCTGCCACGCCGCCGTCCCGGTGCCCGGCCAGTTCACCTGCTGATCCGCGCGCGGCGCCAGCCCCGCCACCGGCAGCGGCGGCTGCGCCAGCAGTTCGGCCACGCCCACCTTGTGCGTCGAGTCGTCCGCCGCCAGCGCCGGCAGCGGCGCGTCGAAGGGCCCGAGCACCAGCCAGTGCGGCACCACCAGGGGAGCCGCCCCTTCGTCGGCAGCCAACGCCGGAACGCAGCAAACAACAGCCAGAAGCAGCCACACCAGTTTCATGACGATCCCTTCGCAGAACGTGGGTCAGGGGCGACTCACGTTACCACGCCCCCGCAACCCCGGGCAACCCCGCGGCGCCCACCACGCACTAGCGCAGGAGCGTACCCCGGGAGACCAGCCTCCGCCCGCCCGAAGTCTCGAGGACGAACAGGTACGTGCCCGAAGGCAGCGCGCGACCGTCGTCGTCGCGGCCCCGCCAGGTCAGCCGCGTCTCGCCGGCCGGCAGCGGGCCCGCCAGCGGCGCGGCCACCTGTCGTCCGTGCAGGTCGAAGATCCGCACGGTCGCGTCGTCGGCCTCGGTCAGCGACAGCAGGATCTCAACCGCGGGATTGAACGGGTTGGGGCTCAGCGCCACGGAGTTCCCGGCAGCCGGCACCGGGGCCGGGCTCCAGGCGCCGACCACGACATGGGCGCTGTTGTCGACCGTGACCCCGGGGATCGCGATCCCGTTGGGCCCATAGAGCACCACCGACACCGGTTGCAGGGTGGTGCTC
>CAIOLW010000021.1 GCA_903859215.1 uncultured bacterium | reverse complement strand
CGAGCGCCTCGACTTGCGCCGGCGCAAGTCGCTTCTCGCCGCGACTGGTCACGGCGACGGCGGCTGCGCAATCGGGGCACTGCTGGACGACGACCTGGATGGCGGGCGCGGCGGCAGGTTGCGATCGCCCGCCCTGCATCGCAGCGACCAGCGCCTCGAGGCCGGCCAGCACCGTGTCCATGCGGTCGGCGTCGCCCGGCGCGGCGTTCAGTTTGCGCACCTTTTCGAGCAGCGCCTCGAAGCGCGCCAATTGGAGGCCGTCGGCGCGCAAGTTGATGGTGGTCGGTATCTCAGCCGCGGGTGCGGTGATCCGCGCCTCCTTCACCGCCACCGCCAGTTCGCGCCGGCCGCACGTCGCCGCCTTCGCCACCCACATCTGCTGCGTCGCGGGCGTTGCCACGCGCGCGACCTGCTGCGCCTTCGTCCAGCCGATTTCGCCTGCTGCGACAGCTTCGCGCAGCACGGGCAGGCGGTCGAGGTCGTCGGCCAGGCGCTTGAACTGCCAGTAGCGGTTGTCCGAAAAGCCGAGCGCCTGCGTCGCGTAGAGTTGCAGGCTAGCGTGGCCGAGTTGGCGATGCAGTTCGCGTCGTTGGACCTCGGCGAACCAGAGCACGGCGCATTCGCGGGCGCGGTCGCAGGCGTGCAGGGCCTGGCGCAGGGAGGCGTCGACCTGCGCGGCGGGCTGGCCGGCGGTGAACACAGGGAGGGTGATGGTGGCGGTCATGGCGCACCTTTCGGGCGGGCGTATCTGTAGATGGGAGGAAGGCGAAAATATAGCGAATATAGCGGCGAACCGCAAGGGGTCAAACGAGATATTTGTTTGAAAATCTGCGCGACTCGACACCGACTCGACGCCGACTTGCGCCGGCGCAAGTCCGCCACCGCTACCTGCCGCCCACCACCCGCGGCGTCACCTGCCACGTGCCCGCCGGCCAATCGCCGTCGGCGACCGTCGTGCCGGCCTTGCCCCCGCTGAACGTGAACTTCGTGAGCCGATAGGCGCGGTCACGATAACCAAGACCATCGCCGGCATCTTCGTAGAGCGTGCCGACGGCGTGGCCCGACGCATCCGGGTTCACCAGCAGCTCGATCTCGTCGAGCGGCTTCTCATCCGACCACTCCACCATCGGACCCAACGGCAGCGCCGCGCCCTCGCGCAGGAACAACCGCGGCAGGTCGGGGTCGGCCTGGTCGCCGGGGACCACCGACACCTCGCGCCACTGCCCCCGCGGAAACGGCGGCAGCTTCGCGTCGGCATCACGCGGGCCAAGCGCCGTGTTCGCCACCACCAGCAGGTCATCCCCCAGCAGGAACGCATCATCCACACCGCGCAACGTCGTGTCCGCCGGATCGGCGAAGAACACCGGCCGCGCGATGGGCAGGCCCGTCTCCGCCGCCTCGCGCGCCAGCGTGTAGAGGTACGGCAGCAGGCGGTAGCGGCGCTGCAGCGCCAGGCGGCAGGTGTTCTCCACCTCGCGGCCGAAGGACCAGGGCTCCTTGTCGATGTTGCCCTTGCCGGTGTGGCCGCGCGCGAAGGGCAGCAGGGCGCCGACGCCCATCCAGCGGGCGAACAGCGGGCCGTCGCCGGCGCCGCAGAAACCGCCGATGTCCGGGCCGCTCAGCGGCTGGCCCGACAGCCCCAGGTTCAGGACCATGCTCAGCGACATGTCGAGGTGGTCCCAGCTGGCCGTGTTGTCGCCGGTCCAGGTGGCGGCCCAGCGCTGGCTGCCGAGGTGGCCGGCGCGGGTCAGCACGAACGGGCGCGTGTCGGGGCGCGAGGCGGCGCAGCCCTCGTAGGTGGCGCGGGCCATCAGCATCCCGTAGACGTTGTGGAAGCGGGCCTGCGTGCCGGTGCCGCCCAGGTCGGGGTCGGCGCGGTGGATGTTGCCGGCCGGCATCGTGTGGCCGTCGACGTTGAAGACGGCGGGCTCGTTCATGTCGTTCCAGATGCCGCCGACGCCCAGGCTGAGGAACTGGCCGTAGAGGCCGCCCCACCACGCGCGCACGCGCTCCATCGTGAAGTCGGGGAACACGCAGTTGCCGGGCCACACCGAGCCCTGGTAGGGCGCGCCGGCGCTGTTCTGCACCCAGGCGTCCAGCGCGTCGCCCGTGTCGTAGACGTGGTAGCCGTCCTCGCGCTTGATGCCCGGGTCGATGATCGTCACGGTGCGGAAGCCCTGCGCCTGCAGCTGGCCGTTCAGCGCGCGCAGGTCGCCGAACCCGTTCTTGTCGACGGTGAAGCAGCGGAAGCCGTCCATGTAGTCGATGTCGAGCCAGAGCACGTCGCAGGGGATGTGCCGCTTGCGGAAGCCGTCGGCGACCTCGAGCACGCGCGTGTCGGGCGTGTACGAGTAGCGGCACTGGTGGTAGCCCAGCGCCCAGCGCGGCGGCAGGTTGGCGGTGCCGGTCAGGGCGGCGAGCGCGCGCACGACATGCTGCGG
>CAIOLW010000020.1 GCA_903859215.1 uncultured bacterium | reverse complement strand
CCCCTGCTGGATGAGATCATTCACAGAGGCGGTATCGACCATCTTGAGCAGGTCGAGGGTGGCGTGCAGGACGCCGTGCGTGTGCGTGGCGGACAGGCGGTGATCGCCCACGCCATCGCGCGCCGGGGTCTTCCTGGACCAGAGCGGACCCATCGTTGCCGTCCCTCCCATGTCTGAGATCGGCTATGATGATGGCAGATGTCGGCCCGAAAAGAAAACCCGTAATGCCATCGTTGGCGGCGCAGGTTTGGGTCGAATTGGGCCATTTCTATAACTTATTGCATTAATGGGAGTTGTGTCGCGGCTGGTGCGGGTTTCCCGGCTCGCGGGGCGGGCGCTCCCCGGACGGAACGCGAGAGCCTTTCCCCTGTCGGTGGGCGTGTGATATAATTGCAAAAAGAACCGCGTCCATCCAACCCGTGAGAGGATCCGTCGTGCCCAACCCCCGCCTGCGCGCGGCCACCAAGTTGGCCGTTGCCGCCCTTTTTGCCCTGGCCGCGGCTTCGGCGGCCCATGCCGACCTGGCGCCCATCCAACTGGACGGCTTCTTCGACGACTGGGCCAACGTGACCCCGCTGTGCATGGACCCCGCCGGCGACGGCGGCACGGTCGACTTCCGCAACGTCGCGGTCGCGAACGACCAGGACTACCTCTACATCCGCTTCGAGGTGACCGGCAACGTGCAGCCGGACGAGCAGCAGAACATGGAGCTGTACCTCGACACGGACCTGAACGCAGCGACCGGCACCGCGTTCGGCGGCATCGGCGCGGAGCTGTACTGGAAGTTCGGGCTGCAGACCGGCACGTTCAGGCCGGCGGCCACCAGCTACACCGTGGCGCACGACAACATCGGCCTGATGATGGGCCCCACGTTCAGCAACAACCAGTTCGAGGTGGCGCTGAAGCGGAACATCATCCCGGGCGGCACCTCGGTGCTGATGGCCAACCCGACGGTGCGCTTCATCCTGCGCGATGCGACGAGCGGTGACCTGGCGCCCAACACCGGCAGCATCAGCTACACGTTCGTGGCCGGCAGCGATGTGCCGCCGACGATCCCGATGGGGCGCGAGGATGCCTCGCACCTCCGCATCGCGTCGTGGAACATCCTGAGCGACGGCATCTTCACGGCCGCCAAGCAGCCGGCCCAGAACCGGATCCTCGACGCCATCAATCCCGACGTGCTGCTGTTCTGCGAGGTCTTCAACCACACGGCCGCGCAGACCAAGACGCAGATCGAGGCGTTCCTGCCGAGCGCCGCCGGCCAGACGTGGTACACGGCGAAGGTCGACGCGGCGAACGTCGTCTGCAGCCGCTATCCGATCACGCAGACCTGGCTGATCGGCAGTTCGACGTCGTTCCGCGAATCGGCCTTCCTGATCGACCTCGGTCCATCGCAGACGAAGGACTTGTTGTTCATCGCTTGCCACCTGCGCTGCTGCACGGACGACGCGAGCCGGCAGATCGAGTGCGACCGCATCGTCTCGTTCATCCGCGACGCGCGCACCGCCGGCGGCGTCATCAACCTGCCGGCCGACACGCCGATCGTGATCGCAGGTGACATGAACTTCGTGGGCTGGCGGCAGCAGTACGACACGCTCCTGAACGGCGACATCGTCGATAACGCCACGTACGGCGCCGACTCGCCGCCCGACTGGGACGGCACGCCGCTGGCCGTGCCGCCCTCGCGTCACCCCGACGGCCGCGCCAGCTATACCTGGCGCAGCGACACCAGCAGCTACTACCCGGGCATGCTGGACTGGATCTTCTACACGGACAGCGCGCTGACCCTGCACAACCACTACATCGGCGAGACCCGCACGATGCTGCCGGCCACGCTGACGGCCAACGGCCTCCTGGCCACCGACATCCCCGGCGCCAGCGACCACGCCCCGCGCGTGGCCGACTTCACCGTCGGCACGTACGTGTCGTCGGTGCCGCCGGGCGCCGGCGCGGTGGTGGGCCCGGCCCGACTGCTGGCCAATGCGCCGAACCCGTTCAACCCGTCGACGAAGCTGCGGTTCGTGATGGATCGCGCGGGGGATGCCGCGCTGAACGTGTACGATGCGGCGGGTCGGTTGGTGCGGGCGTTCCCGGCGGCTTCGTACGAATCCGGAGAACATTTCGTGACCTGGGATGGAAGGGATGCGGCGGGGCGCGCCGTTGCCTCGGGGGTGTACCAGGTAAGGATGAGTGCGCGGGTCGAGGGGCGGTTGGTTAGGGAGACGCGGTCGGTCGTCCTGGCGAAGTAAAGGCGCGCTACAGACACCGGGCCCACACACAACATCGGCGGGCAGTCCTCGCGCCTTCGGCGCTGCGGATAGCCTGCCGATGT
>CAIOLW010000019.1 GCA_903859215.1 uncultured bacterium | reverse complement strand
GGGACCAGTCCTCGCCCCTTCGGGGCTGCGGATAGGTCCCGGCCTCGTTTGTTCGAATGCCGCTGTTATGCAGCCTTGCCGCGATTGCGCTCGGCAAGCCCGGACACGACGATCAAAGCGATCACCAGCGCCGCCCCGATGTAGACCCAGTTCGGCACCATCGCCGCGTCACCCGAAGCGTAGCTGTGCAGCCCGCTCAGGAAGTAGTTCACGCCGAAGTAGGTCATCACGACGGAACTGATGGCGGCCGAGCTCGCCGCGGCATTGATCCACTGGGAGCGTGTCGCCGCGATCCAGCGGAAGTGCAGCACCACGGCGTAGACCAGGATCGTGATCAGCGCCCAGGTCTCCTTCGGGTCCCAGCCCCAGTAGCGGCCCCACGACTCGTTGGCCCAGACGCCGCCCAGCAGCGTCCCGACCGTCAAGAGGCCCAGGCCGGCGACGACCACTTGCTTGTTCAGGTTGTCCAGCGTGCCGATCGCTTCGCGCACGTTGGCGGTGCCGCCCGCCTTGAGCGTCATGAGCACCAGCGTCAGCATGCCGATCAGCGCCGACAGCCCCAGGAAGCCGTAGCTCGCGGTGATGATCGTCACGTGGATGTTCAGCCAGTAGCTGACCAGCACGGGCACCAGCGGGCCGATGGCGGGGTCGAACGTCGAGAGCATCGACACGCCCAGGATGACGGTGGTCAGCAGGCCGCCCAGGGCCGCGGGCACCGCCAGGCGGTAGACCAGCTCGAAGATCAGGCCGGCCAGCGCCACGGCGATCGAGATGAACAGCAGCGACTCGTGGCCGTTGCTCAGCGGCGCGCGCCCCGAAGCCACCCAGCGCAGGATGTACGCGAAGACCATGCCGATGAAAGCGACGCCGTAGCACGCCACGCCGGCGGCGTACACCGGGTTGCGGAAGCTGAGCTTCTGGTTCCGGTTGCGGAACAGGTTCCAGATGTACACCAGCATCAGCGTCCCGAAGGTCACCAGCAGCGGGATCATCATCCACGAGAAGATGTGCGCCCGGTTGTAGATCAGCTCAGCCTTCAGCTTGTTGGCCGAGGGCAACACCTTGGCGCCGTACTGCGCCTGCAGGACGCGGGTGCGCGTGAGCCCGTCCATCAGGCTGGCGTTGTCGCCGGTCTGCACGCCGCGCGCCAGCGCGTCGAAGGCCGCGCCGAAGACCGCCTGCTGGCCGGCGTCCAGTTTCGCCGTCGTCGTCTGGATGTCCTGCCAGGTGTGGTTGGCGTCGCCCGGGATCGGGAAGATGCGCAGCGTGGAGCCGCGGAACGTCATGTAGAGCAACTCGAAGCTCTCGTCGAACGACAGCAGGGCGCGCTGCACCTTCGAGCGCTCGCGGTCGGGCGTGCGCTGGGCCTCGTCGATCTGCGCGGCCAGGCGATACTGGCCCTGCTGGTCGAACAGGCTCGCCGCCGAGACGTGCGTCGTCGACGGGTCGACGCCCAGCAGCTTCTTCAGGCCGGGGTGCTTGACCTTCAGCAGCGGCTTGTCCCACCAGAAGTTCGGGTTCAGCGACCAGCTCAGGTACTGGTCCACCGGCTCGCGTCCCTCGTACTTGGTGCGCTTGGCGACCTTCATCACCATTTCGCGGGCCATCGTGTCGAGCGGCTTCATGCGGCCGTTGAAATCCTGGATGATCAGCCGCGAGGCCGCTTCGCGGGCGGGCTGCGACAGCTCGACAAAGCCGGCCGAAACCGGGTGGTTGTGGCCGGTGTGGTCGTCACCCTGTTCCTGCGCCACGGCCGGACGCGCCGTCGAGAACGCCACGAGCAGGCCCAGCGCGGCCGCCGTCGCCGCCGTCTTCGTCGCCGCCAGCTTGGCCGCGCCGTTCTTCCTCGACTTCAACGGGAACAGCAGGTCCTTGGTGATGATCAGCAGGAAGCCCAGCGAGATCATCGCATAGCCGAAGTACGTCGGCGCCTTGCCCGGATCGTGGTTGACCGACAGGATGGTGCCACGCCGGTCGCGATCGTAGGACGACTGGAAGTGCTTGGTGCCGCGATGGTTCATCGGGCTGTTCATGAAGATGTGCACCTTCTTGCCGCTGACCCCCATCTGCGGGTCGTCCAGCGAGACGTAGCTCTCGTAGGTGGCCGGATTGTCGCTGCCGGGGTACGTCTGCAGGACGAAATCGTCCAGCTTGACGGTGTACGGCAGCTTATGGATCAGCGGCCCGTAGGCCAGTTCGAGCGTCTTGCCCCCGACCTGCACCGGCACTGGGTTGTCCTGCTCGACGCAGACCACGTTGGCCACCTCGTTGCCCGAGCCGTCGCGCAGCACGACGCGCACCGCGGCCGGATCGTTGCCGCTCGTGCTCAGCGCCGGGGCCTTGACCACGGACGCGAACGTCTCGACCGGCACGATGCCGAAGCCGTTCCCGGGATTGCGGTACAGCGTGTTCTTCTTGACGTCGAACGCCGCGCCGGCCGCGATCTGCCCTTCCTCCTGCGTCTCCATGTTCATGCTCGTGAGCGGGAAAGACGCGCGGCCCTGCACGCCTGTCGAACCGCCCTTGGCGAACTCGACGCCGCTGTTGACCTGGTAGACCATGTCCAGCTCGGCGAAGGCGTCCTTGCCGCCGCTGTGGCCCATCGAGAAGTCCGGATGCAGCGCGAACAGGATCCGCTCGCCCTTCTTGCCGTCGGGCGCGGTGATCGCGATGCGGATCATCGGGTTGAGCATCGGCCCTTCGGGGTCCGACTGCGCGCCGACCGTGTACTTCGTCTGGAATTCCGTGACCTGCAGCTTGTAGCCGCCGCACGCAACCACGGGGTTGGTCCCCGGCTGCACCGGGAACGCGCAGGGCTGGCCGCCGATGTTCAGGCGCAGGTCGCCGTAACGCGACGTCGACATCGTGCCGTTGAAGCCGCCCTCGATGAAATGGGCTTCGACCTCGCCGATCGTGGTGCGCTCGCCTTCGCGCAGCGTCTGCTCGGACATCTGGCCGTCCGCGCGAAGGCCGAACTGCAGCGCGGCCGGGCCGCCGGGGCCGGCCTTCCATTCCTCGGTGTAGTGCGGCCAGAACTCGGTGGCCGCCAGCTGGTACTGCTGGCCGCCGAGCGTGACCTTGCTCTTGACGTTGTTGGCGCCGGCCTTCCACAACCGCACGTTGAAGCCGGCCGTCTGCCCATCGGCCGACACCGACACCTGCTTGTGGTTGGAGAAGATGAAGTCCGACGAAGCGCCTTCGCGGATGCTCATGGTGCCCTCGTAACCGAACCAGCGCGTGATGCCGGCGCTGACGAGGATCACGACAATCGACAGATGCACGAGCATGAAGCCGGACTGGCGCGGCTTGTAGGGCCAGCGCTTGACGAACAACAGCACGAGGCTGACGCAAAGCAGAGCCAGGACCGCGTTGAACCACCAGGCGTTGTACACGAGCGCGTACGCCGCGTCTCGACCCGATGCTTCAGGTACCCACCGACAGATGCCTGATTCGATGAACGTACCATTCGCGGACGCGAGCGCAGCCACCGCCATCAGGACCGCGCTGGTCTTCAGCGACGTCAGGAGTGCGATGACCGGGTTCTTGAAGAAACCTTTCACGGTGACCATCCATGGTTGTCGGGCCCGTTCCGCGCGAGGGTTGCGCGGCCTGCGGGACCCGGCCGGTACCAAACGATGCGGCGCCAAATATAGTGACCGAACACCGGGACCGCCCAAAAAACCGATCGACCCCGGTCCGGTTGCCGTTTGGCCTTTGGTCAGTGCGACGCGGTGGGCCGATCGAGGGCGGCAATTCCCGCAGCCCGGGTATCCGCCAACCTCCGTGCTGCCCTACAGGTTCCCCGATGGCGGCCGAAATTGCCGGGCGTCCGGATGCCTCCGTGTGACACCTGCCGTGTGACACATCTAGCACCATATGGTAAATGGAAAATCTGTTATCACGCCTAAATTAACACCGCACAGGCACATAATGAACCTAAAAAGAAAATTTCCTTGACGGTTTTGAACGCCCGGTGCTAGTCTCGCAGCAGTCCCGGGTGGCACACGCGGGACACACCTTTGGCGATCCCCGACCGACGGCCAGCCCCAGGCGGCGACCGGCCGGGCCTCGCGGCCGGACGAGACGGACCTTGCCGGACCATCGGAATCGGGCTCCCCCTCCCAGGAGCAGCCATGGACCGCACTGTCCCGTACCGTCGCCTGCCTCGCCCACTGGCCGCGCTGCTGCTGGCGATGCTCCTGTTCGCCGGCCCCTGGCCGATCCCGCGCGCGCGCGCCGCCCTTCCCATCCTGAGCGACGAGCCGGCCGGCGATCCCGGCGACGGTGTCCTGCGCCCGGCGGACATCTCCCCGTCGCCGTACACGCCGTCGCCGTCGTCGACCGTCACGACGACCGGTACGACGTCGACCACGTCGACCACGTCCACGACTGCCGTGGCCCCCGCGCATTCGAACACGGTTGGCGGCTGGCTGCTGGTCCCCTGCCTCAATCCCGCCGGCCAGCCCTGGCTGACGTTCCGCCTCGTCCGCATCGACCAGGTCGGTGGCACGGTCGCCTTCGGTGGCGCCGGCGCCTCGTCCCTCGCGGGGAGGTGGCACCGTGCGCCCTGACCGTCTCCGCCGCGACCGGGCCGCTGACGCGACCCGCCCCACGACCGCACGGGGATCGATTGACGAAACGACGGGCAGCGCGCGCAGCGAGCGCGACGCCCGCCGCCTGTACCGCCAAGGCCGCCACATCGAGGCGCTGGCGGCGCTGGACGCCGTCCTGGAGTCCGCCGAGGACACGGCCACCCGCCGCGACGCAGCCCTGCTGAGGGCGTGGTGCCTGGTCGAACTCAAGCGGCACGACGAGGTGCCCGAGGCACTGCGCGCGATGGTCACCGGCGGCGTCACTGTCGCCGACGACCCCGCGCTCCGCGCGCTCGAGTTGAACCTGGCCCTGCTGGGCGGGCACTACGACGAGGTCGAGACTGCCTCCCGCGCGCTGCTGGAAAGGGTCACCGACACCGCCGACCAGGTGCACGCCGAACTGCGCCTGCTGCTGGGCGCGGCACTGCGCTGGCAGGGCCGGCTGCAGGAAGCGACGGAACACGTCGAGTTCGCCTGCTCCGCCTTCACGGTGCTGGGTGAACCCGTGCGCGGCGCCGTCGCCGCCAACTTCCTCGGCTGGACGTACCTGTCCGCCGGCCGCCTGGACGAATCGCGCCGCTGGTTCGAGCGGAGCCTGGCCATCAACAGCCAGCTGGGCGCTCGGCCGCGCCTGGCGCAGAACTACCAGAACCTGGCCATCGTCTGCTACAAGCAGGGCGACTACGAGCCGGCAGCCGAACTGCTGGCCTCCGAACTGGCGCTGGTGGAAAACCTTCCCGACATGAACTGCCGCGCCCGCCTGGCGCTGGGCAACGTGCGCCGGCTGCGCGAGGAATTCGCCGCCGCGCGCGCGCAACTCCTGGACGCCTATGCGATCGCCAAGGAGCACGGCTTCGCGCGCGAGGAGACGCTGGCCCTGGAATTCCTGGGCGACGTCTGCCGCGACGAGGGCTGCCCCGCCGAGGCCCGCGTGTACTACCGCCGCGCGATGGGCGTGGCCCGTCGCCTGGCCCCGCGCGGCGACCTGGTGATGGAACTGCTGCGCCGCGAGGGCGAATGCCTGGACCTCGAAGGACGCCACGCGGATGCGCTGCGCGTGCTGGACGAGGCCCTGTCCCTGGCTCGTGAGGTCGGCGACCGCTACGAGACCGCCATCATCCGCCGCTGCCTCGGCCTGAACGCGGCGCACCTCGGGCGCCTGCCCGTCGCCCGTCGCGAACTCGAGGAAGCCTGCGGCGAGCTGCTGGCGATGACCGCGCGCCACGAGGCCATGATCTGCGACTACCACCTGGCCCGGCTTCTGGGACGCGCGCCCGAAGGCGCCGGTCCGCACGGCGCCGGCGCCGACGCGCTGGGCGCGGCCTGGCGCAGCGCCCTGCGCGCGCAGCAGGCCAGCCAGGAACTGGGCGTGCCCGGCCTGGTCGGCGAGATCGCCGCCGTGGTCGAGGAACTTTCCAGGCGCCGCCTGCGCGACGGCGGCGACCAGTCGCTGTGGCGGACGTTCTCGGCGCGTCGCGCCCCCGGCACGCGCGTGGTCGCCGTGTCACCCGCGCTGCAGCAGTCGGTACGCCGTTGCGACGGTTTCGCGCGCCACGCCGGCCCCGTGCTGGTGGTCGGGGAACCGGGCAGCGGCCGGTCGCTGCTGGCCCGTCGGCTGCACGAGAACGGACCGCGGGGCGGGAAGCTGTTCCTGCGCCTGGACTGCGCCGGCGGCGACAGTTCCACGCTGGCGTGGGAGCTGGAAGGCGAGGCCGGAAACGGCACCGGCGGCCTGCTGGCCCGCGCCGACGGCGGCACGCTGCTGCTGACCGGCGTCGAAGCGTTGCCCCCGGCGCTGCAGATGGAGTTGCTGCGCCTGGTCCGCGACGGGATGTGGCGACGGCGCAGCGACGGCGGCGAGCAGCCTCTGGACGTGCGCATCGTGGCGACGGCCGACGAACACCTGGCCGCGCTGGCCGAGATCGGCCGCTTCCGCCCCGACCTCTACTTCCGCCTGCGCCTGATGACCGTGCGCGTGGCGCCGCTGCGCGAGCGGCGGCAGGACCTGCTCCCGCTGCTGGACCACTTCCTCTCGCGCCTCGAGGGCTCGGCGCTGACCGCGCGCTCGGTGTTCGACACGCCGGCGCTCGTGGCCCTGGCCGAGCACGCGTGGCCCGGGAACGTGGCGGAACTGGAATCATTGGCCCAGCAGGCGTGGCTGAACCGCCGCCAGGGAATGGCGGTCATCCTGCGACGGGACGAGGTGCACGGAACGCTCTGCGTCGAGGCCGCGCGCGAACCGGACGAAGAGGCGGGCCTGGCCCGACCCGGCGGCGCCGCCCTGCACTCCGTGCTCGCGCGCACGGGGGGGAACAAGGCGCGCGCGGCGCGGCAGCTGGGCGTCTCGCGCATGACGCTGTACCGCTGGCTGCGGCAGGCGGACCCGACCGCGCGGTAGGCTGCGGAAACAGGGGCCTCGTCAGCGCTCGTTGCGGTCGTACCCGCCGGGGGTGCGGGGCGCGCTGTCCGTCGGCGCCGATTCGCTGCGTTTCGGATCCACCATCTGGCCGAACGGCTGGAAGCCCGTGTCCGGCGCCTCGATCGGACCGGCGCCGGCGGAATCCACCGACGTCTTGATCGGCGTGTTGCGCAGCACGGTGATGGTGATGCGGCGGTTGGCCGGCGCCAATGGGCTGGCCGGCGCGGCCAGGCGGCCGTCGCCGTAGCCGACCACGCTCTCGAAGCGGTCGCGCGACAGCCCGCGCTTCTCCAGGTAGCGGCGGGCCGCGTTGGCGCGGTCGGACGACAATTCCCAGTTCGAGTAGTCCACGCCCTCGGGGTACGGCCGCGCGTCGGTGTAGCCCTCCACGCGGACCTTGTTGTTCAGTCCGTTCAGCTTCGCGGCAATCTGGTCGAGCACGCGCTGGAACTTCGGGTTCATGGTGTCGCCGCCGACCGAGAACAGCTCGTCCTGCTTGTCGTCGGTGATCTCGATGACCAGCCCGTCGTCGCCCAGCGTGATGCTCATCTGGTCCTTGAGGTCGCTGGCGCCGCCGACTCCCTTGCCCTGGCTGCTGTCGGCGCCGGCGCCTCCGGCGGCGCCCTCGGTGGGCGGGGCCATCGCTTCGTTCAGATCGCGCGCGACCATCTCCAGCGACTGCGTTTCGTCCATGATGCTGTTGCTGATGGGCGCCGACAGAAGGCCCATCCCGCCCTTCATGTTCCCGGTCATGGTGCCGCCGCCGTTGCGGAAGGGGCCTTCCGACCGGAAGTACTGGGCGATCGCCGATTTCTGCTTGGGCGAACTGGCGGCCAGAATCCACATCAGCAGGAAGAACGCCATCATGGCGGTCGTGAAGTCGGCGTACGCCACCTTCCAGGCGCCACCGTGGTGAGCGCCACCGCCGTGACCGCCCCCATGCTGCGCCCGCCTCCGGTGCGATTTCTCCTTGCCCGACATCGGGACCGCCTCTGCTTACGCGGGATGGCACGCCGTGCGGCGCGCCGGGTTCATCACGCCTTGCCCTTGAGCGAATTGACTGCCTCGGCCATGTCGACGGTGGTCGGCCGTTCGGCGGTGTAGATGACGCGGCGCACCTGTTCGATGGCCGTGCGGGGCGAAGCGCCCTGGGCGGAGCTGATCAGACCCACCATCATGCACTGCAGGTACTTGTTCTCGTCGCGGGTGATGGCCTCGAGCGAGCCGGCGATCGGCTGGAAGAAGCCGTATGAAACCAGGATGCCGAGAAAGGTGCCGACGAGCGCCGCGCCGATTTTCTCACCCAGCACTTCAGGCGGACCGTCAAGGCTCTGCATGGTCACGATGATGCCGAGCACTGCCGCCACGATGCCCAGACCCGGCATGGCGTCACCGACCTTCGTGAGCACGCCGGCCGGCAGCACGCTTTCCTCCGCCTGCGTCGCCATGTCCGACATCATGATGTGCTCGGCGTCCCCGGCGTCGGTGCCGTCGATGAGCAGCTTCAACGAGTCGCAGAAGAACGTGACGGCTTTCTTGTTGCCGAGGAACTTCGGATAGCTCTGGAACGTCGGGCTGGCCATCGGGTCGGCCACGTCCTCTTCCAGGGCCAGCAGGCCGTTCTTGCGCATCTTCGAGAAGACCTCGAACTGCATCGTCAGCAGCTCGACGTACGCGGCCTTGGAGTAGGGCGAGCCCTTGAACACGACCGGCAGGGCGACGCCGAGGGCGCGCAGGACCTTGGGCGGCGTACCGAGCAGCACGGTGCCGAGTGCCGCGCCCATGATGATCACCAACTCGGCCGGCTGGAAGAGCACGGCGAAGGGGCCCCCCGCCATGGCGTAGCCACCGCACACCGCGAGGATGACGATCAAGAATCCAGCGATCGCGATCATGTTGTTCCCCTGACGATCCTTCCGAGGCAGTCACCGTTCCACGGTCAATCCGCCGTACCACACGACAGACCCTGCCCCGTCCGGAATCATCGACCCCCGACGGGGCGGCTTGAGGGACGATTGGAAGCGATGCGGACGGATCCCTGCGTGGAATCAGCACTTGGGTGAAAATTGGCCGGTTCGGGGGCGCTGTCGGGACGCCCGGGCACCCATGAATGGCGGCGGCCCGGACCACAAAGCCCGGGCCGCACTCAAGGCATTGCCGCGTTTCGCGTTACGGATTAGCCCCCAGCGCTGACGCCACAACCGCCGCCACCTGCCGCGCCAGGTCCGGGAAGGACGCCGCGGCTGCCTTCGCGTCGCGCCGCACCTCCCGCGAATGGTCCCGGTCCAGGGGGAGCTTCACCTTGCCGTGCAGCAGCGCGTGCAGGGCCAGAAGGCAGACCGTCGCCTCGTCGGCGCCGCCGTCGACCAGGCTGCGCAGGCCGTCGATCACGGAGGCCGGCACGCCGAGGGCCGCCAGGTCCGTGAGGCTCCACGCTGGCGAAATGCCCATGGAGCCCATGAGGGGGACGCTGGACTCACACTGGCGGTACAACATCCGATCAGTCGGCGCGGAGTTGATGCTGAACGCGACGCTGCGACACACATCCCACCGGGTGTTCCCGTTCCCCTGCCACCCCGCCGCCAGCATCTGCTGCACCTTGGTCAACGCGGGCATGCCGTCGGTCTTCTCGTTCCAGTCGCGCAGGGCGACCATCAGGCACGAGGTCCACTGGCTCATCAGCTGGCAGCGCACCGCCAGCTCCGTCAGGCGCCTGGTGTCGGCGGCGGAGGGCTCGTTCTCGCCGTCGCGGGCCGCGGCCAGTTCCGACGCAGCCATGAGACGCTCCAGGAAGCCGGCCTCGGGCAATGCGCCGGCGGGGTCGACCAGGCGGCGCAGCGCCACCGAGGTGTTCACGCGCGAGCCGTCATCCAGTTCGCACGTGACGACGACCTCGCCGGCCGCGCCGTCCTGCAGCCGGGCCAGCACGTGCACGGTGTCGCCGGCGAAGAGCCCGCCCTGGCGGTCGCGCCGCTCCTGCACGACGCGTCCCGGCCACTGGATCTTCAGCCCGGTAACGCGCGGCTGGTACAGGCGCTGGAAGTGGCGGTGGATGCGCGCGGCCATGTCGTCGTTCGGGGTCACGTACTCGGCGGCGCCGCCGGTCTTCTCGCTGAGGCGGCCGAGCAGGCTCTCGCCCGGCG
The DNA here is from genome assembly GCA_903859215.1 of uncultured bacterium. Classification (GTDB taxonomy): domain Bacteria; phylum Krumholzibacteriota; class Krumholzibacteriia; order LZORAL124-64-63; family LZORAL124-64-63; genus CAINDZ01. Next base: position 5,505 of record CAIOLW010000019.1, on the reverse strand, counting down.
CGCAGCCGACGCCCACGGTGAACACGCGGCCGCCCGCCTTGGCGGCCTGCTTGACCAGGTCGTCGTCGAAGGTCTCACCGTCGGTGATCAGCAGCACGTCGCCGTGCACGTTGGCGAATTCGTGGCCCGGCGCGCGCACCTTCATCAACGCCAGCAGCGCCGAGCGCAGCTCGGTGCCGCCCAGGTCGGCGTCGACCGTCTTGATCGCATCGCGCGCCCCGCTGATCGCCGCCGGCGTGCAGGCCACGCACTCGGCCGTGACGAAGCGGTGCGTGCTGCCGAAGGCCATGATCGTGAACCGGTCCTGCGGGCGCAGCGAATCGAGGATGCGGCGCAGCGCCACGCGCGCCTGCGCGATGGAATCGCCCTGCATCGAGCCGGAGCAGTCGACGAGGATCTTGACGAAGCGCGGCCCGGTCGACGTGGGCCGGCCCGGCTCCGGGCAGAAGGTCAGCAGGGCCACTTGTCCGCCCGGTTGACCGCCGCCGTCCGCCGTCGACTCGACCACGGCCACCGCGGGCGTGGCCACCGCGCGCTTGAGGTTCAGCACGATGTCGCGGTCCATGGTGCAGGCGGGGCTGTCCTCGAAGCGGACCACGGCGTGGTCGGCGTGCCGCTCGACGACGATGCCGTGCGTCGGGCAGGTGATCTCGGCGTCCTGCAGCGCGCCGCGGATGCTGGCGCGGAACTCGGCCTGGTGCACCGTGAAGAAGTTGTGCTCGGGCACCTGGTGCTCCTCGAGGCCGGCCTGCGCCGGGTCGCCGTAGCGCGGGGCGATGACCGTCGGCAGCGCGAAGCGCAGCGCGCCCGACTGCCAGTACTGCAACTGGCTGTAGCGGTAGGTCAGCTCGGCGTCCTCGCCCGGCAGCAGGTTGCCCACGTTCACCGTGTACAGGCCCGGGGATGACTCCTGCAGCAGGATCGCCGCGTCGCCCGAAGTGACGGCTTCCTCGTACCCGTCCTCGGCCTCGGGCGCGGCCATGATGCGCCCCGTCAGGTCGCGCTTGCCCAGCCGCGCGGTGAACGACAGCAGCACGGCGCCGCGCGGCACCGGGAACGTGTAGACGGCCTCGATGGGCTCGTGGCCGCGGTTGAAGAACACCTGCCGCACTTCCACCTGCGCCAGCAGGTCTTCCAGCACGGCCTTCAGCGAGACCTTTTCGAGCACGGGCATCGGTTCGTTGGGAATGCAGCACATCAACGACGGGGCCTGTGCCTGTTCCTGCAGCGGATACGTACTCATGCCTACTCCTTGCCTGACCGGATGCGGTCGGCGACCTGGACACATTCGACCGCCAGCCGGCGCAACTGCTCCGGCGACAGCCCTGCGCGGCCGGGCTCGATCAACAGCTCGAGCCCCTCGGCCAGCGCGACATGGCTCCACACTTCGATATCTCCCGGACGACGACGGACCGGCGGCACATCGACATCGTCCGCGTGTCGATGCACGAGTTCACGGATGCGGTCGAGCGACAGGCCGGCGGCCTGCCAGCGGCGTATCGCCAACAATTGCTCGAGGTGCCGCTCGGTGTACCAGGCGCCGCGCCGGATCCCCTCCGGCCGGTCGACGACGCCCTCCTGGATGTAGAAGCGGATCGTGCGCGCGCTCAGGCCGGTCAGGCCCGACAGGTCCTCCAGCGAAAAGCGGCGGCCGGTCGGTTCGCAGGTTTCCGGTGAAAGCGCGCTCGTCATCTTCCGGCTCCGGGGTTGGGGTGGCTGCAGTTATAATACACCTGTACTGTCGCAAAACAATGACTAATATTTAGAAATATTCGAGATAAATCGTAACTCATTGTCCGGCAAAATATTAACATGGCACAAAACAGCCTGTCGGCGCCCTGCCGCCCGCCGGGCTGGCCTGGGACGGCAAGCACGACGATGGGCGGGCCCCGTGGTATGCTGGCCCCTGCGTCCCCCATCAGACGAGGTATCCATGGCCCGCATGATCCCCGATCGCTTCGACGAGGCGACCACGAGCCACGCCGAATCGTTCCTGTACTACCGCCTCCAGGACTATCTCGACAGCGACTGGACCGTCCTGCACACGCTGCCGTGGCTGGACGGCGAGCGCCTGCGCCTGCAGCAGGGCGAGTGCGACTTCGTGCTGCTGCACCCGCGGTACGGACTGCTGGCGCTCGAAGCCAAGTCGGGCCTGCCCGAGTACAACGGCGCCACCGACCAGTGGCGCTTCGACGACGGCGCGCCCCTGACCGACCCGTTCATGCAGGCGCGCCGCAGCACGCACTACCTGAACAAGCTGCTCGGCGACCACTCGCAGGCCTGGCGGCAGTCGGCGCTGGCGTTCGGCTACGCCGTGGCGTTTCCCGACGCGCGCGCCGTGCGCGGCACCCTGCGGCCGGACATGGACAAGGACCTGCTCCTGCTCGAACACGACCTCGACGATGTGCAGTCCCACGTCATCAAGGTGCTCGGGCGCTTCGGCGAGGCGCTGCGCGCGCCGCGTCCGGACGTGGTCGGTTCGGTGCTCGACGTGCTCAAGCCCTCGTTCCGCCTGGTGGCCACGCTGGCCCCGACCATCGCGCTGGCCCATCGCGAACTGGTCCGACTCACGGAGGAACAGGCGGAACTGCTCGAGGGCCTGGCCGACAACAAGCGCCTGGTCGTGCGCGGCGGCGCCGGCACGGGCAAGACGCTGCTGATCATCGCCGAGGCCCGTCGCCTGGCCGCCGACGGCAAGCGCGTGCTGGTCCTCTGCTTCAACCGCCCCCTGGCCGCGCACCTGCGCGAGCAACTGGCCGACGTGGCCGACCGCGTCACGGCCGCCACGTTCCACGACCACTGCCTGGCGCTGCTCGTCGAGGCGGGCGCCCCCACCGATCCCGAGGGCGATCCCGGCCGCTGGGCCCGCCTGGCCGACGATGCGCTGGACGCCCTGCCGAACACCCGCCTCCGTTTCGACGCCGTGCTGGTCGACGAGGCGCAGGACTTCGAGACCAACTGGTGGCTGCTGATCGAGGAGTTGCTGGCCGACCGCGACACGTCACACCTGCAGATCTTCCTGGACGACCACCAGAACATCTACGGCCGCGAGGTGCAGCTGCCCTTCACTGAACCCGTCTACCGCCTGCGCCGCAACTGCCGCAACACGCGCCCCATCGCCGCCTATGCGCGCGCCGCGATCGGCCAGGCCGACGAGGCCGGCGTGCGCGGCCTGCCCGACGGCCCGGCGCCTGTCCTTGTCAACGTCGCCTCGCCCGAGGAAGAGCGCGACGCCGTCCGCCGCGCGCTGCACGAGCTGATCCACGAGCAGGGACTGGCGCCGGCGCAAGTGGTGATGCTTGGCGCGCACAAGCTGGAGAACTCGTCATTCGCCGAGGTGCGCAAGCTGGGCAACTTCACGGTGCGCGACGCCGCCGAACCTGACGCGCCCAACACCATCCGCTACTCGACGGTGCACAAGTTCAAGGGACTCGAGGCCGACGCGGTGCTGCTGGTGGGGATCGGCGAGCCGAGCCGCGTCTACAACGCGGAGAGCTGGCGGCGGTTCGTCTATGTGGGGGCTTCGCGGGCCCGGGTGGTGCTGCGGGTGTTCAAGCGGCAGGGGCCTGCCTGAGGCCGGGCGCCCTGTGTCCCCGGGCCTGGCGCAGGGCCACCTGACGCTCTCCCTTGGACTTGCCGGCCCGCAGGCGGGTTCACGAGCCCAGGGCGACGAAAGACGGTCCGCGGCGGCCCCGGTGCGCCCCCCCGCCCTGGGTTGCGGGAACCGGACCAACATCATAGAGTTTGCGCACTGCTGACCATCACCAACCGGAGGAAAGGGGGCTCATGAATCGCATTTCGGTCGTCATCCCGGCCTTCAACGAGGAAGAGCTCCTGCCCCGGTGCCTGGCCGCGCTCACCGACCAGGCGCGTGCGGTCCAGGCCGAGATCATCGTCGTGGACAACGACTCCACCGACCGGACGGCGGCGATCGCGCGGCAGTTCGGCGCCACCGTCGTCCACGAACCGCGGCGCGGCTACGTGTACGCGCTGGCCGCGGGGATCCAGGCGGCCGGCAATCCGCTCGTGGCCGTGACGGACGCGGACTCGGAGGTCGGGCCGCGGTGGCTGGCGCGGATCGAGGCGCTGCTGGCCGATCCGGGCGTCGCGGGCGTGACCGGCCCGGTCGCCTACGAGGGATCCAGCTACCTCACCTGGTGCGCGAAATCGATGCCGCGCGAGCTGTGGGGCGCGAACATGGCGTTCCGGAAGGCCGACCTCGAGGCCGCCGGCGGCATCGACATGGACGTCAACCTGGGCGCGGACATCCACCTCGACGCGCAGATGAGGCAGCGCGGGCGGATCGTCTTCGACCCCGCGGTCGTCGTCACCACCAGCAGCCGCCGCTTCGTCGCGCAGCCGGTGCGCCAGTCGGTCCTGTTCACCGTCAATTACTTCTGGCTGAAGCTCTTCGGCCGGTCGCTGTTCTGGGGCTTCGCGGCGATCCGCGAGTCGGCGCCCGCGCTGGCCCTGAAGGCCCGGCGCCGGCGCGCCGCGCTGGGCGTCAGCCTGGCCTCGCTTGTCGCCATCTACCTGTCGGTCTCGCCGAGCAGTTCCGTCTTCGGGGAAGTCGTGCGGCCGCACGTCGCGAAGAAGATGGTCGCCCTGACCTTCGACGACGGCCCGAACGGCGCCTCCACGCGGGCCATCGTGGATATCCTCCAGGAACGGGGCGTGGCCGCGACGTTCTTCGAGATCGGCGACCGGGTCGCCGCCGATCCCCAGACCGCCCGCTACGTGTCCGACCACGGCTTCCCGATCGGCAACCACTCCTGGGACCACTCGTTCCTGCTGCCGCTGCGCGGCGCGCCGCGGGTCAAGCGCGAGATCGACTCCACGTCCGCGGCGATCGAGAACGCCACCGGCGTCGCGCCGCGGTACTTCCGTCCTCCCCACGGCTGGCGCAGCCCGCAGATGCTGGTGACCGCCAGGCGGGAACACCTGCAACTGGTCGACTGGTCGGTGGATCCCGCCGACTATCTCACGAACAACCCGGCCCGGATCGCCGGCCGCGTGGTGCGCCAGGCCAAACCCGGGAGCATCGTCCTGCTCCACGACGGCCTCGAGGACGGCTTCCGCGCCGCCAGCCGCCGCGGCCGCGAGGGCACCATCGCCGCCCTGCCCCTGATCATCGACCAGCTGCGCAACGAGGGTTACACGTTCGTGACGATGGAAGAGCTCCTGGCCGAGCACGACATGGAAGCGAGCGGGAACACGACCCGGCTGCAACGGCTGCACACGCGCGCCGGCGACCTCGTCCACCGCACGTTCCACCGGTCGCAGAGAAAGGCCCACGCCGACGCGTAGGCGGGTGCTCACGCCGGCGGCGGGACGTGCTCGCGCACGATGCTGCCGTCCACCAGCTCGACCACCCGGTCGCACCGCGTCGCGATGTTCGGGTCGTGCGTCACCACCAGGAAGGCGGCGCGCTCCTCGCGGTTGATGCGCCGCATCAGGTCGAAGACCTGCTCGCCGGCGGCGGTGTCGAGGTTGCCCGTCGGCTCG
>CAIOLW010000018.1 GCA_903859215.1 uncultured bacterium | reverse complement strand
TCATGCCGGCACCTCCCCCGCGCCGGGCGCCGCGTAGAACGCGAAGGCCATCCGGGGAGTCCGCATCACGGCCGTGCCCGGCGCGCGCCGCCGAATGAATACGGAACCGGACACGCGCGACAGCAGGGCCAGCGCGCGCGCAGGGTCCGCCTCGAAGCCCTGTTCGTGGACGCCGTCCACCGGGATGCGGCGCACGATGGCGAACGGCGGCAGCCCCAACGCCACGGGATCCAGGCGCCCGAGCATCTCCTCCAGGCGGTCGGACAACTCGTCGTCGGAGCACGGGTACAGCTCGATGTCGGCATCACGACGGCCGAGCACCGCGTCCTGGGCCAGCGCCACCAACCGCACCAGGCGCAGGTGCGCATCGCGCTCCCACTCGCGCTCGAACGGGCGCCCGAGCAGGAGCGGGTACGGATCGACGAACGAGAACAGCCGCAGCGACGGGACAGGCGCCGCCACACCGCTCCGCAGCGCCACCGCGCCGACAGTGCGCGCCGGGTCGAACGGGCGGCACCTGACCTTGATGGAGCGCGAGGTGCTCATGCCGCCTCCCCGTCCGCTGCCGGATGCAGCAACTCGTGCCACTCGCGGTAGCAGGCGACCACCCGTGCCACGTCCAGGCCCGTCGCATCGTCCAGGAACGCCGCGTAGAGCAGGTTGCCGATCTCGCCGAGTTGCGGCTCGCCCTCCTTCGACAGGCGGTCGATGGTGGCGCACACGGTATCCCATGCATTGGCGTGCGCGCGCGGCACGGAGCGGGTGACCTTTCCGCCGTCCGCAAATGCGAGCACCGGCTCGACCAGCACCGCCAGCTGCTCGCAGGCCTCGGCGGTCAGCAGGTCCTCGCGCGTGAACCGCGAGGCCAGCACCAGCGCCAGCACACGGCGTCCGTTCGGCGTCTGCGAGGCCAGGGCATCGAGCACGAGCTGGCTGACCTGCGTGCGCGTCGACTCGCCGGGCTCCGCGCGCAGCGCGATGGCGACGCGGCGCACCGGGTCGGCCTCGCCGCGGATGTCTCGCCAGGTGGCGCCGTCGATTGCGCGCGCCGCGTGGTCGGCCAGGCGGTGGGCCGCCTTCAGCGCGGCGTCATCGATCACGCGGCCGAGCGCGCGCTGCGGCAGCCCCCAGCGCAGCGCGGTGTACGCCGACTGCGGCAGCGAACTGCGCACCCCGAGCGCCAGGTGGGCCGCATGCACGGCCAGCGCCGACGAGGCCAACGCGACGGCGCGGCGCCCGCTGATGTCGAGCCCCATCTGGTGCAGCGGCACGATCAATCCCTGCACCCAGGCCGCGGCCCAGGCGCGCTGGCCATCGGACAGTTCCGCCAGGCGCGCCCGCGCCACGGCGACCAGCGCGGGCAGGCCGGTGTCGCCGTCGGGCGCGGCGCCGCCCTGCGCGATGATCGCCGTGCGATCGGCCACCGACAGGTCCAGCAGGCGCGGCACGGTCACCACGTACGGGAACCGGTCGGCGAGCGCCGGGTCGAGCGGCACCGAGCCGGCGTAGGCATCGCCCTCGATGGTGCCGTCGTCGAGCGCCGGCGGGTTCATCGCGGCCCACCGGTACCTCAGGTTTGCCAACGGCAACCCCTGCACGCGCCGCTCGTGGATCACCGCGAACAGCTTGTTCTGCGTCTCGGGGCGGCAGCGCGAGATCTCGTCGAGGAACACCGACTCGGCGCCCCACAGGTCGCCCGGCGTGCGCAGCCACGAGAGCGCGTCGCGCGCCTCGTTGGGCACGGGGTAGCCGAGCAGGTCGTCGAAGCTGATGAGGCTGGCGTTGAAGTGGCGGTGTTCGAGCTGCAGCGCCGCGGCGAGCCGGTTGAGCAGCTCGCTCTTCGCGGTGCCGTGCGCGCCGATCAGCAGCAGCGGGCGCTCGTCGGCGAGCACCGCCAGGATGACGGCATCGAGG
>CAIOLW010000017.1 GCA_903859215.1 uncultured bacterium | reverse complement strand
TGCCCTCGCGGTCGATGGCCAGCACCGGCACGCCGAAGCCGGCCGCGGTGCCCAGCGGGCAGCGGTCGACCAGGCGGCGCACCAGCGAGAGCAGTTCATGGTCGTCGCGCGCGGCGTCGGCGTAGCTGCCCAGCCAGACGTCGACCGTGGTCGGCATCGCGGCCTGCATGTGCGTGTAGCCGGGCAGCGTGATGGCGCCCTGCGCCTGGCGGATCGCGTACAGCGCGTCGAGGTACGCCACCAGCGCGCCGAGCAGGTGGTCGACGGCGTCCTTCTCCCACAGCCGCAGCGCCGTCAGCACCTGGTCGTTGCGCGAGCGGCCGGTGTGGATCTTCCGGCCCGCCTCGCCGCACGTCTTCGTCAGGAAGTTCTCGATGGCGGTGTGGCAGTCCTCGTCGGCCTCGGTGATCGCGAACCGGCCGTGCTCGGCCGACTCGGCGATCTGCGCGAGGCCCTTCTCGAGGCTCTGCAGCTCCGCATCGTCAAGCACGCCGATGCGCGCGAGCATGCGGGCGTGCGCCAGCGACGCCCGGCAGTCGTAGGGCAGCAACTGGCGGTCCAGCACGTGGTCGTCGCCGGCCAGGAACGACTGCAGCCAGGGATCGGGCTCGTCGGCCCGGGTCCAGAGCGTGCTCATTTCGCCGCACCCACTGTGGCGCCCTCGCGCGCGGCGGCCGCCCGCTTGCGGCAGATGGCGTGGTGCGCCTTCAGCCGGATGGCGTTGATGCGAATGAAGCCGCCGGCGTCCTGCTGGTCGTAGCCGCCCTCGGCGTCCATGCTCGAAAGGTCCTGGTCGTACAGCGAGCTGGGGCTGGTGCGCGCCAGCGGCCAGACGCCGCCCTTGAACAGCTTCACGGTGACGCGGCCGTCGATCAGTTCCTGGCTCTTGTGGATGGCCGACATCAGGAAGTCCATCTCGGGGCTGAACCAGAAGCCGTTGTAGATCAGCTCGCTCAGCTTGGCCGCGAGCATGTCGCGCAGGCACATCACCTCGCGGTCCATGGCCAGGCCCTCGAGATCGCGGTGCGCGGCCAGCAGGATGGTGCCGCCCGGGGTTTCATACACACCCCGCGACTTCACGCCCACGAAGCGGTTCTCGACCATGTCGACGCGGCCCACGCCGTGCGCGGCGCCGATCTCGTTGAGGTACATGAACAGCGGCAGGGCGCCGGTCACTTCCTTGCCGTTGTCGAGGTTGGTGACCTTGGTCGGCAGGCCGTCGGTGAAGTCGATGGCCAGCAGCGCCGGCGTGTCGGGCGCCAGTTCGGGCGCGACGGTGCGCGAGTACACCTCGGGCGGCGCGGCCATGCCCGGGTCTTCCAGGATGCCGGCCTCGTGGCTGATGTGCAGCAGGTTGTCGTCCTCGCTGTAGGGCTTGGCCAGCGACGACTTGATCTCGATGTTCTTCTGTTGCGCGTAATTGATCATGTCGGTGCGGCCCTTGAACTGCGCCAGGAACGTGGCGTCCTTCCAGGGCGCGAAGACCTTGATCTGCGGGGCCAGCGCGTAGAACGCCAGCTCGAACCGCACCTGGTCGTTGCCCTTGCCGGTGGCGCCGTGCGAGACCCAGGCGGCGCCCTCCAGTTCGGCGATCTCGACCTGGCGCTTGGCGATCAGCGGCCGCGCAACGGCGGTGCCCAGCAGGTAGCGGCCCTCGTAGATGGCGTTGGCGCTGATCATCGGGAAGATGAAGTCGGTGACGAGTTCTTCCTTCAGGTCCTCCACGTACACCTTCGTGGCGCCCAGGGTCAGCGCCTTGCGCTTGGCGGCCGCGAGATCCTCGTCCTGGCCCACGTCGGCGATGTAGGCGATCACGTCCCAGCCCTGCTCGATGAGCCAGACCAGGATGATCGACGTATCGAGGCCCCCGCTGTACGCGAGCACCACCTTTTGCTTGCCGTCCTTCGCCAACGCCTCGTGCACCATCGGGCCATCCTCCTGCTGGGGGTCGATTTCGAACGCCCAAGATAGATTTGGACAATTGATTTGCATCATTGAATGATTTCAGTTATTGATCACTTATTATGAGTTTACTCCATCCGGGACTCGAGGCCTTCATGGCCATCGTGCGCAACGGCACCGTCCACGGGGCCGCGCGCGAGATCGGGCTGAGCCAGACCGGCGTCACCCAGCGTATCCGTGTGCTGGAACGCGAGTTGGGCTGCACGCTGTTCGTGCGGTCGCGGCGCGGCATGCGGCCCACGGCCGAGGGCGAGGCCCTGGTCCGGTACGGGCAGCGGGCCGGCGACCTTGAAGGCGAGCTGCTGGCCGTGGTCCGTAGCGCCGACGCCGCCGCCGATGTGCGCGTGACCATCACCGGCCCCTCGAGCCTGATGCGCAGCCGCGTCATCCCCGCCACCACGGCCGCCCTGGCCGCCTACCCCGGCGTCTCGCTGGCCTTCGTGCTGGACGACCAGAACGCGGGCCTGGCCGCGCTCAAGACCGGGCAGGCACAGTTGGCGGTGTTGCCCCGCGGTGATGTCGTCGTCGAGCTGGCCGCCAAGGCGCTGCGCCCGAGCCGGCAGGTGCTCGTGGGACCGGGAACGTGGAAGAAGCGCAAGCTGCGCGATGTCGTCGCCGGCGAGCGCATCATCGACTTCAACGAGGGCGACGACGCCACGCTGGCCTTCCTGCGCCGCCACGACCTGCTGGCCGGCGCGCGGCGACGGCGCCACCTGGTCAACAGTCCCGACGCGCTGGCCGGGATGGTCGCCGCGGGGCTGGGCTACACGGTGCTGGATGAGGATTTCGCGGCGCCGTGGCTGGCCGACGGCCGGCTGGTCGACCTGTGTTCAGGCAAGCGGCTGGACCAGGAGGTGTCGCTCGCCTGGTACCCGCGGCACGAGATGCCGGCGTACTTCGGGGCGCTGATCGCGGCGGTGGCATAGACAAACGGCCGCCGGACATCCCGTGTCCGGCGGCCGGTCGCATGCTCATCGCTGCGGTCTATCGCACGTTGGCCGCCGCCGCACCGTCCACCATCGCCACCAGTTCGACGACCATGCGCTGCATCTCGACCGCCTGGGCGTTGAGTTCCTCAGCCGCGCTGGCCGATTCCTCCGAACTGGCCGCGTTGGACTGCGTCACCTGGTCCATCTGGGCCACGGCCTTGCTGACCTGCGCGACCCCTTCGGCCTGCTGCACGTTCGCCGCGGCCATCTCGCTCACCAGGTCGTTGACCTTGCTCGCCGCGGCCGAGATCTCGTTCAACGACTCGCCCACCTTGCGCGAGATCAGCACGCCGTTGCCGGCCCGCTTGACCGAGTCCTCGATCATGACCGAGGTGTTGCGCGCGGCGGCGGCGCTGCGCTGGGCCAGGTTGCGGACCTCTTCGGCCACGACGGCAAAGCCCTTGCCGGCGTCGCCGGCGCGCGCGGCCTCGACCGCGGCGTTGAGCGCCAGCAGGTTGGTCTGGAAGGCGATCTCGTCGATCGTCTTGACGATCTTGGCGGTCTCGTCCGACGACTGCTTGATGCTCTCGATCGCCGCCATCATCTCGGTCATCGCCTGCGCGCCCTTGCCGGCGCTGGTGTTGGCCGCCCCGGCCAGGGCCATCGCCTCGTGCGCCTTGTCGGCGTTCGACCGGGTCATCGCGGTGATCTCCTCGAGCGAGGCGGACGTCTCCTCGAGGCTGGACGCCTGCGTGCTGGCGCCGGCGGCCATCACCTGGCTGGACTGCGACACCTGGCCGGCCGCGCTGGCGGTCTGCTCACTGCCGTCGCCCAGGGCCAGGGCCACGTTGCGCAGGCCCTTGTTGATGCCGCGGCTGATGAAGATCCCCAGCAACGTCGCGCCCAGGACGCCGATGATGGTCGCCGCCAGGCTGAGCAACTTCAGGAAGGTGCTCTGCGCGAGGGCCGCCTTCGTGCGCTCACCCGCCACCTGTTCATTGATCTCCACCAGACGGTTCAGTTGCGTCTCGGCGGCGCCGAACGAGGCGCCGACCGTGACCAGCGCGTAGTCGCTCACCTTCGCGTACGCGGTGGCGATGCGGCTGGAGTCGCGGCTCGCCAGGGCAGCCTCGTAGTCATGGGACAGCTTGACGACGGTCTCGTGATCCGACCACCAGTTGTTCCAGGCCGGGACGAACTTCGTCCAGGTCTCGGCCTCCTCGGGCGTCTGCGGCAGCGGCTCATAAATCTTCCGCGCAGCGTCGGCGCGCGCCTTGGCATCGTCGAAGCGTTTGTATGCAGCCTGGCGGCCGGCGGCGTCCAGCCGGGTCGACAGCAGGGCGTTCTCGCCGGCGTCGACCGCCGTCTGCGCCTCGCTGATCACCAGCAGCGACATCACGCTGGGCAGGCGCACCACGCCGAGTTCGCGCACCGACTCGTCGCTCTTCACGGAACCGTAGAAAGCCACGATGCCCAGGCATAGTGTGATGGTCGTGACGGCGCCGAACGCCATCCCGAGCTTCTTGCTGATGGTCCACTGGGAGTGCATCGGGCACCGTCCTCTGTGCGGTCAACGTATTCGGGAATTACCACACCGATACCGCTGCTGCCCGCGGTTCGATCTGGCGCACCCCTGGGTTCTCGTCCCGGGGGCCGGAACCTTGATCGATATGAATAAAGACTTTGCGTATGCTGTGAATCGGCCTGCAATCACCGGTATCAGGCCCCTCCTGTGGATGGGGGCGCCGCGGTCGGGTGGTTTCCTACCCTGCCCCGCGGCCCCCTGCCCGCGGTGCGCGTGCGTGCGGACGCGAAGCGGCCCCGACCGTTTCCAGCCGGGGCCGCGTCACCTGTCGTCCGTCGTCGACGACCTGTCCGGGTCATTTCGACCCGGGTCAGGTCATTTCAACAACGTCATCTTCATCATCTGCGTCACGCCGCCGGCGGTCAGCCTGGCCATGTAGAGGCCGCTGGCCACCTTGCCGCCGCCGTCATCCGAGCCGTCCCAGGTCTCGGTGTGGCGACCGGTTGCGCGCGAACCGTTGACCAGCGTGCGCACCAGGTGTCCCTGCAGGTCGTAGACCTGGAGTTGCACCTGGCCGTCGCCGGCCAGCTCGTACGTGATCTTCGTCTGCGGGTTGAACGGGTTGGGGGTGATGTCCACCAGGGCCGTCTTCGACGGCGACGGCAGGTCGTTCCCCACGCCGCTCGCCCAGCCGGAGTAGAACCGCAGGTTGTAGGTCCCGTCCAGCGCGAGGTCGGCCGAGCCCTTCTTCCAGACCGAGACACAGTACCAGCCGGCGGCCGGAACGTTGACGGCCAGCAGTTCGTCCTGCCCCGAGCCGAAGCCGTCCTGGGAGATGGCCAACGCATCGGACTTGCCCTGATAGACCGTATCCCCACGGTGCAGCGACAGGCCGTAGTCAACGCCTCCGCCCAGATCCATCAGGTGGATGCCCGTCGGCCCGGCCGGCAGGTAGACCTCGACCAGGTTCAGGATCCGGTTCGCCGGCAGGCTGTACGCACCATAGATACCGGCCGGGTAGCTGATCCAGCTGTTGGTTGCGGTCGACTCCGTGACGTATCCGCCGCCGCCGGAGAAGTTCACGACGCCGGCATCGTAGGGCTGCATTCCGGTCAGGTTGAAGTTCACCAGGACGTAGTCGGAATTGCCCGCCCACCAGTACGAGCCCGCGAGGTTGTTCGCGAACCCGTCCTTGGCGCCGGTGCTCGGCAGATGCAGGCGCAGGTCGACGTCGGTCCCCGCGTCGGGCATCACCGCTACCGCACGCCAGTAGCTGCCGGCATTCGGCATCCGCACGCCGTCGCAATTCGGGTAGAAGGTCTCGCCCGAATTGACGTTGGTCCAGTCGCCGTACGGGTCCGGGGGACCATAGCGATAGACCGGCGTGTTGTTGACCAGGTCCAGAGGCGACCAGACGTACTGCTCGCCGTAGATGTTGTTGTCCTCGTGGATCTCCTCGATGGCCTGGTGGGCATCGAGTTTCAGGGCCAGCGCATGCCGGCCGCCGCGGACAGTCCACGGGACACCCCAGTTGAACAGGCCGTCGGTGTACGCGGGGAACGCCCCCCAGGCGACCCACCAGGAATACACGCCGTCGAGGTACATCTCGCCCGGGAGACCGCCCGGCGAGGCCGACGGGCTTTCGTTGCGGACCGACAGGTTGAGGTAGGTGGAGGCGACGTTGCCCGGCAGCGTCGTCGGCACCGGCACCGAGTTCCAGGCCCCGTCCGCCGCCGCGCGCGGGACGAAGGGAGCGTGCCAACCCGTCGCGAACTTCGGCAGGAAGTCCGGCGGTGTCGTGTTGATCTCGATCGTCACGTCGATCGGGCCGGTGGTCTTGCCCCACGTCGGGTCGCGGTAGACGACCAGGGCGTGGTAGCCGGAAACGGCCAGGTTCATGTCCAAACGCGCACGGCCGGCCGCGTCGGTGACCGACGAAGCGTAGTAATTGGAAAGCCCGCCACGCTGGAACGTGTTGTCCAGCCACTGCGCCACCAGCGGGCCGCCCGCCGGGTCGACGTCGACCGTGACGCTCACGGGGCCGACATGGCCGGGAGCCACATAGACCTCCCAGATGCGGAGCATCTGGTCCTGCGCGAACTGCACGGTGGTCGAGTCACCGAACGACATGAAGCTGTTCGTCTGGTGGACGATCTCGTAGTTGGCGGACTTGCCGTTGTAGTTCACGATGCCGACGTCGCAGTTGTCCCAGGCGACGACGTTGTGATTGACGATCACCGCGTCCAGCAGACCGCTGAGGCGTCCCGAGGCAGCCAGCGTCGAGGCGAAACCGTCAGCGGCGCCGGTGCTGGCGGCGTGCAGGTACACGTCGTAGTCGGCGTCGGCCGCGAGCGGCCGCATCACCGCGACGTCCCACCACGCGGTGGCATTCATCCGCAGGCCGTCGCTGTTGACGTACAGGCTGGAACCGTCGCTGACGGCATCCCAACCGGCGGCCTTCAGCGGCGGAGCCCCGCGAGTGGTCCAGGTGTTGGCGACCAGCGGCAGCGGGCTCCAGACCCACTGGTGCGCCCAGCGGTTGTCGCCCTCGTTGGTCTCGGCCACCTCGTCCAGTGCATCCAACCGCGCCTCGAACGTGTGGCGGCCGCCCCTGGCCCAGATCGGGCCCAGGTTGTTCGCATAGGCGCCGCCGTGCGAACCGATGACGCCCCAGGACACCCAATACTGCCAGTCGCCGTCGACATAGGCGCGCGCCTGGAAGCCGCCCTCGGTGGCCGATTCGCCCGAATTCCACAGGCCCACGTTCCACCACGTGCCGGCGGCATTGCCGGGCAACGTCGCGGGTGCGGGCACGCTGCCGAAGCTGGCGTCGGCCGCCGGCCGCGGCACGAGCACGCTGCTCCAGCCGCCGTACTGGTAGAAGGCCAGGTTCGCCGGCAACGCCGCGCGCACGATGTACGGCCCGTTCCAGGCGTACGTGCCGCTCCACTTGCCCGAGCGGTCGAGCGTGCGGATGCTGAAGTAATAGGTGCCGGGCGGCAGCGACGGCGTCGTGTAACTGGTCACGTCGCCGATATCCATCACGGCGGAGGGCAACCCGATGCCGCCGGCGATCTCGATGCCGTAGCCGCGGACGCCGGAGGCGTCGTCGTAGGCCCGCGTCCAGACCATGTCGATGGTCGGGTCGGGCGAACCGACGCTGACCGAGTGACTGGTCGAATACAGGCTGGTGACGGCCGGCGGCGCCGAGACGTCGATGTCGTAGTTGTCGTTCCTCGCCGTGGCCCACAGCCCTTCCCGCCAGCCGGGATACCGATTCTTGAACGCGGTCAGGAACGCCGCGGCCGTTGTCGGGTTGTCCAGGTCGACGGTGGTGATGGCCGGCCCCCAGCCCACGGCCAGTTCGTCCGTCTCGGGATAGGCCGCCTCGTCGTCGTTGGTGGCATCACCGATGTCACGCACCACGGCGGCCAGGTTGCCCTCGGTCATGTAGGGGTCGCGGTAGGAAGCATTGCCGCACAACATGACGTTTTCCATGTTGTAGCTGGCCAGCGCGGCGCGCCCGTAGCTCCCGAGATAGCTGCGCGGGATCACGTCGCCCATCCAGTCGGGGAAGCCCTCGGTGAACGAGACGTTGGCCGTCTCCGCACACCACAGGCAATGCCCGCAATCGCTGGGCGAATTGTCGCAGACGCCGTTGCAGTACGAGGGCGCCGGGCTGGAGGCGAAGTTCTGCACCCAGTGGTGGCCGTACTCGTGCGAGGCCACGTTCTCGTTCCACTGCTCACCGGTGCTGAAGTAGATCTCGCCGTTGTAGAAGGCGCCGGTCGCGCCGTTGGGCCAGTTGCCCGCCACGAACGGCGTGTCATAACCGTAGCCCGTCCACCAGCGCCAGGTGCGGGTCAGGTTGGTCTGGATGTGGACGGCGGGATGCTGGTTGATGTCCGACGGCTGCAGCCAGCCGAAGTCCAGGTCGGTGCCGCCGTAGTCGTTGATCGTACCTGTGTCCCACGAGTAGGAGCCGGACACCCAGGTCGGGCTCTCGGTCCTGACACGCGTATTATTCGTCTCGAAGCGGAGGTAGATGTCGGGCTGCGGGTCGAAGAAGTCGTCGCCCCACCAGAACGTGACATCGTACCAGCCCTGCGCGTCGGTGGCGAGGACGGCCAGCTGGGCCGAGGGGAACGGCGAGTCGTTGTCGTAGACGCGCACGGTCATGCCGTCGGCGCCGATCGTGTTGCCGTCGCTGCGGACATACACGAAGCGGCCGTGGACGCGGATATTGCGTCCCTTCTCGCCCGGCAGCGGTCCCGGCCGGGTCCCGTCGGCGGGCGGAGAGACGCGTGTCTCTTCCGTCAACGGGGGCACATCGCCTGTGGCTAGTACCTTCATGACCGAATTCGGTCCGCGCACGAAGGCCACGGACTCCGGCGACAGGTCGAACGTCCGCGTGAATTCCGTCCCCTCGATGGTGAAGCTCAACACCAGCGGCAGGCTCGGATCGGCCGTAGAGACCTCGAAGTCGACCACCTGGGGCCGTGACTTGTCGACCGTCAGCTCCGGGCCGACGGACATCGACAACTGGTCCCAGCCGTCTTCCATGAACATCAGGTTGTCCAGTACCAGCGGCGTACCGGTCTCGATCTGCAATTGTCCCTTGAACGGGACTCCGGGCTGTGCGGCCCGCGGCTCTCCCAGGATGCGAACGTTGACGGGCGGGCCGATATCGGCCCGCGCACCACCGGCAACAGCCAGGGCCGCGACCACGAGCAGCAGGCTAAGCAGCTTGCGCATGATCATGCCTCCTGGCGGTTAGCGCCCCTGGTTGACGGGATCGGGACGGCTGACGGGCGTGCCGACGGGCGCCGGGGCGTCCCATTCGGCCAGCGCCGCCTGCAGGCGCTCGATGCGCGGCTGGTCGCCGTCGCGCGTGGCGAACTCCAGTTGCAGTTCGAGCAGGTGGCGGCTGGTGGCCAGCTTCTCGCGCTCGATTTCCTTCTGGATGACGAGGGCATCGTCGCCCTTGGCGCCGGCCAACCGATCCGCGAGCGACTGGATCTTCGCGTCCTGGCCCGCGATGACCGCGTCGAAAGCGGCCCGACGCTCGGCACGGGCCGGGTCGATGACCGGCAGCGGCGCCACGCCCTCGGGCTGCACGAGCTTCAGTTGGCCGCTGCGGGCTGCCTCGATCTCGGCCTGGTTTTCAGGCAGGTCGACGATGCCGGCGGCGGGAGTCGGTGCGACGGGCGTGGTCACCGCGCCCGACTGGGCAGCGGGTGTCTCGGTCACAGGGGTCTGCGAAGCGGAAGTGGAGGTCGGAGCTGCAGGCTGCGGATCGCCGGCGGCCAGCGAAACGGCGGCGAGCCCCATCATCAGCATGACGGCGACATGGTAACGCGCGGACTTCATGGCTATCCCCCTCGGTTGACACAGCGACAAGATTCCGACGTAGTCCCCGCCGGCGAAGCCGGGCCAGGCGAACACCCGCAAATGGGGTGTCCGCGCGGCGGTGATTAGGGACAGACGGATGCCTGCTGTCATACCTATTTTGTCGGCTTTTGCGGTTGCGTGTCTATCGAAATCGCAAGTTATTGTCAATATGTGGGTTGTGCCTCTGAAAATGTGTCTGGCCCGGGCCATGCCCCGGGTAGGTATGCGACACACCAGCAATTCATTCACCCCGCCCCACTGCCCCAACCCCAACTGCAAGTATCACCTGCAGTTGGAGGCCGGCTGGCGCTTCAAGTGCATTGGCACCTTCGGTAGACAGGTGGCCCCACACCGTATCCAGAGGTTCCTCTGCCTGCACTGCCGCCGATCGTTCAGCACCCAAACCTTCTCCACAACCT
>CAIOLW010000016.1 GCA_903859215.1 uncultured bacterium | reverse complement strand
CCGCCCAGGTTGAACAGGCCGTCCGACGACCCGAAGGCGTAGGGGATCATCGCCCCGGTCAGGACCACCGTTTTGCCGGTGATCTGCTCGCCCAGCAGGCGCGCGGTCACCTCCATGGTGTCGGTGCCGTGGGTGATGACGATGCGGTCGTGGGGGCACGAGCGGCACTGCGAGAGGATGGCCTGCCGGTCGTCGTCGGTCATCTCGAGGCTGTCGACCATCATCAGCGTGCGCACCTCGACGGTGGCCAGATTGCGCCCGAGCTTCAGCATCTCCGCCATGTGGGTGTCCTTGAAGTACAGCGAGCCGTCGCGCTCGTTGTACTCCTTGTCGAAGGTGCCACCGGTGACGAACAGGCGGATGGGCTCGGTCATGGCGCAGGGTCCTTTCGCGGCGCGAAAACGCGGCAAAACTCAGGAAATAACGATCAGGGCGCGCTGGCCTTCCAGTTCCGGGTGCGTCCACAGCAGCAGCCGGTAGGGGAAGCCGTCGTCACGGCGCCAGGCCGCGATCACTTCGCCGCCGGCGCGCGGGCCGATGTCGTCCGGCTCGGGCATCGCGGTGATGGTCAGGTGGTGGAACGCGGTCAGGAAGTCGCCCGCCGACTGCCGCCGCAAAATGTGCACCATGTAGGCGATCATGCCGGCGTTCACCGGGCGGCCCTCCTGCCCCACCAGGCCCGTCTGACCGACGAGAATAGACACGACGCGGTCGGTGTCCGATGCGATGTCGGCCCGCATCCGGTCGCCGACGGCCAGGGACCGGTCGGCGGAGGCCCCCATTTCCTCGATGATGCGGCCATAGGGCTTGCCCACGGGCTCATGCAGATCGGCAAAAATACGGACCAGATGCGGCAGGATTTCGTGCGCCCCGAGGGTGTGCCGGGCCTCGGTGGCCGTGTCCCCGGTCGTCACGACATGCCGGAACTCGCGGGCCAGCTCGGGCAGGTAGACGTCGCAGCCGGGCAGCGAGCCCTGCTTGCCGGTGTGCGGATCGATGGAAATCAGCGTTCCGGCCATGTCCCAGAGCATCAGGCCCGTGGGCTCGGGGTCGGTGGAAGCCGTGTTTTCGCTCGTCATCCCGGCACTTTCCGTTCGGCTGGAACACCGGACCGGTCTTTGCTATGCTGCCCTGACCCGACGGGTCAGGGGTCCCGCCGGCGGGGCGGCCCACCTATGGGGACGGGAAAGCAATCTATAACCGCCGTCCGCCCGTATCAACCAGTTCGCGGAGGGGAAAACCATGTTCAAGTCTCTGGGGCGGCTCACCGCCCTTGGCCTGCTGGCGCTGCTGGCGCTGGGCGCCGTCACCACGGCGACGGCCGGGGACCTGCAGGGCGAAGTCGAGAAGGTCGGCGAAACGTACGCGCGCGCCTACCTGGCGCCGTTCATGTACTCGTTCGGCCCCAACCTCAACAGCGGCATCTTCCACACCGCCGCCATCCCGAAGTCGCGCCTGACGCTCGACTTCGGCGTCAAGGCGATGGGCACGCAACTGAACGACGCGGACAAGGCGTTCCAGTCGGTCATCAGCGGCGTGAACCTGGGCGACTACGACAACGCCTTTGCAGGCGTGACGGGCGACGTCGTCATGAGCGGCCCGACGATGTTCGGCAATACGGAAACCCCGGGCACGATCACCGGCTACGCCAACGGCGTGCAGGTGTTCAGCCAGGAAGCCATCGCCGGTGTGCTCGACTCGCGCTACTCGCCGATGGTCGTGCCGCAGGCCAGCCTCGGCGGCATCTACGGCCTGCGCCTGACGGTGCGCTACCTGCCGGACATCGACCTCGGCGACATCGGCAAGATCAAGATGAAGGGCTTCGGCGCCAGTTGGAGCGTCAACACGCTCATGCCGACACTGCCGGTCGACGTGATGGTCGGCTACTTCAAGCAGCAGTTCAACGTCGGCACGATCATCGATGCCGACGCCAGCAGCATGTACGTCGCCGCCAGTCGCAGTTTCTCGCTGCTGACGCTGTACGGCGGCTACGCGAAGGAAGATTCGAAGATGACGGTCGCCTACGCGCCGAGTGACGGCAGCGCCGGCGTTTCGTTCTCGGTCGATGACGGGCAGACGAGCCGCATCACCGTCGGCGCCACCTTGAACGTGCTGGCCAAGCTCAACCTCGAGATGGGCCACGGCGACCTGACCACCTACACCGCGGGCCTGTTGTTCGGGTTCTGACCGCCGCCCGGGCGTACGCCCGGCGAAAGGAAGACAACATGAAGAAGAGGATCACACCCATCGCGGCGCTGCTGGCGGCCGCGCTGCTCGCCATGGCCCTGTTCGCGGCCGGTTGCTCGAGCAACACCACCGCGCCGCAGGATCCCGCCCCCGCGCTGACCGAGCAGGGCGCCGCCACGCAGGCGGGCGCGGTGGCCTTCGCCATCGCCCAGGTCGGGCCTGAGATCGTGCGTTTCGTCGGCGTGGCCAAGGCCGACTACTCGCACACGTTCGCCGGCGACGTGGCCGGCACGGTGTACCTGAACTACCGCACGGGCGGTCCCACGGGCACGCCGGCCACGCCGGGCACGGGCGACTGGGCACGCCTCTACACGGCGGTCGGGGCGCCCCTGGTCGCCACGGTCGGCACGGGTTCCGTGACCCTGGGCCTGGACATCACCGCCGTCATCACCCAGGGCACAAGCAGCGCGGTTCTGGGCGGCGGCGGCACGTTCCACTCGGGCGTGCACACGGCGCTGTTCACGTTCACGAACCTGGCCGTGACCGAGGTCGGGAACTACCCGACCGGCGGCAGCATGACCTTCACCGCCCCGCTGTTCGCGATGACGGTGACGTTCGACGGCACCAACATCGCGGTCATCGACGTGACGGGCCATGGCCAGTGGTCGCTGAACCTGGACACGGGCGTGCTGACGGCGCTGCCGTAACGACGGCAACGGCTTTCCGAACGCACGAACGGGGACCCTTCCTGGGTCCCCGTTCGCATCTCCGCTGCCACGACCCGAGCTCCAGCCCGGTTCCTTCCCTGTGTCCGGACCGGACCCGATCGAACGATCGTGAGTCGCTGGTCCAGCCTGGAGCCTGCGCCCGACACGACTTTGCGCTGCCCGTGATTGGAGCAGGTGGTCGGTCCCGGGCGAGTCCGTCGCCGTGGTATGATTCCGCTTCCGCCGCTCGGTGCCGCGGGCACGCCGGGCCCAAAAGGGCCCCGGAGTGGGACGCGCGACCGCCCCATGATCCTCCCGTCGCGGCGCGCGCGCAAGGGGCATCCGGGCAGCCGCGCAATTGCCAGCCGCCGCCCCCGGTGCTAGGCTTGCGCGCGAACGCCCGCCCCGCGCGGGACAACCCTTCCTCTCCCATCGCCCCCGAGGAACGCTGCCGTGATCCGTCGCCGCGTCGTCCGCATCGCCCTGGTCGTCGGTTGCGCGCTCGCGCTGCCGTACGCCGCCCGCGCCGCCACCCCCGTGACCGCGGCTGCGCGCGTGCCCGACGGCGGCGGCCACCTGTGGTTCGAAGGCGGCTGGGCCGTGCCGCAGCGCGACCTGTCCGCCGGCCTGGACGCCTCGCCGCAGGGTGCAGGCGCCATCCCCGGTTTCGAGGTGGGGATGCGTTGGCGCTTCGACCTGTCGCCAACATGGTCGCTGGCGCCATCGCTGCACTACCTGGGCTACGGTGACGCGACCGGTCTGGGTACCGATGGCGAAGCCACGCTGGGCGCGGCCTCGCTGCGATACGGAGTGGAGATGCTGTGGACGGCCGCGCGGCCGGGAGCGCGCCTGCTCTTCGGGCTGACCCCGTCGCTGGTCCACAACCGCCTGCACGGGGCCGGCAAGGATCACGTGACCGCGGTCGCGGGCACGGGAGAGAACTTCGACCTCTCCGTGCGGACCGGCGTCCGCCTGGGCGCCACCGAGATCAGCGCGGTCTGGCACCTGAACCGGTTCAGCTCGTACCGCTTCTTCCCGGGCCCCAACGAACTGGACTACAACTGGGACACGGTCGTGTTGCGGTTCGGCTGGCAATTGCCATGACCCGGCGCCGAGCCCCCATCAAGACGAACGAAGCCGCCGGCCCGCATGCGAGAGGCCGGCGGCTCGCTGTTTGCCCGGGGCCCTGCCCTGCGCTAGAACCTGATCGGTTTGCCCGGCTGGCCCGGCGCGCCGGCGTCCGGCGCGTAGGCATCGCTCGGGTCCGAGTACGTGCCCTGGCGGCTCGACGCGTCGACGCCCGCCACGCGGATGCGGTGCGAGTGGCCGACCGACGCAGCCAGGGTGTAGCTGTTGGTCGAGGAAGTCGCGATCTGCGTCCAGGTGCCGCTGTCAATGCTCTGCTCGACGACGTACGAGACCACCGCCGAGCCGGTGCTCGGCGCGGTCCAGGTGTAGGAAACGTTGACCGTCGTCGTCTGTGCGGCAGCGGGCATGGCCAGCAGAACCGTCGTCAGGATGGCCAGGGCCAAGGTGGCTTTGGTGATCGGGATGCACTTCATCTGGTTGCTCTCCTGGCTGCCGCCACCGGGGGCGGAGACCTTGCTGCGGGTCCTTCGTCGGTCAGTCGCCTTCCGTGGCCTGGCGACATCCCGGAGTTTGCAATCGGGGTGCCATGGGCCATTTTCGGCCCCGAACGCCCCTTCCGGCACGGCAAACCCCGATGGAAATGGGCAGTACGGCGTGACGGACCCGTGGCGACCCTGGCGGGACTTGCCGGGCCCGCTCGGGCATTTTGCGTGGATCGGCACCGGGAAAGGCTTTCCGCCTGCCTTAACGCACGGATCGCTTGCCGTGGCGGCGCCCGCGCCCGACAATAGGGGCGATCCCGCGACCGTGAACCCCACAAACCCGGAGCGTGCCCGCCGTGAACCAGGCCGTGCGTGACCTGTGGCCCGAACTCGACTG
>CAIOLW010000015.1 GCA_903859215.1 uncultured bacterium | reverse complement strand
GCCGCCGGCCGCGGGCGCCGTGGCGCCGGAGCCGGCCAGCCGCCGCGCCAGGTCGGCCAGCAGCACGCGCGACTCGAAGCGGCAGTACTCGACCACCGAGGCCTCGAGCAGGATGCGCGGCTGCGTGCTGCGGTGGATGCGCTCGAAGTTGCGTCCGGCGACGTCGATCAACGCCAGCAGGTCCTGCTCGGCGAAGCCTGCGGCATGCTTCCTGAGCACCTCGACGCGGTCGGGCGGCAGGTCGATCATCGGCGCCAGTTGCGGATCGATGCGCAGCAGCAGCAGGTTGCGGAAGTTCGTCACGACGCCGCGCGCAAACCCGTCCAGGCTCTGCCCGCCGGCGGCGAGGTCCTCCACCAGCCGCAGCGCGCGCGCCGGATCCTTCGCCAGGATGCACTCGTTGAGTTCCAGGAACAGCCCGCTCTCGACCAGGCCAAAGGCATCGGCCACGGCCTTCTCGTCGATGGTCCCCTCGCTGCCGGCGATGACCTGGTCCAGCAGGCTCAGTCCGTCGCGCATGCTGCCCTCGGCCAGGCTCACGAGCATGCGCAGCCCGGACTCGTCGACGGTCACGCCCTCGGCCGCGGCGACGTCGCGCAACCGGCCGGCCAGCTCGTCACGACCGAGCAGGCGGAAGTCGAACCGCTGGCAGCGGCTGAGGATGGTGCGCGGGATCTTGTTGGGCTCGGTCGTCGCGAAGAAGAAGTACACGCGCGCCGGCGGTTCCTCGAGGATCTTCAGCAGCGCGTTGAACGCGCCCTTCGACAGCATGTGCACTTCATCGATGATGAAGACGCGGCTGTTGCCGCCGCTGGTCGAGTATTGCGCCATGTCGCGCAGCTCGCGGATGTTGTCGACACCCGTGTTGCTGGCCGCGTCGATCTCGAGCACGTCGAGGTCGCCGCCACGCGCGATCGCCTTGCAGGTGTCGCACTGGCCGCAGGGATCGCCGTCCTTGGGCGCCGCGCAGTTGATCGCCTTGGCGAGCAGGCGCGCCACTGTCGTCTTGCCGCACCCGCGCGGCCCCGAGAACAGGTACGCGTGGCTGAGCTTGCCCTTGCGCAGCGCCGCGCGCAGCGTCGACGTCACGTGCCCCTGCCCCACGACCTGGTCGAAGGTCTCGGGCCGGTACTTGCGGGCGATGGCCTGGTACGACATGGTGCTCCGCCTGCTGGATCGAACGGGGATGCGGCCGGCTGCAGCGTCGACGCGCAGCGAAATCTATCATGCCGGCGCTCGTGGTCGCCACCCGCATTTGGCGCGGCAGCGGCGCGCACATCCAAAAAAAGCGGCCTCCGGACTTCCGGAGGCCGCTGGCAGGCGGGCCAGGCTGGCGGCGCACACGTCGAAGGGAACGTACCGCTGCTACTTTCCAGTCCTGACGGGGTTGGTGCTCCGGCGTCACGCCGGGCCTGACCCATCATGCCGTTGCGGCCACGCAGGCCGACTGATCAGGTTGGTGGAGATGAACGGGATCGAACCGTCGACCTCCTCGTTGCGAACGAGGCGCTCTCCCAGCTGAGCTACATCCCCACCTGAATCAAACCAAAGCCGAACGCATCGAATCGTAGCGTAACTGCGCCGAAACGCAAGCCGTCCCGGTGGCCGCCGCGCGGCGCCTCGACGCTGGGCGTCGGCGCGGCGCGCGGCCGGTGCGTGAATCATGGCGGAGAGGCAGGGATTCGAACCCTGGGAACCCGCGAAGGTTCAACGGTTTTCGAGACCGCCCCGTTCAACCGCTCCGGCACCTCTCCGCGAAAATCGCCTTGCTCCAACTGGCGGAGAGGGAGGGATTCGAACCCTCGGTACCTTCCGGCACACACGATTTCCAATCGTGCCGATTAAGCCACTCTCGCACCTCTCCACCTGGGACAGGGCGGGCAATATAGCATTGGCTTTTCGGAAAATCAACGTGCCGTCTTGGGGCCCTTGCGGGCCCGAAACGGGCCATCGGCACCGGGTTCAGTCGCCCGGGCCACCCCCGCGGCGGTCCCGGAAGAAGGTCCGCAGCAGGTCCCCGCACGGCCCGGCCAGGATCCCGCCCACCACTTCGACCCGGTGGCGGTAGGGGTTGCCGTCCAGCAGGCGGGCCGTCGAAACCACGGCGCCGGCCCGCGGGTCGGCCGCCCCGAAGACCACCCTTCCGACCCTGGCCAGCAGGATGGCCCCGCAGCACATCGTGCACGGTTCGAGGGTCACGTACAAGGTGGCGTCGTCCAGGCGCCAGTCGCCACGGCCGGCGCCCGCGCCAACGCCGCCGTCACCAGCGGCGTCGTCAGCGTCGTCCTGCGGCGCAAACGCCGCACCGCCGGCGGCCCCGATGGCCAGGATCTCCGCGTGCGCGGTCGCGTCCCTGAGCGCCTCGACCTGGTTGTGGCCCCGCGCCAGCACGAGGCCGTCCCGGACGACGACCGCCCCGACCGGCACCTCGCCGCGCCCGGCCGCCTCGCGGGCCAGGCGCAGCGCCTCGTGCATCCAGCGTTCGTCCGGCGCGAAAACCCCGCCGAACGACGGCTCGCCCGCAGCGTTCACTGGACGACCGCCTCGCTGCCCGCGGGATTGCCGGCCAGGTCGCGCACCTCGATGCGCACGCGCCACGGGCGCGGCCCCTCGGCCCGTCCCGGGCGCGGCCACGGCACCAGGGCGTCGAACGACTCGTCCGCGCTGTCGCAGATCCCGTCGACCGGGTCCAGGCGCTCGGCCCCGCCGTCGGGCAGGAACACGCGCGCGCCCGCCACCGGGCTCGTGCCGTCGGTCGCGCGCAGGCGCACGCGCAGGCCACCGGGCGCCGCGACCACCGAGACGTCGTGCAGCACCGGCGGCAGATTGTCCACCACCAGAGGACCCAGCTCGCGGACGGCCGTCGCCGCCGTCGCGCCGGGGTTGTCGGGCGCATCGCTCACGACCAGGCGCAGCGCATAGCGGCCGTCCTCCATCTGTGAAGCGTCCCAGCTGCCGAGCGTCCCGGTCAGCGGCTCGTTCGGTGACCCCGTGCCCTTGACCGTCACGGGCCGCCACGCAGCCTCGCCGTCGCGCCGGCACTCGAGGCGGGACTCCAGGCGGTCGCCGTTCGGGTCGGTCGCGCGCCACGTCGCCACGCGCACCGCGCGCCCGGCATCGACGCGATCGGCGCCGGTCCAGCCCTCGTCGGGCGCATCGTGCAGCGTGAACTCCGCGCTCAGGCCGCTGCGGTATTCGTGGACGATGTTCTCGTGGCCCGGGTCGCCCGCCTTCAGGCCGCGCAACTGCTCCAGCTTGAACTCCTCGATGACCGGCGGCAGGTTCGGCTGCCGCGCACTGACCGACACGCCCGTCACGCGCCACGCATGCGCGCCGGCGCGCGCCGCCGGCAGTTCGACGCGCCACTGCAGGTAACGGCAATCGACCAGCGCGAGCGCGTGGTCGGGTTCGGCCCAGGACGCGCTCCAGCCGGTCCAGCTCGCGTCGGGCTCGGCCCGCCGACCGCCACGCACCGACCAGCGCGGGACGCCGTCGCCCGCGGCGCCCTCCCAGCGCAGCCGGCCCCAGATGACGCCGGCGCCACCGTCGAGCGGCGGGCTCACGGCGACCGACGCCTCGTCAGCCTGCCCAGCCACGGCCAACGCGGCCGGGTGGGCCTGCGCCAGCGCCAGGCCGCCGTCGCCGAACGCCACGATGTCCAGCACGTCGCCCCCGGGCCACGAGGCCAGCGGGCGCGAGCCCCATCCACCCACCAGGCGGTAGATGACGGTGCGCGCGTCCTCGCGCGGCGCCGCCTGGCCCTCTTCGGCCGCCGCCGGCGAGGTCGCTGCCGAGATGATCGCCGCCGGGCCGGCAGCGGCGCCGTCTCCGTCGCCATCACCGAGCGTGCCTGCCCCCAGCCAGCCCCACCGCGGGCTCCAGGCCGCGGTCATCAGCGCGCGATCGCCGGCCCAGACCCGCACGGGCGCGCCACCGGGGCCAAGGCGATAGAGAGCCGCGGCCGGCGCTGCCGCGGCGCCGCCGCCCGCACCGCCCATCTCGGCGACGCCGCCGCCTTCACCATCGGCGTCGACGCTGGCCAGCCCCAGCACGTGGAACGCGCCGCCGGGACCGCGCAGCAGGCGCCGCGCCTCGTCCTGCGCGATGTCGCCGAGCAGGCGCGGCTCGCCCTTGCCGCCGGTCGGCACGCGGTAGACCAGGCCCGGGCCCTGGGTCACCGCCAGCAGGCTGCCGTCGTTGTCGAGGGCGACGTCCATCGTGTTCTGCGCGGGCAGCGTCGCCACGCGCTCGAGTTGGCCGTCGCGCCAGGCAAAGCGGTAGACGGCAGCCGGCGCGCCGGTCGCCAGCCAGGCCACCGAACCCTTGGTATCGACGGCCACGGCCCACACGTAGCCGCCCTCGATGCGGCCGACCTCGGTCGCGTCGCCCGCCGCGGTCACGCGCACGAGCCGGCCGTCGGGCCCGCAACCGGCCAGCAGGTCACCGCCCGGCAGCACGGCCAGGCTGAACACCTCCGTCGACTCCAGGCGCGCCACCAGGCGCCTGGTCCCGTCGGCTGCAACGTGGTGGATCTCGCCGCCGTGGCCCGTGCCCAGGTACCAGCCGTCACGGCCGTCGCTGACCAGGCGCCACGCGACCTCCGGCCCGTCCAGCGCGGTCAGGCGCGCCGACGGCCCCGCCGTCACGCCGCCCAGGGTGTCGAGCCCGGCCGCCGTCAGCGTCACTTCGTCGAACGAACGGGAGGCGGGCCAGTCCCAGTACTTCGGGCCGGCGGCCGCGCCCGGCGTGGCGCAGCACGCCATGAGGACGAGGGCCAGGGCCGGGCCGGCCAGCGTCCGCGCCGGCATCTTGGTCTGCGCAGACATCCTCGGCGTCGCAACCATCGTGAAGTCTCCATCCGCCGCCTCGCGGCAATGTTCGTTTCCCCGGGTCGATCGCTCCGGCACGCAACCGGCGCGCCTCATGGGCGACGCCCCGCACCGACGGCCGTTGCCCCGGCAACCACCTCGAGCGTGCGCACGGCGTGCCCGCCGAGCGCCCACGCCGTCGGCACCTGCACATGCGCCGCGCGCTGGGCCAGCGCCTGGTCGGCCGGTTGCCGGCCCACCGCCACGACGCGGGCGATGCTGCCCGGCGCCGACGCCAGCTCGCGCCCGCCCACCAGCACCGGGTGGTCGGCGGCGAACACCGTCACGACCAGGTCCGACGGCGACCGTTCGCTCGCGAGCAGTTCCCACAGGTCTTCCAGCCGCGCCGGCTGCAGCCGCTCGGGCGCGCGCTGGGCCTCGAACGCGAAGAACTCGGCCGCGCTCGCCGCCACCACGCGATAGGAGCCCGCGGGCAACCCGGCCGGCAGCGGCACCGTGACCGGCAGCAGTTCGCGCCGTCCCTCGGCGTTGCGCAGTTCGATCGTCAGCGGCAGGCTCGTCGCCCCGGCCTCCACGCGCCGCGGCCCGCCGAGCGCCGTGATGACCGCGTCGCCGCGACCGGGCGTGACCGTCGCCGTGATCGCGACCTTCTCGAGGTGCGCCCCGGCGAACGGGTTGTCGAGCAGCACGGCGAGCGGCGTCATCAGGTCGTCGCCGAGCGCGCCGGCGCCGCCCGGGCCCGAAGCCACGCCGCGCTGCACCAGGCTGCGGCTGTTCGCCTCGCCCGCCAGGCGCCACGACGTCTGCATCCGCCACGTCACCACCTGCCGGCTGGCGTCGTTGCCGCCGGCCAGCAGCGCGTTGTAGAAGGACCAGAACACGAGCATCGGCGTCAGCTGCGCGTCGTCGGCGACGTCGAAGTGGTAGCTGCCCGGCGCAGCGCCCTCCACGCGCACGTCGACCGGCACGAGCGGCGCCCTGGCGCCCAGGCGCCCGGCCACGCCGGCGCGCAGGTCGTGGTGCACGGCCCCGACCACCGTCCCGGGCGAGCCGATCTTGAACGAGATGCGGCGGCTCGGCAGGATCGTCACGATGTCCGCCGTGGCCAGCGGCAGGTCCACCGCGCCGCGCTGCATGAGGGGATGCCCGAAGATCAGCACGCGATCGCCGTCGACCCAGCTGACGGTGCCGATCGCGCCGAGGTCCGCGTCGCCGCTCACCAGCGACACTGCGCATGCGGCGCCCGGCACGAGCGTCGCGGCCACGGGCAAGGCCCTGGCCGCTGCCCCGCGACCGCCGCCGGCAACGGCCAGCGCTGCCGGCCGGCACAGCCACGACGGCGCGCTGCCGTCACCGCTCGCCGACAGCGGGCCCAGCAGCGCCGCGCCGAGGTCGAGCACGTCGGGCCAACCGGTGATCGCGCCGACGGCGCTCACGCCTGCGGAACGGCTGTCCGCGCCGGCCGTGCGGCCCAGCAGTTCGCCGGCCAGCCCGCCCGCGCCCGGGCCCACGAGCTTCGCGGGATCCCAGTTGCCCGCGTGCCGCCACTGGGCAGGCGTCTCGGGCTCCGTCGGCAGCGCCAGCATCTCCTGCGCCGGCGTCACGCCGCCGATGGGCGCGAGCGCGCCCTCCCAACCGAAGGCCAGCGCGCCGGCGAAACGGCCGTCGAGATAGACGGGACTGCCGCTCATCCCCTGCGCGATGCTCGACTGCTCGAGCCCGTGGCCGCCCACCTCGACCAGCACCATCGAGCCCTGCACGCGCGCATTCGCCTGCACGCCCAGCACGCGCACGGTGAACGTGTCGACGCGGCTGCCCGCGAACACGGACAGCCCGTAGCCGGTCATGCCGGGCTTGATTTCGGCGACGGGGATGATGGCGGGAGCGGCCACCGGCGCACCATGCGCGCCGCCCGCCAGCGCGAACACGGCGGCGACGACCAGTGGCAACACGCGACGGTCGCGCAGTTGATGCGCGCGTTTCGGCGACGATGGCATCGGGGCGGTTCCTTCCGGTTCTGGGCGCCATGGCCGCAATGAAGGACCGGGCCGCCCGCGAGTTCCCGTGCGGGCCGAATGACCGGCCGCGCCAGCGTAGCATCGGCGCGGCAACCGTTCATAGATGAGAAAAAGACAGCGGGCTGTTTTCGCCAGCCCGCTGCCTCACTCGATCTTGGTGGTACGCCCAGGAGAATTCGAATCCCCAACCTTCTGATCCGTAGTCAGATGCTCTATCCAGTTGAGCTATGGGCGCACCTAGTCGAAACAAAACCCGTCGAAACAAAACCCGTCGAAACCGAACCCGTCGAAACCGAACCTGATCGAAGCCGAACCGTCTGAATGCCGAACCAACGATCGCGGCTAACGCTCAAGATCTTTCTGTGGCGGAGAGGGAGGGATTCGAACCCTCGGTAAGTGTTACCCTACACACGCTTAGCAGGCGTGCACCTTCGGCCACTCGGTCACCTCTCCGGAACTTGGCGGAGGGCGAGGGACTCGAACCCCCAAGGGCTTTCACCCGGCGGTTTTCAAGACCGCTGCCTTACCAATTAGGACTAGCCCTCCTGCAAACCGGTACGCAGGGCTGGTGCCAATATGGTAAGGAGTGGCGTTCCCGCCCCCGCAACCCGCCGACATGCCGGATCGGGCCGCGTTCGCAACGCGACGGCACGTTACACTTTGACCCTCCATTTGTCAAGGAAGGGTCCGGGGCTATCCCACCCGCCCGGCAGGCCCGCTAGCCGGCCGCTCCCCGCGGTTTCGCCAGGCGCTTGGACATCGCCACGAAGTCCAGCCCCACCATCGGGTCGGCCAGCGGTCCGCGCACGGTGATGTCGAGGTTCACCCGCCGTTCGGCGTCGCGCAGGGCCATCGCGTACATCGTCATCGAACCGAGGTTCGGGACGAAGTCGGGCGGCAGGCACAGGTGCACGGCCAGGTCGGCGCTCCCGTCGAAGCCCAGCGCGCCCTGCAGGTCCCAGTTCGTGTCCGGCCCCCGGATGGCCAGGGTGTCCAGCTGGTAGGACCCGTTGCCGACGCGGAACACGTGCCGCAACTGGTCGAAGCGGATGTCCACGAGGTCCTGTCGGCTGCCGAGATAAGGCTTGGCCTCCGCGAGCCAGGGGCCCGTGCGCAGCGTGCCGCGCGCCGCGTGCAGGCGGCCGTCGCCGGCCAGCGTGGCGCGGATCGTCGCGGCGTCGCCCAGCGTGCAGGCCAGGCGCGCATCGCCGGACACGCGCGCGTCCAGTTGCGTCGCCACCTCCGGCGCCCACGGCCGCAGCAGCGCCGCGGCATCGACTCCCGCCAGGCGGATGACGCCGTCGACGGCCGCGGCGGCGCCGGCCGGGCCCGGGTTCCAGGAGCCGGTGGCCGAGACGTCGCCCCCGGCGGTGCGACACGCGAGCGACCGCACGGTGACGATTCCCTGCTTCAGCGAGGCCTGCAACGCCAGGTCGTCCACGGCGAACGACGACCACGCGCCGTGCGCCAGAGTGACCGACAGCGAGCCCTTCAGGTCGGCCGGCAGCAGCGGTCCCGCGGCGACCCCGGCGCCGCGCGCGGCCGCGTCCAGCTTCGGCAGCGCGTAATTCAGCCCGCTGGCCTTCACGTCGAACGTCGACAGCGCGAGCGACTGCCCGCGCCACGACACGTGCGCCGTGCGCCCGCGGGCCCGCGCACCATCGACCACCAGTTGCCGCCGCGCGAGCGGCAGCACGGCAAGCGAGATGTCCGCGCGGTCGAGCGCCACGTCGTACTGGCCCTGCCGCACGACGCGCGCGTCGGTCACCTGCAGGCCCGGCCCCCCGAGCAGCGTCAGGTGCGCGCTGCCGACCGTGACCTCGGCCCCGGTCGCGGCCGCGACGGCCTCGGCCACGCGCGCGGCCAGCTTGTCGCCGGGCACCAGGCGCGGGGCGATGACCGTGACCGCGGCCACCAGCGCCGCCGTCGTGACCACCGCCGAGACCGCGCGACGCGGCCGCCTGTTGTCGTTGCGCTTGCCCAACGTCAGCCCCTGTCCAGGTCGTCCCGCCACCCGGGTTCGCGCAACCGCGCGCCGCCGATGACGGCATCATCCACGTACAGCGCCAGCCCCTGCCCCGGCGCCGCGCCGGCCACCGGTTCGGCCAGCGTCACCTCCAGACGATCGCCCGTGCGCCGCCACGCCGCAACCGGCGTGCCCGCGTGGCGGTGGCGCACCTGCGCGGTCGGCCGCGCGCCGCCCCACGACGCCGGCGCGTCCTCGGGCCAGCGGTCGGGAAAGTCGGTCGCCTGCGCCGTGAACCGGTCGCCCGCCAGCCGCGTGGCCAGCAGCCCGTCGCGCGGCCCGACGACCAGCGCGTTGCCCGCGGCCCGCAGTTCCAGGACGTAGAGCGGCGCTGCGGCCGACACGCCCAGCCCCTTGCGCTGCCCCACCGTGTAGCGGAAGAGGCCGCCGTGCGTGCCGAGCACCTGTCCCTGCCGGTCGACGATCGGGCCGGGAGTCGTCGCCGCCGGCGCCCCCGCGAACAGGAAGTCGCGGTTGTCGTCCGGCACGAAGCAGATCTCCTGGCTGTCGCGCCGCCCGGCCACCGGAAGTCCCAGCGCGCGGGCCGCCTCGCGAACCTGCGCCTTGTCGTACCAGCCGAGCGGGAAGGCGAGGTGCCCAAGCAGTTCGCCGCCGAGCCGGTGCAGGAAGTACGACTGGTCCTTCGCCGGGTCCAGCCCGCGCCGCAGTCGCGCCACCGGGCCGTCGCGATCGATGCGTGCGTAGTGCCCGGTCGCCGCGAAAGCGCACTGCTGCCGGGCGGCGAGCCGCACCAGTTCGGGGAAGCGCACGCTCTCGTTGCAACCGAGGCACGGGTTGGGCGTGCGCCCGCTCGCATACTCCTGGATGAACGGCGTGATGACGCGCTCGCGGAACGGCTCCACCAGGTCGCCCACCCAGTGGGGCGCACCGGCGCGCGCGGCCAGCGAACGGGCCTGGTCGATGGCCTCGAGCGAGCAGCACGTCTGCTCGGTCGCGGCATCCTCGCCCTCGGCGTAGCAGAAGTTGCGGAAGGTCACGCACTCGACGCGGCAGCCGAGCGCCTGCAGCATCGCCAGCGCGACGGCGCTGTCGACGCCTCCGCTCAGACCGAGCAGAACCCCCGTGCCGGGCGGCAAGGCCCGGCGCAGGGGTTCCGGCAGGGGCAGAGGGAAGGCAGCCGGGCCAGGTGTCACTGGTCCCGTCCGATCACTTGCCCAGGGTCGGGTCGGGCGCATTCATCAGGTCGCGGACGATCTTGATGTTCTCGGCCGACCGCCGGCCGATGTCGCTGGTCGGATCGTTCGCCACGGCCAGTTCCCACTCGGACACGGCCTCCTGGTAGATCTTCGACTCGGCGAACATGATGGCCATGTTGTAGTGCGCCAGCGCGCTCTTGGGATTGTCGGCCAGCACGGACTTGAACGCGGCGATGGCCTGCGGGTGCTTGCGCTGCCGCAGGTAGAGCGAGCCCAGGTTGCACCGCGCCTTCTCGTCCTTCGGGTCGACGCGCAGGGCCAGGTTGTAGAACGATTCGGCCTTGGTCGAGAAATCCTGGCGCTCGATCTGGTTGGCCGTCTGCTCCGCCCGGTCGTCCCACAGCGAACCGAGGTTGACCATCGGCTCGAGCAGCGTGCTGTCGGCGGCGATCGACGCCATGAACCGCGCCTCGGCGCTGTCGAGCAGCGCGATGACCGCCGGTTCCTTCCAGCCGCGCGCGAGGGCCGAGTCGCCGGCCGCCGTGTAGTAACGGTTACCCAGCAGGTACGCCGCGTAGGCGCGCTCGGGGGGGGCGCCCACGGCCAGTTGCCGGAGCGTGTCCTCCAGCGCCTTGCCCTGCAGCGCGCCGATCCGCTTGGCGAAGCGCTCGATCGCCGTCTGTGGCTTCCCGCCGCCGGCAGCCCCGCCCGCCCCGGTGTCCTTGCAGCCGATCATCCCCAGCAGCAGGGCCGTCATCGCCACGGCCGCAGCCGCCGTCACCGTCAATCGTCGCATCGCTTCCGCTCCCCTGCCATCTCCCGGGCCGATGGCCGCCGTCCGTGTTTCCACCCATGGGTTTCCGCGTCCAGTTGCCCGCGTCACGCGCTGCAGCCGGGCGCCCATTCTACCACCAGGCTTCCAGTCCCGTCACAGAAACCGCGAGCCGCACGTAGCGACTGCGCATCCCGTTGTCCGTCTCGTCGCCCACCATGCCGTAGGTGAGGGCCGTGTCCAGGTGGCCGTTGCCGGCCTTGAGCGGGAATCCCGTGCCGATGCTGATCGACCGCTCGATGATCTCGTGGCCGCCCACACGGTACGGCCAGCGGTGCCAGCTCGCCCCTACCCGCAGGGGCAGGTTGGACGCCCCGCCATGGCGCTCGTTGGCGCGCTGCCGCTCGACGCCGAACCCGATCTGGAGTTCGTCGACCAGTTCGCCCTGCCAGCCCGGCTCGGCCAGCCATTTCACGGGGGCCACCAGCTTGCGCCAGTCCTGCCGGCGCAGGTCGCCGCCGCATTCCCAGCGGCCGCCCAGCGGCGCCGCCAGGCCGACAGAGAACTCGGCCGGGCGCTTGACCTGGAAATCGTTGTAGATCCTGCCGGCGACGCCGCCGGTCTCGGTCTTGCGGGTCGCGTCGACCGTGTTGGCTCCCGTCCACGTCACGCCCAGGCGCAGGCCGGGGCGCGGCAGGAACAGGCCCGCCACCGTTGCCGACGAGCCGTTGTACTGGTCCTCAGCGACGGCGATGACGGACCGGTACAGCCCGATGTTGTTGTTCGATGCCGGGGTCAGGAAGTAGTCCGCGAGCGTCTCGCGCATCGAACCGCGCTCCAGGTTCAGCGACACGGCGCCCGCGAAGGCGGGCGTCGGACGCCAGGCCAGGCCCAGCGGCACCTTGAACACGGAGCCTTCGCGCTCGAACTGCGCGTTGCCCGTAACCGTGTCCGCCCAGTCGGTCCCCGGCCAGATCGTCCAGGTCGAATCGACCTTGGTCTGCCAGGCGGTGCCGCGCTCCAGCTTGAACCCGGCGCTGAAGACCAGCACTCCCTTGCGGATCGGCATGGCCACGCGCACGTCGGGCACATACGTCCGGTAGGTGCGGCGCGAATCGGCGGGCGACACGTGGTTTCCGGTCTCGCCGTACCCGGTCAGGCTGAGCGCGAGTTGCCGCACCCAGGCCGTCGAGGCCAGGTTCTTGTACCCGGGGTCCAGACTGTCGGCGACGGCCAGCCCCCAGCCCCCGCGACCCAGCATGCGCGCATCGCCGTCGGCCAGCCGCTGCCCGACGCTGCGCAACGCGAACGGCGTCTGCGCGCGGGCCGTCGTCGCCGTCGTGGTCGCCAGCACCGCCAGGAGCGCGGCGGCGACCATCATCGTCGATCGCTTCACTTCGCGCCTCCCATCCGCTCTTCGTGGCGGCTGTACGTGATCACCAGGGTCGGCCGCACGCTGTCGGGCGCGGCCGGGCCGAAGAAGCGGAACTCGTCGAAGTAGAAGTCGGGATCGACCGCGACGATGTCGTACGTCGGGAAGACGTCCTCGCCCGGCGCCAGCACGATGGCGCGCGGGTTGACGTACACGTTGTTCACGAGCCGCTGCACGAGCGCCGTCACGTCGAACGACAGGTGGCGCGCCGAAGCGGGATCCAGGCTCGTCTGCCCGGTGATGACGTAGGACGCGGCGCCCAGCTCGGTGGGCGTCATCGTCACCGGCGCGGCCGCGAGCTTCGTCGAGTCGATCTCCGCCACGACGATGGCCTCGCTGTTGCCGAACGCCGGCGTGGTGTGGCTGTCAACGTCGTTGGTCAGCCGCAGCACCGCGCGGTTGATCAGGGCGTCGTGCGGCAGCGTCGCCGTTGCGAAATCGAAGTCGAACATCGGGTACGAGCGCAGGCACGTGCGCAGCACCATGCGGGCGTCCGGATCTTCGAGCGCCGCCCGGTTCCCCGGCAGCGGCGCCACCTCTTCGAAGGTCGAGGTGTCGGACACCGGCTTGAGCAGGAAGTTCGCGGTCGAGCTGTCCTGGAACTCGATGACCAGGTTCGGCGCGACCACCGTGCCCACCGTCACATTGTCCAGTTCGGAGTACCGCAGCAGCTCGCGTGACGCGAAGCCGATCAGCCCGTCGTCGGAGTTCGACCCCAGCGAGATGACCAGGCCCACCGTCTGTCCCGCGGTCAGCCAATCCAGGAAGTCCTGCTCGTACAGCCGCAGCAGCGGCTCGAGGGTCTGGTTGGATTCCAGGAAGTCCGAGTTGATCGCCGGCCCGCCCACCGCCGGCGCCGGGCCCGGGTAGCCGGCGTAGAGGGTGCTGTCGAACGGCGCGCTCGCCTGCTGGACGACA
This sequence comes from uncultured bacterium, assembly GCA_903859215.1. Classification (GTDB taxonomy): domain Bacteria; phylum Krumholzibacteriota; class Krumholzibacteriia; order LZORAL124-64-63; family LZORAL124-64-63; genus CAINDZ01. Next base: position 2,028 of record CAIOLW010000015.1, on the reverse strand, counting down.
TAGTACAGGTCCAGCGGCTGGCCGCTCGGCACGTACGTGGTGTCGCCGTCGGCGATCTGGCGCCGCAGCCCGTGGTAGTGCGACAGCTTCGTCAGGCTCAGCTTGACCGACTTGATGTTCTCGGCGGTGAACATCGACTGCGGGTACTGGGCGGTGAAGATGTTGCTGAAGTCGTAGTTCACCAGGACGCGCGACCTGACGCCGTTCTGGTTGCCCAGGTACAACACCTGCTGGCGATGCACGGGGACCGCCGCGTCCTGCACCTGCGCGGTGCCGTAGTTGCTGATCGCGGTGAAGCTCACCGTGTGGAGCACCTGGTCCAGGGTGGGGTCAACCAGCCCCGCGCCCACGCGGTTCGGCTCGTCACTGGAACAGCCGCCAAGCCACAGCGCCGCCGGCACTGCCAGCAGCATTGTCGCAATTGCGACCTTCAGCACGGATCGATTTGCCGGCACGTGGCCTCCTGGCCCGTCATTCGGCGCCCGCGGCGCGGGCCGAAAGACTGATTCGGGTGAATCCGCTCTGCTTGATGATGTCGATCAACCGCACGACGTTGCCGTGCGCCGCCCCCGCGTCCGCGCGCAGGACCATGCGGTCCTCGCCCGAGTCCGCGCGCAGCCGCACCAGCATCGCGGGCAGGTCCGCCTCGGCAACTGCCTGCTGGTTCAGGAACACCTTGCCGTCCATCGTCAGGTAGACGATCGACGGCGTGTCGACCGTATCTTCCGCCGTCGCCGAACGCGGCAGCGTCACCGTCACGGCCGGCGAGCGTCCGAACGTGGTCGTCACCAGCAGGAAGATCAGCGTCAGGAACAACACGTCGACCAGCGACGTGACGTTCAGGATCATGCTGCGCGGCTTCTTGTGCTGGCGGAAGTTCACGCCTGCGCCGCCGCGTTCACGGATGCCTGCTGCCGCCGGCGCAGGGAATCGAGCAGCCTCGACGCGCAGGTCTCCAGGTCGAAGATGAGCCGATCCGCGCGCGCGTCCAGCGAATTGTGCGCCACGAGCGCCGGGATGCCCACGAACAATCCCGCCGCGGTCGTCACCATCGCCTCGCTGATGCCGCCCGACAGGGCCTCGGGATTGCCGATGCCCGCCGAGGAGACGGCGGCGAAGATCCGGATCATGCCCAGCACGGTGCCCAGCAGCCCCATCAGGGGCGAGATCGCGGCGACCGTGTCGAGCACGCCCAGGCGGCGCGTCAGCAGCGTCGCCTCGCGGCGCCCCGTTTCCTGCAGCACGTCGCGGATGACGGTCCAGTCGCTCTCTGCGTGGTCGAGCCCGACCCGCAGGATGTTGGCCAGGGGCCCCGGCCGGCTCTGGCAGAGCGCATAGGCGGCCGACAGGTCGCGGGGCGTGCTCAGCATGTCGACCGTGGCGGCCAACTCGGGCACGATGATGCGCGACCGCCGGAGCACGATCAACCGCTCGATGATCACGGCCAGACCGATGAGCGAGGCGACGGCGATCGGGTACATCATCACCCGGCCGGCCACGATCCAATGCCACAGAACCATGTTGACCTTTCCAGCCGTCGCTACCGCGACAGCTTAGGATAAACCATCGTCAAGTGTATCTCAAGCTGCGCCAAGGGGAAGTGCGAGGGCAGCGGCATGAGCGGCGACGACGCAACGAGGGCGGCCCGCGACGCCAGGTGCAGCGACTCGTGGCCGTCGGTCTCGAGGATCTCCGCCGCGCTGATCGTCCCGTCCTTCTCGACGACCACCTTCAGCACGGTCTTTCCCCAGATCAGGCCCAGCCGGAACGCCTCGGGCGCCTTCCAGTTCGCCATCAGGCGGTTCTCGAACCCCTGCATCCACGGCGCGTAGTTCCACTCCCAGGTGTTCAGGCTGTAGTCGCCCACCCGGGCCACGCCGCTCGTCTGCATACCCTCGGCATCGCGGTCGAAATCGAACCCGCGGTCGCCCTCGCCCTGGTCGCCGCCCGGCTTGAAGAGCGAAGGCGCCTGCCCCCTCCACCAGTCCGCCAGCTCGGCCGGCCGCTGCGCCGGTTCCGCGCGAGCGG
>CAIOLW010000014.1 GCA_903859215.1 uncultured bacterium | reverse complement strand
TTGATGGTGGTGGCGTGGCCGTACTTCTCCAGCTTCGAATAGATGAACGGCTTGAACAGCTCGAGCGCCATCTTCTTCGGCAGGCCGCACTGGTGCAGCTTCAGCTCCGGGCCGACGACGATGACCGAGCGGCCGGAGTAATCGACGCGCTTGCCCAGCAGGTTCTGGCGGAAGCGACCCTGCTTGCCCTTCAGCATGTCCGACAGCGACTTCAGCGGGCGCTTGTTCGGACCCGTGATGACCTTGCCGCGACGACCGTTGTCAAACAGCGCGTCGACCGCTTCCTGCAGCATGCGCTTCTCGTTACGCACGATGATTTCGGGCGCGGCGAGTTCAAGCAGACGCTTCAGACGGTTGTTGCGGTTGATGACGCGGCGGTACAGATCGTTCAGATCCGACGTCGCGAAACGACCGCCATCCAGCGGAACGAGCGGACGCAGATCCGGCGGCAACACCGGGATCGTCGTCAGGACCATCCACTGCGGCTTGTTGCCCGAGGAACGCAGCGCTTCGACGATCTTCAGACGCTTGCCGGTCTTCTTGATCTTGGCTTCGCCGGTCAGCTTGGAGGTGGCGTCGAGCTTCTCCTCCCAGCTCTGGATCTCGCCGCGCAGACGCTTGGAGAGGTCATCGAGGGTCTCGACGTCGATGCCGTCGCCCGGCCAGCGCGGCTTGTCCGGTGCGATGCGCGCCGGGTCCAGGTAGGTCAGCAGTTCGAGGATCGCCTCGCCGCCCATCTCGAGCTTGAGGTAGTCGGTGGCCGGCACAGCGTCGACCGCCGTCTCGCCCAGCGCGTCGATGACGTACTCGTGATCCTCGGTCGACAGGATACGTCCGGGGACCAGGGGGCCCACGTCGGGCAGCCAGGTGACGTTGAGGTCCTTCGAGACGCGCTCGATGACCATGCCGCCCTGGACGTCGTAGTAGTCCTCTTCGTTGATCAGCGTTCCGCGCGTGATGTCACGGGAGTAGCGCGAGACGAGCTTGCCCATCTCGGCGCCGTCCTGCATGGACTCGAGCTCGCCGAGCAGGTCGGCGCGGCGCTCGCGCGGGACGTAGAACACGTGGATGCCGGACTTGCCGCGCTCGAGCTGGAGCTTGAGGGCGCCCAGGCAGACATACTTGGCGCAGTACAGGACGTACTCCAAGTCCTTCAAGGTCATGCCGAGCAAGTGGCCAATGCGCGACGGCAGGCTCTTCAAGAACCAGATGTGCGCAACCGGGGTCGCCAGGTTGATGTGCGCGAGGCGCTCGCGGCGCACCTTGGACTGGATGACCTCGACGCCGCACTTCTCGCAAACCACCCCCCGGTGTTTCATCCGCTTGTACTTGCCGCAGTTGCACTCGTAATCTTTCGTGGGGCCGAAGATCTTTGCGCAGAACAACCCGTCCCGTTCCGGCTTGAAGGTACGGTAGTTGATCGTCTCCGGCTTTTTCACTTCACCGTAGGACCAAGCCCGTATCTTCTCCGGTGAGGCCAAGGAGATCCGCACGGCATTGAACGCCAATGGATACTTGGGTTTTTCAAAGAAACTAAAAAGATCTTCCAATGCGCAACCTCGCTTAAGCTTCCTCTTTTTCGAGAAGCTCCATGTCCAGGCAAAGGCTCTGCAGCTCTTTGACCAGGACGTTGAAGGATTCGGGGACCCCCGCTTCGAGATTGTGTCCCCCCTTGACGATCGTCTCGTACATGCGCGTGCGCCCGAGAACATCGTCGGACTTCACCGTCAGGAACTCCTGCAATGCGAAGGCCGCACCATAGGCCTCCAGCGCCCAGACCTCCATCTCCCCCAGGCGCTGCCCGCCGAATTGGGCTTTGCCGCCCAGCGGCTGCTGGGTGATCAGGGAGTAGGGTCCCACCGAACGGGCATGGATCTTGTCATCGACGAGATGGTGGAGCTTCATCATGTAGATGATCCCCACGGTGACCTTCAGGGTAAAAGCCTCCCCCGTCCGACCGTCGCAGAGGGTCGTCTGGCCCGTGAGGGGCAGCCCGGCTTCCTTCAGCGACTCCTTGATCTCATCTTCCGAGGCCCCGTCAAAGGCCGGAGAAGCCATGAAGATCCCCTTTTCCAGGGTCCGGGCGTAATCCCGGAGATCTTCATCCTCCAT
>CAIOLW010000013.1 GCA_903859215.1 uncultured bacterium | reverse complement strand
GCCGAAGAACATGTGCTCGGTCGCGGGTTCGGTCACGTACACGTCGCAGGCCAGGCCCGCGATGTGGCCGCTGTCGAGGGCGGCCTTGACGTCGGCCTCGACCATGATGCCGCCGCGCGCGCAGTTGATGATGCGCACGCCCTTCTTCATCCTGCCGATGGCCTCGGCGTTGAGCATGCCCTTGGTGGCCGGGTTCATCGCCACGTGGTAGGTGATGAAGTCGGCGGCGGCGTAGAGTTCGTCCAGCGAGACCAGCTTGACGCCCAGTTCCTTCGCGCGCTCGGGCGTCAACACCGGGTCGAAGGCGACGACGTTCATCTTCAGGCCCAGCCCGCGCTCGGCCACCACGGCGCCGATGTTGCCGCAGCCGATGACGCCCAGCGTCTTGCCGGTGATCTCCACGCCCTCGAACTTCTTCTTCTCCCACTTGCCGGCGTGCGTCGAGGCATTGGCCTGGGGGATGTGCCGCGCCATGGCCATCATCATGGCGACGGCGTGCTCGCCCGTCGACACGGTGTTGCCGAACGGCGTGTTCATCACGATGACGCCCTTCTCGGAGCAGGCGGGCACGTCGATGTTGTCGACGCCCGAGCCGGCGCGCGCGACGGCTTTCAGGTTCACGGCCGCCTCGACCAGCTCGCGGGTCAGCGTCGTGGCCGAGCGCACGATGATCGCGTCGTACTCGGCGATGCAGGCCTTCAACTCGGCCGGCGTCATGCCGGTCTTCACGACAGGTTCCAAGCCCCTGTCACGCAGGATCGTTTCGCACAGCTTGTCCGCCTTGTCGGCGATCAGCACCTTCTTCATCCCGTCGCCTCCTGGGGCTGGTAAGCTACTTGTTGTATCCCTCGGCCACCGTCGCGTGCGCCCAGTCGAGCCACTGCGTCAGGGCCGCGATGTCGGACGACTCGACCGTGGCGCCGCACCACACGCGGATGCCCACGGGCGCCTTGCCGTACGAGTTGATGTCGTGGGCCACGCCTTCCTTGTCCAGCAGGCCGGTGATCTTCTTGGCGGCGGCCGTCTTGTCCTCGTCGGACAGCTTGAGGAACCAGTCGCTCCTGATCTTGAAGCACACCGACGTGTTCGAACGGATCTCCTTCGACTCGGCCAGGAAGCCGATCCAGTTCGAAGCCGCGACCCACTTCTCGAACTCGGCCAGGTTGGCGTTCGAGCGCTTGTAGAGGCCCGGCAGGCCGCCGACCGACTCGGCCCACTTCAGGGCGTCGATCGCGTCCTCGACGCACAGCATCGACGGCGTGTTGACCGTGTTGTACTCGAGTTCGCCCGGCTTCAGCTTGCCCTCGGCGTGCAGGCGGAAGGTCTTGGGCAGCGGCCAGGGTACCTTCGGCTCGTTCTCTTCCATGCGGGCCACGGCGCGGGGCGACAGGATGATGACGCCGTGCGCCGCCTCGCCGCCCAGCACCTTCTGCCACGAGAAGGTGACGACGTCGAGCTTCGTGAAGTCCATCGGCATCGCGAACACGCCCGAGGTGGCATCGCAGATGGCCAGGCCCTCGCGGTCGGCGGCGATCCAGTCCAGGTTCGGCACCTTCACGCCCGAGGTGGTGCCGTTCATCGTGAAGATGATGTCGTGCGTGCGGTCGGCCTTCGACAGGTCGGGCAGCTTACCGTAGTCGGCCTTGTACTCGTTCACCTGCGGCAGCTTCAGGTACTTGACGGCGTCCGTCATCCAGCCCTTGCCGAACGACTCCCAGCCGAAGATGTCGACGGGGCGCGGGCCGAGCAGCGTCCACATCGCGAGTTCGACCGCGCCGGTGTCCGAGCCGGCGACGATGCCGATGCGATAACCTTCGGGCAGTGCGAGCAGCTTCTTCATGCGGTCGGAGCATTCCTGCAGGCGCGCCTTGCCTTCCTTCGAGCGATGCGAGCGACCGACGAGCGCACCCTTCAGCGCGTCGACGGTCCAGCCGGGGCGCTTGGCGCAGGGGCCGGAAGAGAAGTTCGGACAACCGGGCTTGCTGGTCGGCTTTTCCATTTCCTGTTCTCCCCGCTTGGTGTTCCGCGATCGGCCGGTGCCCTTCAAAAAAGCCATCTGGCGCGGGAAACCGCAACCTGCGCCATCGATGGAGGGCGTCATCGACGCTGCTCAGCCCGGGCTGCGGTGACCATGGCATTGGCGGACGGAAACAGTCAAGTATGGATGGCGTCAACTGGACGTCAACTGGACGTCACTGAGGCCGCCGCGAGTGCGTCCGGGAACGGCGCCAGCGCGCGCTCGAAGACGCCCAGCGACCAGGCGATCGCCATGCCGTAGTTCGTCACCGGCACGCCGGCTTCCCGGCAGCGCAGGATCCGGGTCAGCATCTCCCGCCGGGTGATCATGCACGAGCCGCAGTGCACCACCAGCCGGAAGGACGACAGGTCGGCCGGGAAATCGTGCCCCTGGACGGTGGTGAACGCGAGCGGGCCGCCCACCCGACCGTTCAGCCACGCCGGGATCTTCTCGCGCCCGATGTCGCCCGAGATGGGGTGGTGCGAGCAGGCTTCGGCCACCAGGACGCGGTCGCCGGGTCGCAGGGCGGCGATCGTGGCCGCACCCCGCGCGAACTCGACGAGATCGCCCTTGTAGCGCGAAAAGAGGATGGAGAACGACGTCATCGGCACGGCGGGCGGCGTGGCGGCGGCCACCGCGGCGAACGCCTGCGAGTCGGTCACGACCAGCGCCGGCGGGGTCTTCAGGCGGGCCAGCGCCCCGGCCAGGCCGTTCTCCTTGACGACGAGGCAGCCGGCGTCGTGGTCGAGCAGGTCGCGGATGGCCTGCACCTGCGGCAGGATGATCCGCCCCTTGGGGGCTTCCTTGTCGATGGGCACGACCAGCACGGCCAGCTCGCCGGGCGGCACCAGGTCGGCCAGGATGGGGGGCGCATTCAGCAGGTCGTCGGGCACCACCGCGACCAGGGCCTCGCGCACTTCCGGGACGCCGACGCCGTCGCGCGCGCGGGCGCTCACCCAGGGGACGCCCGCCGTCTCGAGGCGGGCCCGCAGGCCCGCGGCCGGCTCGCCGAGGTCGCTCTTGTTGAAGACGACGATGGCCGGGACCGCGCGGCCGCGCAGCTCGGCCAGCAGGTCGTCCTCGAAGTCCGCCCAGCCGCCGCCCTCGGCCACCAGCAGGGCCACGTCGGTGCGGTCCAGGACGATGCGCGTCTTTGCCATGCGCTGCTCGCCCAGGGCGCCGCTGTCGTCCAGGCCCGCGGTGTCGATGAACACGACCGGGCCCAGGGGCAGCATCTCCATCGGCTTCTCGACCGGGTCGGTGGTCGTGCCGGCGGTCTCCGACACGATGGACACGCCCTGGCGCGTCAGCGCGTTCAGCAGCGACGACTTGCCGACGTTGCGGCGCCCGAAGATGCCGATGTGCAGTCGCAGCGAGCGGGGGGCAGCCTTCATCATCCCATCCTCGGGTCGGTCGCCGTGGGGCGTCAGTTGTACAGGTCCCGTACGCCGTCCTCGCGAATCCGTCGCAGGCGCTCGACCAGTTCGATCTTCCGTGGTCCGTCGTCCAGCTTCGCCAGCTCCTGCTCGACGCGCGCCAGGCCCGCCGCGCGCGTGGCCGGCGCGGCGTGGTCGACCAGGTACTCCATCAGCGAGGTCAGCGCGTTGGGTGAGCAGAACTTCTCGATGAAGCCGGGGATCGCGTACTCCATGAACACCTCGCCCGTGCGGCCCATGCGGTAGCAGGCCGTGCAGAAGCTGGGGAGGTGGCCCGTCTCGAGCAGCTCGCGCGCCACGTCGTCCAGCGGGCGCGTGTCGCCGAGGGTGAACTGCTCGCGCTCGATGGCCTGCGCCGTCGGCGCCTCGGTGTAGCCGCCCAGCTCGAGGCGGCTGCCGCCGTCGATCTGCGAGACGCCGAAGTCGAGCGCGGCGCGGCGCACCGCGGCCGTCTCGCGCGCGGTCAGGATCAGGCCCGTGTAGGGCACGGCCACGCGCAGCACCGCGATGACGCGCATCAGCTCGGCGTCGCCGACCGGGTGCATGCCGCCGAAGTCGACGCCCTGCGCCGGCCGCAGGCGCGGGAAGCTGAGCGTGTGCGGGCCCACGCCGTGGCGCTCCTGCAGGTGCCGCGCGTGCGCGACCAGGCCGAGCGTGTCGAAGCGCCAGTCGGCCAGGCCGAACAGCACGCCCAGGCCCACGTCGTCGCAGCCGGCGTCGATGGCGCGGCCGGGCCCGTCCAGTCGCCACAGGTAGTCGGCCTTGCGGGTGCCGCGCGGGTGCATGCGCGCGTAGGCGGCGTGGTCGTACGTCTCGTGGAAGATCTGGTAGGTGCCGATGCCGGCTGACTTGACGGTGCGGTAGCCGGCGTCGTCGAGCGGCGCGGCATTCACGTTGACGCGGCGGATCTCGCCCGTGCCGCTGCGGGTCGCGTACACCTCGCGCACGGTGGCGGCGATCGCGTCCGCGTCGTAGCGCGGGTGTTCGCCGAAGACGACGACCAGCCGCTTGTGGCCGGCCGCCTCGAGGGCCAACACCTGGGCGCGCACTTCCCCGTCGTCCAGGGTGCGTCGCACGATGTCCGGGTTCGAGCGCCGGAAGCCGCAGTACGCGCAGTCGTTCACGCAGTCGTTGCCGACGTAGAGGGGGGCGAACAGGACGATGCGGTCGCCGTAGACGCGGCGCTTCAGCGCGCGGGCGGTCTCGTGGATCTCCTCGACCAGCTCGGGATCGCCGGCGCGCAGCAGGACGGCCGTCTCGGCGACGGTCAGCGGCGCCAGTTCGAGGCTCTTTGCGAGCACCTCGCGCACCTGGGCCGCGTCGGCGATGCCGGTCGAGAGCAGGTCGCGCAGGGCGGCGTCGTCGATGAAGTCGACGGCGCCGCGGCCCGGGGTCAGCTCGGGCAGCCTGGTCACGGTTCGTTCCTCGCCTCGCGCCGGGCGTCGCCGCGGCCCTCGCCGACCGTGCGGCCGATTGCCTGCAGCCGGCCGCGCAGGCAGCCGTCGCACACGGTGGCGGTCTCGCGCAGGCAGGCCTTGTCCGGGTAGATCTCGTAGTGCTCGCGGTAGCGCGTGGGCGTCAGGTTGGGCATCAGGACGTTGGCGCCGCGCGCCAGCGCCAGTTCGCGCCCATCCGTGCGGTTGACCGTGGCCAGCGCCGTCGTTCCCGGGATGTTCGCGCCCGGGCAGGCCAGGCGCGCCAGCGCGACCATGCGGTACGTCATCAATTCGCTGTCCCAGTCCGGGCGCGCCTCGGCCGCCAGCGGCGTGGCCGGGTGCGGCAGGTAGGGGCCCACGCCGATCATGTCGAGGTCCAGGCGCGCGAACATCTCCACGTCGTCGGCCAGGTCGTCCAGGGTCTGGCCCGGCAGGCCGACCATCACGCCGCCGCCGGTCTCGTAGCCCAGCGCGCGCAGGCGGCCCAGCAGCGCGATGCGGTCCGAGGTCTCGAGGCCGCGCGCGGGATGGATGCGGTCGTACAGCGCGCGGTTGGACGTCTCGAAGCGCAGCAGGTAGCGGTCGGCGCCGTCCTGGCGCCAGGCGGCCAGTTCCTTGTCGTCGCGCTCGCCCAAGCTGAGCGTGATCGCCAGCGGCGTGCGCTTGCGGATTGCGCGGATCGTCTCGGAGACGGTCTCCGCGTCCAGGCCGGGGTCCTCGCCCGCCTGCAACACCACGGTCCCGTAGCCCAGCGCGGTTGCCTGCAGCGCGCACTCGAAGATCTCCAGCGGCGACATCCGGTAGCGCGTCACGGGCGAGCCGGCGCGGATGCCGCAGTACGCGCAGCGCCGCACGCAGTGGTTGGAGACCTCGATCAGGCCGCGCAGTTGCACCTCGTCGCCCATGACCCGGCGACGCATGTCGTCGGCGCGGCGCCAGAGCCCGGCCAGGCGCTCCGGGTCGTCCTCGTGCAGCCAGTGCAGGATCTCCGCGCGCTCGATCACGGCAGCACCGCCGCTTCCAGCGCCACGCCCGCGCGCCCGAGGGTCACCGTGAACGTGGTGCCCACGTCGGGCTCGCTGACCAAACCGACGTCGCCGCCGTACACCTGCGCCAGCCGCTTGACGATCGACAGCCCCAGGCCGCTGCCCAGGATGTTGCGCGTCTTGTCGTTCTTGATGCGCACGAACTCGCCGAACAGCCGCGCCGCCTCTTCGGGCGCCAGGCCGATGCCCGTGTCGGCCACGGTGATGGTCACGCGCTCGTCGTCCGCAGCCAGCGTCACGGTGACGCTGCCGCCGTCGCGGTTGTACTTCACGGCGTTGGTCACGAGGTTGTTCAGCACGATCTCGACCTCGCCCGGGTCGGCGTTCATCGTGACGGAGCCGGCGTCCCGCAGGTCGATGGTGATGTCGCGGGCGGCGGCCTCGGCGGCAACCGTCTCGATGGCCTTGCGGGCCATGAGCGCGACGTCCACGTCCACGAGGTCGCGCTGCTTCTGGCCCGATTCCAGGCGCGTCAGGTCGAGCAGGTCCATGATCAGCTTGCGCATGCCCTCGACCCGCAACTGCGAGCGGTTCACCGGCCCTGCATAGGCCGCCAGTTCGTCGCCCAGCGCGTGGTCCTCCATCAGGTTCAGGTAGCCTTCGATGGCAGCCAGCGGCGCCTTCAGTTCGTGCACCAGCACGGAGATGAACTGGAAGCGGATCTGGCGCTTCTCCAGGGCCAGCCGGCGCGCCTGGCGCTGCAGCAGCAGGTGCTTGGTGGCCTTGCGCACGGTGGTGCGCAGTTCGTCGGGCGTGAACGGCTTGGCCAGGAAGTCGTAGGCGCCGCGCTTGGTGGCGACCACGGCGGTTTCCAGCGACGCGTACGCGGTGATCATCACCGTCAGCAGGTCGGCGGGCTTGTCGGCCGGCAGTTCAGCCAGGGCCGCCAGCACGTCCAGCCCCGACATGCCCGGCAGCTTGTGGTCGAGCAGCAGCAGGTCGGGGGCGGCGGCCGCGATCATCAAGAGCGCTTCCTCGCCGCTGCCGGCCTGCTCGACCGTGAAGCGGACCTCGGCCTCGAGGTCGGGGATCGTGAAGGAGAAGCCGTCGAGCGCGCGGGTGACCGCGGCCCGCATGCCGGCCTCGTCATCGACGATCAGGATCCTGAGCACGTCCATCGCGCCCGTTTTCTCCGTCGCGCAGTCGGTCATTCCTGCTGTCCCTTCCGCGGGATGGTGATCGTGAAGGTCGTGCCCGTCGGTCCCGCCTCGGGATCGGCGTTCGAGGCAACGACCAGGTCGCCGCGGTGCATCTTGATGATCCCGTAGCTGACGGCCAGGCCCAGGCCGGTGCCCTTGCCGATCTGCTTCGTGGTGAAGAAGGGTTCGAAAACCTTGCCCAGGTTTTCGCGGGGGATGCCGCCTCCCGTGTCCGTCACGGCAATGGTGACGTTTGCGTCGTCGCCGCTCGTGCGCACGGTGAGCGTGCCGCCCGTCGGCATCGCCGCATAGGCGTTCTCGACAAGATTGGTCAGCACCTGCGTGATCTGGTCGCCGTCCAGTTCGGCCACGGGGTCGGCGCCGTCGTGGATCGCGTGCACCGCGATGTCCGGGGCCGGCACCAGCACGCGCAGGCTCAGGTCGACCAGCCTGCGCACGTCGGTCGGGGCCAGGGCCACCTTGTTCTGGCGCGCGAAGTTGAGCAGGCCCGCGACGATCTTCTTGCAGCGGTCGGTCTGCTCGACGATCACCGAGAGGTCCTCGCGCAGGCGGTCGTCGCCGGGAATGCCGGTGGCGCCGTGCTCGTCCAGCAAGAGGTGCGTGTACATCAGCACCACGCCCAGCGGGTTGTTCACCTCGTGCGCGATGCCGGCCGCCAGCTGGCCCATGCTGGCCAGGCGCTCGGAGTGCATCAGCGCCTCCTGCGCGGTGGCCAGTTGCGTGTTCGAGACGGCCAGCTCGCCGACGGTCCGCTTCAGCTGGTCGATGGTGTAGGGCAGGCACATCTCGCTCTCGGCCAGGCCCTTGTCGATGGCGATGGCGTGCGCCAGGCAGGTGTCGTACCCGCAGGCGCCGCAGTCGAGCTCGTCCTGCCGCGACTCCTTGCCCATCCGCCGCAGGATGTCGGCCATCTCGACACGCGACGGCGCTGCAAAACGCTGGTCGTCCGCCTGGAAGGTCCGTCCCAGCTGGAGGTCGGCGAAATGGTCCACCTCGGCGCGGACCGCACCTTCGTTCAGCGTGTCCCACCGCTCGCGCACGTAGCGGCTGACCTGCTCGCGCCGCTTGAACAGCGGCGCCTCGGACGTCATGCCCGGGCCCACGATGCAGCCCTTGCAGCACAGCACCTCCAGCAGGCGCGCCTGCATGTCGCCCGACTCGAATTCGCAGATGGCCTCGACGAAGTTGCGGCGGCCGTCGGCCACCACGATGTCGCCGTCGACCAGGTCCTCCTGGATGCGCGCCGCCTGCAGCAGCCCGCGGCTGATGGGGAACAGCGCGCCCAGGCCGCCGCGCGGCGGGTCGAAGTCGGTCGGCTCCACCGCGGCCGGGTCCAGTCCGGCATCCGCGAACATCTGCCTGATCTCGGCGAAGGTCAGCGCCGCGTCGATCTCGCCGGCCATCGCCCGCGAGTCGGCCTCGGCCTTCTTGGCGATGCAGGGTCCGATGAAGACGATGCGCAGGTCGTCGCCGTGCACCCGGCGCAGCACGCGCGCCGTCGCCACCATCGGCGAGACGATGGGCGCCAGCGCCGGCACCGCGTCGGGGTGGTAACGCTCGACGTAGGCGACCATGGCCGGGCACGTCGAGGCGATGTAGCGGCCGTCGGGATCCCCGTCGAACAGCCGGCGGTAGCGGTCGGCCACCAGGTCGGCGCCGAAGCTGACCTCGTTGACCCGGGCGAACCCCAGTGCGCGCAACAGGCCCACCAGGCGCCCGGGCGACATCTCGGGGAACTCGGCCGGGAAGCTGGGGGCCACGCAGGCGGCCACCGGGTGCGGCCCGGCCAGCAGGGCGGCCACGTCGCCCGTCGTGCTGCGCACGTGCTTGGCCTTCTGGCTGCAAACGGCGACGCAGTTGCCGCAACCGATGCAGCGCTCGACGATCACCGCGGCCTGGCCGGACGTGATGCGGATGGCCTTGGCCGGGCACTCGCGCACGCACGTGTAGCACACGCGGCAGCGTTCCTTGATCGTGCAGATGAGCGGCTCGAGCGTCGGTTGTTTCACGGCTCACTTCCGGCGTTCAGGTTGCAGGCGCCCTAGTTCAGGAGCCGCTGGACGGCGGCCCGCAGCTGCTCGGGACGGACCGGCTTGTCCAGGATCACGTCGGCCTGGGTCCAGCTGGCCGCCTCCGCGGAGCGGGCTGCGAAATCCAGGCCCGTGGCCGACTTGACGGCCGTGAGCAGGATCACCGGTGTCTCCGGGAAGAGCCGCTTGATCTGGTGGCAGAGCACGAAGCCCGAGTCCATGTTCTCCATCATGAGATCGAGGACCGCCAGGTCCGGCAGACAGGACAGCAGGGCCTCTTCGCCTTCCACCTGGCCGTGCGCCTTGACCACGGTGTGGCCGTCCGCCTCGAGGATGCAGACAACCTGTTCCAGCAGGTCGAAGTCATCGTCGACGACGAGGATGGTGCGGGGCCGGATCGGCTCGGGGATTCCGTGGCTCATACGAGCACCTCGCGCTTCT
>CAIOLW010000012.1 GCA_903859215.1 uncultured bacterium | reverse complement strand
CGGCGGCCGGATCTCGAGACCGAGTTGGCGGCGTGGCCGCAGTCCATCACGCGCGTCGGGCCCGCCGCCGGCCGCAAGCTGGTCGACCTTGCGCGCGAGGCGATGATCACCCGCGGCCGCGACCTCGACGCCTTCGCCTGGGCCGACCCGCGCGACGTCTCGCTGGTCGACGACGGCGACGGGCTCGTGTTCGCGCTGATCGGCGTGGTGCCCGAGCGCCGGCTGATGTTCGAGGCCGTCTACGGCTACCTGATCCTGCGCAGCGGCGTGCCCGTGGGCTACGGCGTGGTCAGTTCGCTGTACGGGACGATCGAGGTGGCGTTCAACCTCTTCGAATCGTTCCGCGGCGCCGAGGCCGGGCATCTCTATGCGCGCCTGCTGGCGGCGTTGATGGGCGTGTTCGCGGCCGACACCGTCACCGTCTACCCGTACCAGCTGGGCGGCGACGGCAACGACGAGGGGCTGCGCACCGGCGCCTGGTGGTTCTACCAGAAGCTGGGGTTCCGTTCGCGCGACAAGGCGATCCTGCGGCTGATGCGGCGCGAGCTGGCGACCATGAAGCGGCGGCCGAGCCACCGCACGAAACCGGCGGTGCTCAAGGAACTGGTCGGGGGCAACGTCTACTATGACATGGTGGGCCCGCGCGAGGACATCATCGGGCGGCTGGCGCTGGCCGAGGTCGGCCTGAAGGTGACCGACTCCCTGGCGAAGCGCTTCGGCTCGCAGCGGCACCTGGCCGGGCCCGAGTGCGCGCGCGAGGCGCGGGCGCGGCTGGGCCTGCGGGGGCCGGGTTCGCGGCAGGCGGGCGTGAAGCTGGCGTGGGAGCGGTGGGCGCCGCTGGTGCTGCTGCTGCCGGGCCTGGACGGCTGGTCGAAGGCCGACAAGAAGGCGCTGGCGGCCGTCATCGACGCCAAGGGCGGTGCGCGCGAGAGCGGCTTCGTGGCTTTGTTCGATGCGCACCCGAAGCTGCGGCGGGCGCTGGTGAAGATGGCGGGATAACCCGCCTACCAGCGGATCAGGTTCGCCCCCCAGGTGAACCCCGAGCCGAACGCGACCGTGACGATGAGGTCGCCGCGCTTCACGCGCCCGGCGCGCACGGCCTCGGCCAGCGCGATGGGGATCGAGGCGGCGGTCGTGTTGCCGTAGCGCGCGATGTTGCTGAACACGCGTTCGACAGGCAGGCCCAGGCGCGCGGTCACCGCGTCGGTGATGCGTTGGTTCGCCTGGTGGGGGATCAGCAGCGCGACGTCGTCGATCGTGACGCCGCCCTTCTTCAGCACCTCGTCGATCGCCTCGCCGAAGCGCCGCGTGGCGTGCTGGAACACCATCTTGCCGTTCATGTGCGGGTAGTGGCGGCCTTCGGCGATCATGGCGGCCGTCATGCGGCCGGTCACGGTGGCGACGGGCGCCTCGGCGAACAGTTCGCGCGCGTAGCGGCCCTGGCTGTGCAGCACGCTGGCCAGGATGCCGCGGTCCTCGTCGGTGGCCTGCACGATGGCGGCGCCGGCGCCGTCGGCGAACAGCACCGCCATGTCGCGGCCGCGGTCGGTCAAATCGAGCGCCGTCGACTGGATCTCCCCGCCGATCACCAGCACCGTGCGCGCCAGGCCCGACTGGATGAAGCCGTCGGCCGCCGCCAGCCCGTACACGAAGCCCGTGCACTGGTTGCGGATGTCCATCGCGCCCGCGGTGTTCAACTCGAGCAGGTGCTCGATGAACACGCCGTTGCCCGGGAAGAACACGTCCGGGTTCAGCGTCGCGTAGATGACCTGGTCGATGGTGTCCTTGTCGATGCCGGCATCGGCGATGGCTTCGCGCGCGGCGCGGGCGCCCATCTCGGCGCCGGGGATGAGCGTGCGGCCGTCGGCATCGCGTTCGAGCCAGCGGCGTTCGCGGATGCCGCTGCGCTCGGTGATCCACTCGTCGGATGTGTCCATGATGGCGGCGAGGTCGTCGTTGGTCACGACGCGCTCGGGCACCCAGAAGCCGGTGCCGGTGATGGCGGCGCGGGTCATGCGCTTCCGTTTCGGTTGCGGGTCAGCGGTGGGCCGGGATGGCCCCGGGCAGCTTCGCCTTGTTCTGGTCGATGAATGCCTGCGCATCCTCGCGCGTGGCGAAATACCCGATCTGCACGCGATAGGTCAGGCCGCCGCCGGCCTTGCCGGCGCCGCGGACGGCGGCGTCCCAGCCCAGCTTGTGCAGGCGGTCGGCCTCGCCCTGGGCTTTTTCCTGGTCGCCCAGCGAGGCGGCCTGGACCAGGAACGGGCCCTGGGCCTGCGGGGTCATGTTGACGGCGGGAGCGGTTGCCGCGGGCGTCGCCGGCATGGGATCGGGTTTGATCGGCGTGGGGTTGTCGACGGGCGCCGGCGCGGGTTCGCCGGTGGCCGGTTTGGTCCCGCCGGTCGTGGCGGGGGGCACGGACCGGTCAGGCGTGCCGGTCTCGACCAGGGGCTGGTCCGTCGCGACCTCGAGCGGCGCCTTGTCGGCGTGGCCGAGGTCGCTGCCGGCGACCTGCTTCTCCGGCGTCAGTTTGGGGGTCTGCGAGGCGATATCGACCTCGCCGGACTCGGGCGCGCCGCCCGCCTCGGGCGCAGTCACCACGGTGCGCTTCTCGCCCAGCCCGGTGGGCATGCGGCTGCTGCCGCCGGTGCGGAACAGGGCCACGGCGCCGGCCACGCACAGCAGCGCGACCAGCCACAGGATGCGGGACATGCCGCCCTTGCCGCCCGGGCCGGCGCGACGGCGGCGGCGGAGGGTCGGTTTCCTCTCGGCGGAATCGGTCTTCATGCAGGCCACATCCTTCCAGGCATTCCCGTGACGGCCGCCCATCCGTGGCAGCCGGGTCGCCGCCCGCGCGGCAGCGGTCATTCTAGGGGCGCCGCCGCGCCGGATCAACCTCTGTGGCGGATCCCTGCAAGGGGCGGACCATCTGGCCCGTGCGGCCTTGCCCCGGCCGGGGCCGGGCGATATGCTGGCCCTGTGGCGGCTGTGTCGGCTGCCCGGGGCGGGAACATGGAACGAACGGAACACGCGAGACGCCCTGTCGGGGCGTTCATTTTCGACCTGGACGGGACGCTGGTCGACTCGCGCCGCGACATCGCGGCGGCGACCAACGTCGCGCGGGCCGCCGTGGGCCTGCCGCCCCTGGACGAGGGCCTGCTCTGCGGCTACGTCGGCGACGGCGTCATGCTGCTGCTGCGGCGCGCGCTGGGGCACGGCGCGGCGCCCGGCGGCGCGTCGGTCGTGCTCGCCGTCGACGATCCGCAATTGGCGCCGGCCCACGCCGCCTACGTCGAGCACTACGGCCGCCACCTGCTCGACCACACGCGGGCCTTTGAGGGCGTCCCCGCCACGCTGCGCGCGCTGGGCGAGGTGCCGATGATGGTCGCCACGAACAAGCCGGGGGATTTCAGCCGCGCGATCCTGGCGGGGCTGGGGCTGGACGGCTACATCCGGCGCGTGGTGGGCGGCGACGAAGCGCCCGCCCGCAAGCCCGACGCGGCGCACCTGCGCGCGTGCCTCGAGGGGCTGGACGTGGCGCCGCGGGACGTCGTCGTCGTCGGCGACAGCTCGAACGACATCCTGGCCGCGCGCGCCCTCGGCGCGGTGGCCGTCGGCTGCGCGTGGGGCCTGAACCCGCGCGAGGAGCTGCGGGCCCTGCAGCCCGACCACCTGATCGAGTCGCTGTCCGAACTGGCGGCGCTGTACGCGCTGCCGCGGGGCGGCCATTTCCGGGAGACGCCATGAGCACGCGCATCGAGCCCCTTCACCCGTGGCCGCTGGAGCGCCTGCTGGCGCGCATCGCGCAGGAATGGGCGCAGGAGAAGTCGATCTTCAGCCTGGCGGGGCGCCGCTTCTGGCAGGCCGATCCCGATGTCGACCTGTCGGCGGTGATCGGCGGCCGGCGCGTGGCCACGCCGGTGGGCCCGGCCGCGGGCCCGCACACGCAGATGGCGCAGAACCTGGCGCTGGGCTGGCTGGCCGGCGCGCGCACGTTCGAACTCAAGACGGTGCAGATCCTCGACGAACTCGACATCCCGCGCCCGTGCATCGACATGGAGCACGAGGGCTACAACGTCGAGTGGAGCCAGGAGCTGAACCTGGAGCAGTCCCTGGACGAGTACGTGAAGAGCTGGCTGCTGCTGGCCGTGCTCAGGCAGTGGGATCCGCTGCGCGGCGCGATCGGCGAGCCCGGCGACCACGCCTTCGAACTGTCGGTCGGCTACGACCTGGCCGGCATCCGCCACGAGCGGATGGCCGCGCTCATCGACGGCCTCAGGCAGGCCGGGCCGCGGCTCGACGCGCTGCGCGCGCAGGTGGGCGGCCCGTTCGCGCACCTGAGGGATGTGGAACTCGATCCCGTCATCGTGCGTACGGCGACGCTCAGCACGTTCCACGGCTGCCCGCCCGACGAGATCGAGGGCATCGTCGAGCACCTGATGACGCGCCACGGCCTGGACGTGACGGTGAAGCTGAACCCGACGCTGCTGGGACAAGGCACCGTGGCGGCCATCCTGCACGACCGGCTGGGCTATACGCACGTGCCGCTGGACGGCGAGGCGTTCGCCGGCGACCTGCAGTGGGAGCGCGCGCTGCAGATGATCGACCGGCTCGAGACGTTCGCGCGTCGCGAGGGCCGCGAGTTCGGGCTGAAGCTGACCAACACGCTGGTCGTGAAGAACCATCGCGGCATCATGGACGGCGACCGCATGTACCTGAGCGGCCCGCCGCTGCACGTGCTGGCGGTGGAACTGGCGGCTCGGCTGGAAGCGGCGCTGCCCGGGCGTCTGCGGCTGGGCTGCGCCGACGCAGGCATTCCCGTGGCGTTCAGCGCCGGGGTCGACAAGGACAACGTGGCCGACATGGTCGGGCTGGGCCTGTTGCCGGTGACCGTGTGCAGCGACCTGCTGAAGCCGGGCGGCTACGGGCGGATGGCCCAGGGCCTGCGCGCGCTGGCCAAGCAGATGAAGGGCGCGAAGGTGCGCGACCTGGACGGTTGGCGCGCGCACGCCCTGGGGCAGGCGCAGGCGGCCGGCGCCCTGAGCGCAACGGCGCACGCTGCGTTGCGCCTGGCAACGCCCGACGGTTGCGCGCGCTACACGGCGGCCGCCGTGCACGACCCGCTGCGCGTGGTGGACCACGACCTCGAGATGTTCGACTGCGCCGCCTGCGGCAACTGCGTGACGGTGTGCCCGAACAACGCCTTCCTGTCGGTGCCGACCGGTGTGCGGCCGCCGCTCAAGTCCCGATCGCAGTATCTGGTGCTGGCCGAACTGTGCAACGAGTGCGGCAACTGCACGACGTTCTGCCCCGAGCGCGGGGCGCCGTGGCAGGTCAAGCCGCGGCTCTACACCGACGCAGCGGTGTGGGAGGCGCGGGGGCGGGACGGATTCCTGATGGGCGGGGTGGCACCCGGGGATGACGCTAGGGGCGATGATTTGCAACAGGTTACGTATCTCATGAAAAGAGCCGACTGGCTCTGATAGCGCTCCCTGTGAGTTGTGCCGCCGAGAATGTGTCCAGCCGCACCGCAGGTGGGCGCGGCCGGCTCTCTTTCACCCGCTTACGCCGCGTAGCTCAACTCATGCCGCCGCTGCCGCGGAAGCGCCCGCGTGCTGACCGCCCGCCAGTAATAATCCGCCCATCTGGCCGGCAGACGGGTCCGACTGACGAACAACCGCCGCCCCAGCAACTCATCCACCGTCACGCGATGGTCGATGGTGCCGCGCGCCTCGGCCGGCGTCGGCCCCCGAGGCCGCTTCTCCCTGCGGCTCTTCATGTAGTTCCGCCACACCAGGAACACCGCCAGCCGCTCTGCGCTGGCCTGCCGACGTTTCGACCACGCGATCGTCTCCCGCTTGTGGTTCGCGCTGCTGTGCCGAAGCAGCATGTCGGCCAGATTCACGGGGAACAGCGGGTTGTCGGCGTCCCGGCGCTCCTTGCTCGAGATCACCAGGTGCGTCACTTCGCAGTGAAGCCCTTTGATCGCCTGCGGATAAGCCCGGTGATCATCGCTCAGCACCGTCAATTTCGACTGACTGCCGGCCACCACCTCGAGCAGGTGCTTCACATCCTTGTACACCGCCTTCGGGTCCGGCCGGCCGAGAACTGCCTCGAGACGT
>CAIOLW010000011.1 GCA_903859215.1 uncultured bacterium | reverse complement strand
TGTCGGCCCAGCTCTGGAGCGAACTGGTGGTGGCCGGCGAAGCGACCAGGGCCCAATCGGCCGAGGCAGCGGCAGCCGCGCGGGAGGCCGGACGCGACGGGATCACGTCGGCGGCCATGTCGTCGTACTCCGGGTACGCCGTGGCATGCGAACCATCGTGCCACAGGCCGGCGTACACTTCGTAGTGATTGACATCGCTGCCGCTGTGGCTCCAGGCGACGTTGATCTTGTTGTGGCCGGTCGTCGCGCTGATGCCGGTCACGGCCGCAGGCGCGTCGCAGTCGATCGAGAAGGTCGCGCCGGTGGCTACCGACGGGATCGTCGCGTTGCTGGGGTCGCGCAGCGTGAAGCTGTCGAAGGTGATGTTCCCGGTGCCGGTGCCCGACGGCGAGTACTGGATCGAGAACAACGGGGTCGTGCCCGCACCACTGATCGGATGCGTCGGGCTGCCCACGGTCGTCCCGGAAATGGCGTACGAGCCGTCACCCTGGTCGAAGCTGAAGAACAGGGTCGACGCACCGAACGCCGCCAGGTTGGTGACCGGGCCCCACGTGATCGGGCCATCGGCCCGGACCACGGCGTTGAAGCCGAACACGTCCGCCACGCCCGCGGTCTTGGTCAGGTTGACCGTCACCGTCTGCGACTGGCTGCAGTTGATCGGGCCGCTGGTGGCCGGGGTCATGGCGACGGTGCCGGCGTGGCCGGACTCGAAGTCCACCCGCAGGATCTCGCCGCTCGTGAGTTCAATGATCAGGCCGTCGACCTGGCCGCTGAAGCTGGCGGCCCCGGTGGTGGGGACGGACAGGCCCATCATCAGGATGGTCTGGGCGGAGTAGTGAGCGCTGTTCGCGATGTCCGACAGGAAGCCGTCGGTGTAGGTGCCCGCAGAGTTCGCCGGAGGCGACGCATCGTAGAACCGCAGGCGGTTGTTGGCGCCGGAGCTGGACGTCCACTGGTTCCAGGCGCCGGCCGTCTCGACCAGATTCTGTGAGAAGTAGGGCTCTGCGTTGATACGGTGGCCGTACCAACTCGAATGGCCGCCCACGAACGGGTCCGTGTACATGTACAGGAACCAATCCGTCTGGCTGACCGTGTGCAGGGTCCCCTTCTTGGTCAGGAAGCTGATGCGGGACAGGCTGCCCACGGTGACCGGATGGCCGAAGGCCACCTCGGGGTCGAGCATGTAGCGCGAGTAGGCATTCGGAGCCTTGATCGAGCCGACCCCGAACCCGGGGGCGGCGTCGCCGTCCACGCCAATGGCCTGTGTGCCTTCAAGGAAGTACGAGCCGGCCGGCGTGGCCGTCGCGTTGATGGTTGCCGCCTGTGCGGAACCGAGGCTGATGAGGAGGCTCATCAGGAGGAGAGCCGAAAAGCGCTTCATGTGTTGCTCCTGCTGGTGGTTGCGGGCTGACGGGCGGGGATGTTGCCCCGGACGCCAAACAGCGAGGTGAGGAGGTTGGCGGCCGCAGGGGGGGTGAGCAGGCCGAGGCTGGGCCTTACCCGTGCGGATGGGATTTCCCAGGAGGCGAAGTCCGTCCCGTTGATCGTCGATGCTGCCGTTCCCAGGGGATGGATGTTGTCTTCACTTCCGGTTACGCATCCGTGCGTGATTCGTGATATCAAATCCCTTTGATATCGGCGGAGTTTTGAACCGGGCGCTGGCCGCCGGGCCCCGCGCAACCAGCAAAAATCACGATTGCATCACAAAAAATTCCGCCGCAGCTAGTGTAGCGATCACGCACGTGCAAATTCAAGTGAAGCCGCTGAATTGTCACAGGAATTAGACAAACACGCTATCCGATGATTTCCTAGGCAGTTATCGCATATAAAATGGCGATTCCGAGCCTGTATTTCGGCAAGTCTGTGCCAATTTGAAACATGATGCACAAGACTATGGCGCGTTCGGGCAGCGATGGAGGGGGGTGGCGATCAGATGCCGTTAAATAAATACCAATCAAATTTCGTAGCCGAAAACTGTGCCTTCCCCGTCGCATTAGTATTAAGGGTCGCAAGACGGGCCGGGACGCAGCCACCGCGAACCGCTCGCGACGTCCTGCGCCGGCACCCCGTCCACGATGCCATCGTCCCGGCCCGATTCGTTCCCGGGACAGCGCGCTACGGGTGCTCGGAATGCCACGCCGCCAGCAGCTCGGCCTCCCGTTCGGCCGTGATCCCCGCCTTCATCGGCGCGTCACGGCGCTCCTGCGGCTCGGTCTGCCACCAGTCCAGCGTCCCGCGCACCGTCTCGCTGATTGGCCGGTACACCAGGCCCGCCTTCAGCGCGCGGCTCACGTCGACGAACGGGTGGCCGGCCGAGTCGCCATCGAGG
This sequence comes from uncultured bacterium, assembly GCA_903859215.1. Taxonomy (GTDB): domain Bacteria; phylum Krumholzibacteriota; class Krumholzibacteriia; order LZORAL124-64-63; family LZORAL124-64-63; genus CAINDZ01. The sequence continues at coordinate 46,545 of CAIOLW010000011.1, read as the reverse complement.
GGCACCCACACCGGCATGTCGGACCACGCCTGAACTTCCTTGGCTTCCAGCCACTTGGCGTCGGCCCAGGTGAACGTGGCGTCCGAGGCCGAGACGCGCCTGCAGGCGTCCAGCAGTTCGCCCATGGTCAGCTCGCCGGGGGCGCTGGTCGCGTTGAACACGCCTGTCGTCTTCTGCTCCATGCACCGCACGGCGAAGGCGGCCAGGTCGCGCACGTCCATCACCTGCGTGACGGTGTCCGGCGTGCCGGGGGCCAGCACCTCGCCGCCGCGGGCCACGCGCACCGGCCAGTAGGTGAAGCGGTCGCTGCGGTCCATCGGCCCGACGATCAGGCCCGGGCGGATGACGCACGTGCGGCCGGGGCAGGCCTTTTCGGCCGCCTGCTCGCACAGCGCCTTCAGCGGGCCGTAGTTCTCGCCCGTGATGTCCTTCTGCGTCTTCGCCGCGGCGATCGCCTCGTCGGCCAGCGTGCCGACCGGCGACTTCTCGTTGATGCCCTTGACGGAGAAGTCCTTGTACACCGAAATCGACGAGATGAAGATGTACCGGCCGACGTTCGGCGCCAGCAACTCGGCCGAGTCCTTCACCATCCGCGGGATGTAGCCGCTGTCGTCCAGGCAGACGTCCCACCGGCGGCCCTTGAGCGACTCGAGGTCGCCGTCGCGGTCGCCCTTCAAGCGCTCGATGTCCGGGAACAGGTCGGCGTTGGTGCGGCCGCGGTTGAACAGCGTGACTTCGTGGCCGCGCACGCGGGCCTCGTTGACAACGGCCGGGCCCAGGAACGCCGTGCCGCCGAGGATCAGGATCTTCAGCCGGCGCTTGCTGCGCAGGGTCGTGAAGTCGGCGTGGGCGGCGCCGGGCCGCAGGGCCGAACCGGCGGCCGCCGCGGTGACGCCGGCCAGGGCGGTGGTCTTGATGAAATCGCGTCGCGTCAGCGTCATGGCGGCTGCTCCGGGAAAGGGTCGACAGGTCCGTCGCGGCAAGGCGCGCGACCGCGCACCCACACTCTATGACGGCGGGAAAGTCCCTGATACGGAAAAGCAGGGCTGCGGGATGCACCGGGCGGCAAAAAGCCGACGCCGCCCGTGGAGGGGGGCGGCGCCGGCGACAGGGAGCGGCGTGCGTCTACCGGGAGCCGATCACCGCGCCCAGTTGCCGGGCCACGGCGTCGATCTGCTGGGCCTGCGCGGCCAGCTGTTCGGCTGCCGCTGCTGATTCTTCGGCGGCTGCGGCGCCACCCTGGGTCAGGTCGTCGAGATGGCCCATCGCATCGTGCAGGCCGCCCAGTTCGGTGTTCTGGCGGGAGATGGCGCCGGCGATCACGGACATGCGCCCGCTGACAGCCGCTGCTCCTTCAGCGATGTTGTCGAACACGGTCTCCAGCGACTGCACGGCCTGGACGCCGGCCGCCACGTTCTGCCCCGACTCGATCAGCAGCGCCGAGCTGTGGCGCGCCGCCTCGGCGCTGCGCTGCGCCAGGTTGCGGACCTCCTCGGCCACCACGGCGAAGCCGCGGCCGGCCTCGCCGGCGCGCGCCGCCTCGACCGCCGCGTTCAGCGCCAGCAGGTTGGTCTGGAAGGCGATGCCGTCGATCGACTTGATGATCTCCGCCGTCGCGTTGGACGACTGGTCGATGCGCACCATCGCATCCTTCATCGAGGCCATCGAGTCGCGTCCGTTGCGCGCCGCCGACAGCACCTGGTCGGTCAGTCGGCCGACCTCGCCGCTGGCGGTCGTGTTCTCCCGCGCGAGCGAGGCCATGACCGTCAGCGAGGCGGACGTCTCCTGCAGCCGTTCCGCCTGGTCGGACGACTGGCCCGCCAGCGAGGTGCTCGCCTGCGCCACGGACTCGGCGGCGCCCGCCAGTTCGGTCGAGCCGGTCTTCATGTCGTTGACGACGATCTCGATCGGCTTGGTCACCCCACGCACGATGTACAGCACGGCGGCGGCGAACGAGAACAGGGCCAGCAGCATCGAGCCGCACTGGATCCAGATCAGCGTGTGCACGCGCTCGTCGGTGCGTGCCTGGTACGACGCCACCGAGGCGTTCAGCGTCTTGAGCACGTCGACGCTGGCGCCCAGCAGCGCGCCCAGCGCGCCCTTGTCGCCGGGCCCCGACGCCTCGAGCGCGCCCGCGGCCTTGACCAGCACCTGCCACTGCCCGGCGGCGGCGTCCAGTTGCGCGACAATGCCCGGCGCCTTTGTCGCCGGCAGCGTCACATCGCCGGTCAGGTCGGCGTTCAGCCAGGTCTTGCCGCCGTCTTTCAGCGCCGAGGCGGTGGCTTCGTACAGCTTGGCCGTCTTGCCCTGGGCGGCGTGCGCCTTGTCGCGCAGCTCGCCGGCGGGAGCGGCGGCGGCCAGCAGGGTTTCCTTCGTGTACTTCTGGGTGAGCATGCGCTGCCGGCCGGCCAGGTTGATCACCAGGCCATCGGTCTTCTGGGCGCTGACGGTGACCAGGGTGGCCACCATGCTCACCAGCATCAGCAGGAAGAGGGAGCCCAGCGCCAGCGAAAGGCGAAGGGACAATGGCAGTTGCGTTCGCGCAGCGCCGGCGTGCGAAGGATGGGGCATGGTGGCCTCCAGGGTACGGTCAACCCGGGCGATCAATCGGACATTCTTGTCCGATTTCGACAGCCACCATCTCCCACTAAAGGACTTTCTTTAGGCTCCGCTGCGAGGCAGTCCGCCCTCGCCGCTCACCAGGTGCACGGTCCGCGTCGGCAGCGCCAGCCGCAGCCCCATCTCCTCGATCATCCGCATGAGGGCCAGGTTGATCTTCTGGCGCACCGCCAGGTGGCGCGGGTACTCGGTCGTGACCGTGAAGTACTGCACCAGCACGTCCAGGCTCGAGGCGCCGAAGTCCGTGAAGCGGACCATGATCTGCTCAGGGTCGACTTCGTCGTCGGCCTTCAGCAGTTCCTCGATGCGCCCGACCAGGTCCTGCATCTGCGCCGCGCTGGCCTCGCAGGTGACCGCGAGCGTGAACTTCACGCGCCGGCGGGGCATCTCGCTCTGGTTCTCGACCGTGGCGTTGGCCAGGTTCTGGTTGGGCACCGAGATGACCGTGCGCGCCGGCGTGCGCACGCGCGTCGAGCGCATGCCGATCTCCTCGACCACGCCCTCGCCGCCCGAGAACGTGATGGCGTCGCCCACGTGGAACGGTCGGTCCAGCAGAATCATCAGCGAGCCGAACAGGTTGGCCAGCGTGTCCTTGGCGGCCATGGCCAGCGCCAGGCCGCCGATGCCCAGGCCGGCCAGCAGGCCGGACACCGAGTAGCCCAGGTTCTGCGCCACCAGCACGAAGCCCAGCGCGCCGACGAAGATCTTCGCGGCCTTGCGCACCAGCGGCACCAGCTGGTCGTCGACCTTCGACTCGGTGCGCTCGGACATCTCGGCCAGGATCGTGGCGCCGGCATCGACCAGGCGGAACGCCGTCCAGGTGATGATGAGCGTGCTGACGAGCCGGAAAGTGCGGTCGAGGTTCGCGATCCACGTCCACTCGGGGTTCAGCGACACCAGGTAGCGCACGCCCAGGTAGAGGCCGCCGACGGGCAGCAGCGTGCCCAGGCGCTTGACGATGGCGTCGAGCGCGATGTCGTCGGCGTCGGACTCGGTGCGCGCGGTGAGCTTGGCCAGCTGGTGGCGGGCCACGAACTTCAGGACCAGCCGCGACACGAAGCCGACCACGATCAGGATGAACGCGACCGAGATCTGGTACATCGTCCAGGGGCCGGCGGTCTGCTGCAGGAAATCGCCCATCATCTGCCTCTCAGTGCCGCGAACCGGGGTCGGCGGCGGTCTCGGCCGGGATCACGACCCGGCTGCCCTTGGTCACGTCCTGGAGCGAGCGGCCCGTGCAGGCGCACACCAGGTTGAAGAAAGTGTCCTGCAGTCCGCCCACCTCGGCGCGCGAGGCGTCCTGGCCCAGGTGGCTGACCGTCCAGTCGATGAAGGTCTTCTGGTTCCGCGTCACCATCGCCATCGGGATGGGCAGCAGGCCCTGGTCGCAGGCGAACAGGACCTGCTTGCCGTTCAGGCCGCCGCCGCGCACCAGGTGGGCGCGCGCGCGGTCGAAGTTGCCGAGGCCGATGTCCGTCAGCGCGGCGTAGAACGCGGCCTGGCCCGTGCGGCCCCACGGCTTCAGCCCGGTGCCGGACTCGACGAAGACCAGCGCGCTGTCGGGCGCGGTGACCAGGCCGTTGCGCCAGTGCGCCGTCACGCCTTTCGGGACCAGCAGGCCGGGGCCGAGGTCGCCGCCCAGCGCTTCGTAGAGCTCGCTGCGCCCGGCCCAGCGCTCGCCGTAGCGCTGCGCATACTCGAGCGCGCCGGGGCCCGCCGGGATCTGCAGCAGCGTGACTTGCCGCACCGGCTGCCCGCCGCCCATGCCGGCCACGCCTGCAAGCGTGCCGCGCGCTTCCCACGAGAGGCTGGTGGCGCGCACAAGGTCGTCGGCGGGCAGGCCCAGTTCGTTGCGGCGGCCCAGCACCGTGCGGCAGGTGAACAGGCCCCAGGCCGCGCACAGCGCCAGCGCGACGGCGAGCGTCGCGCGCGACAGCCGCACGCGCCGCGGCAGCAGCGCCCCCAAGGCCAGCGCCCAGCCGGCCACCGCCAGGTACGCCATGTACGGCACCAGGTGGTGGCGGAGCGGCAGCACCGGCGTCACCGCGAGCAGCGAGCCGACCAGCGCGACCAGCGGCAGGCGCTGGCCGCCGCGCCAGCGGCGCGCGCCCCACACCGACCACGCCAGCACCAGCACCCAGCCGACGAGGGCCACGCCCAGCGACGGGTTGACGCCGACGACCGGGCCCGGCGCCAGCAGCCAGCGGCCGCACAGGCCCAGGTTCGGCAGCATCGTCGCCAGGCCGCCGGTCTCGTACGGGGCGCCGGGGTTGGTGTCGAACAGCCGCGCGGCCAGCATCGCGGCGCCGCCGGCCGCCGCCAGGAGCAGGACGGAGGCGCCGCGCTCGAGGCGCCGGTCGTGTTTCGTTTTGTGCGTCACGCCGGTGCGCCACCAGGCGAAGCCGGCCAGCAGCAGCGGCAGGCCGAGCGCCGATTCCTTCGACAGCAGCGCGCCGACGGTCGCCAGTGTGGCGGTCACGACGGCGGCGCGACCTTCTTCACCCGCCGCGAGCCAACGCTCGATCGCCAGCAGCGCCAGCACCGCGGCGAGCAGTTCCTGGATGCCGGCCGCCCAGTACAGAGGCGTGAAGGCCAGGGGCGAGGCCGCGAAGACGAAGCCGGCCAGGGCGGCGCCGGCCACGGGCAGGCCGCCCCGCCGGCCGAGGCGCACCACCAGCAGCGCCGCGGCGCCGTGCAGCAACAGCCGGACCATCGCGTGGGGGGTCGGGTCCAGGCCCCACAGGGGCCAGGTGGCCTGCCAGTAGAGGTGCTGGCTCAGCCACCGCGCGGGCAGGCCCTGCGGCCTGTCGACCAGGCCCGCGGCGCGGGCAAGCAGGCCCCAGTCGTCGCGGCACCACCAGGCGCCCAGGAGCGGCACGTGGCCCAGGACGGCGGCCGCCAGGGCGGCCAGGGCCGCCCACCAGGCGCCCGGACCGGCCGGTTCGGGGGCACAGGGGGGCGCGGCCGGGAGCGCCGGCGTCGGTTCCTGGTTGTCGGGGGTCGAGGCGTGTTCCACGGCGGCTCCGGTCGGGGCGGTTCGCGCGCATGGTAACCAATCGCCCCGGGTTTTGAAACCCGAACCCACTGATGCTATCATGGCTGGCGCACGTGACCGAACGACGGACCCTGCTACGGACGAGGAACCGGATGATGCCCGTACGACGCTCCCTGCACCTGGCCCTGCCTGTGCCCCTGCTGTTCGTGGCCGCCCTGCTGGGCGCCGCGCTGTTCCCTTCGACCGGCTGTCGTTCCGCCGAGCAGGTGCCCGGCGCGGTCGTGATGGACGAGAAGGCGCACGAAGCGTGGGAGATCGCGCTGGTCGAGATGCGCATCGACAAGAACGAGGAGTTCACGAAGCCCGACGCCTCGCCCCTGCCGGCGGCGGCCATCCCTTCGTTCGAGGGCCTGAACTACTACTTCCCGAAGCCCGACCTGCGCTTCCGCACGAAGCTCGTGGCCGAGGCGAAGGCCGACACCGTCACGCTGACCAAGCGCAAGGGCAACCAGGTGAAGTACGTGCGCAAGGGCGCGGTCGCCTTCACGTACCTGGACAAGGTGTACCGGCTGGGCGTGTTCGGGCTGGTCGGCGGCGACAACCCCGACTACCTGTGGCTGCCGTTCTACGACGCCACCTCGGGCAAGGACACCTACGGCGGCGGGCGCTACCTGGACCTGAAGCTGGACGCCGACGGCCAGGTCGAGGTCGACTTCAACTACGCCTACAACCCGCTGTGCGACTACAACCCCGAAGCGTACAACTGCACGCTGCCGCCGCGGGAAAACACGCTGCCGTTCGCCGTCGAGGCGGGCGAGAAGCTCTACGCGGAAGCGCACTGAGCGTGCCGCGACAGGGGCAGGGGCAGGAAGAACACTGATGGCTGCGCGGGCCCGAACCGTCGTCCTGACCGCGCTCGCGCTGGCGCTCGCGCCGGCGGCCGCGCGTCCGGCGGCGGCGGTCGAGGTGTCGGCCGGGTGGGCGTTCACGCACATCGGCCTGGACGACAACCGCGGCGGGCCGGTGCTGGGCGTGGGCTGGCGGTCGACGATCGCGCCCGGGCTGGACCTGGCCTACGCGCTGGAGTACGTGCAGAAGCGCGGGGCGCAGCCGACGTTCTTCGTCACCGACGCCAACCCGTTCGCGCGCGCGGACGCCGAGGTGACGCTGCACGTGGCGCAGCCGATCGTGCTGCTGGAGCTGACGGAGTTGTCGCCGAGCCTGCCGCATCCCTACGCCGGGCTTTCCATAGCGCTCAAGCTCAAGGAGCAGTGGGGCGCCTTCCCCGGGCAACCTTCGTCCGAGTGGGCCTACGCCGACATCGACTACGTCGCGCACGCCGGCCTCGCGCGCCGCGTCGGTCCCGTGCGGCTGGACTTCCGCTACAGCCACGGGCTCACCCGGCAGCTCCTGGTCGACCCCGCGGCCGGCGCTCCGGTGGCATCGGCGCGCGCTGCCAGGGCCGTCGACCCCTTGCCGGGCGTCCGCACACCCGTCGCGGGCACCCGCCTCTGGCAGCTGCAACTGGCCGCTTCTCTGGCGTTCTGACGGCCCGGCGGGTTTTGCCCCGCAGGGGCGGAATCGGTCGTATCTCCTCCGGAACAAATTCGTGATCTTTGTAATTTGTTTAAATACAGCAGGTTATGTTGCGCAATCCGGGCACGGATATTGCTTTTGACCGCCCAATGAGTCTGGTCCGACGCCCGACGGAACCGACGACAGGGATGGTCATGCCCCGTATCGACGCCTTTTTGAAGATCATGCAGGAGTACTCCGTCTCGGACCTGCACCTGAGCGCGAACTGCGAGCCGATGCTGCGCATCAACGGTGTGCTGCAGCGCGGTGAGCACCGTCCGCTGACCGAGGAAGAGCTCCGCATCACGATCTACGAGTTGCTGACCGACGCGCAGATCCAGGTGCTCGAGCAAAATGGCGACCTCGACCTGGCCTACACGCTGCCGGGCGTCGCGCGCTTCCGCATCAACATCTACCGCAAGTACCCGGGGCTCGCGGCCGCCTTCCGCATCATCCCCAACGAGGTGCCGACGCTCGACCAGCTGGGCATGCCGCCGGTGCTCAAGAACATGCTGACGTCGCGATCGGGGCTCATCCTCGTGACCGGGCCCACGAATTCCGGCAAGTCGACCACGCTGGCAGCGATGGTCAACCACCTGAACGAGACGATGCACGGGCACATCATCACGCTCGAGGACCCGCTGGAGTTCATCCATCCGAACAAGAACTGCCTGATCAACCAGCGGCAGGTGGGCGAGCACTGCGCGAGCTTCGCCACGGCGCTGCGCGCCTCGCTGCGCGAGGACCCGAACGTCATCCTGGTCGGCGAGATGCGCGACCTTGAGACGATCTCGCTGGCGCTGACGGCCAGCGAGGTGGGGCAGCTGGTGCTGGGCACGCTGCACACGCGCTCGGCGGCGCAGACCATCAGCCGCATCGTCGACCCGTTCCCGGGCAACCAGCAGACGCAGATCCGCCACATGCTCTCGGAGGTGCTGGTGGGCGTGTGCTCGCAGCAGCTAGTGCGGCGCGCGGACAAGCGCGGCCGCGTGGCGGCGCTCGAGGTGCTGGTGGGCAATCCGGCGGTGCGCAACCTGATCCGCGAGCAGAAGAGCCATCTCATCAACAACGTCATCACCACCGCCCGCAAGGAAGGCATGCAGCTGCTGGACCAGCACCTGGGCCAGTTGATCGCCGAGGGCGTCATCACCAGCGACGAGGCGATGCGCTTCGCCGCCGAACCGGCCGCCCTGGCCCAGCGCACGCGCGCCGAGACGCGGCCCGCGCCGGTGCATGCCTGACATGAACACGCCGCGCCCCGAACGCCTCGACCAGATCCTGATCCGCCTCGGCTTCGTGACGGCCGCGCAGGTGTCGGCGGCGTTGCGCAAGCAGCAGGGGCTGGGCGGGCGGCTGGGCTCGCACCTGGTCTACGACGGATGCCTGACCGAGGCGCAGCTGGGGCAGGCGCTGGCGCTGCAGTTCGACGTGCGGGCGTACGACCCCGAACGCCAGCAGCCTTCGCGTGAACTGCTGGAGCGGATGCCCGCCGGCCTGGCGCGGCGGCACCTGGTGCTGCCGCTCGGGTTCGACGCGTCCAGCGGCGTGCTGTCGCTGGCGGCGGTCGACCCGCGCGACACGACGGCGCTGGCCGAAGTGCGGCGCTGGCTGGCCTGCAGCCGGCTGGACGTATGCGTGATCGCCGAAGTGACCTTCCTGCGCGTGCTAGACGCGATCGCGCCGTCCACCGACGCGCTGCAAGGCCCGCTGCGGCTGATCGAGCTGCCGGAACTGTTCGAGGGCGCGCCGGAAACGGCTGCTTCGGCGTCCGACGCAACGGCGCCCGGGACCGAGGGCCCCGGCGTGCTGCTCGTGTCGGCGCGCGGATTCCTGCCGTCCTTCCTGGCGCCGGTGTTCGAGCGCGAAGGACGGCCGCTGTCGCCCGCCGCCGATGCCGAGGAAGCGGTGGCGTGCCTCAGGCGCGGCGGCATCGGGCACGTGCTGGTGGCGGCGGACATGGCCGACGCGTGGCGCGGCTGGGTGCGGGACGGCCATGTGCCGGCCCTGCGCGCGCCGGTGACGCGCCTGGACTCGGTCAGCGCGACGCTGCTGGGCGCCGTGGCGCCGTACGCCGCGATGTACCGGAGCCTGCTGCGGGCGCTGCGCCTGCGGGTCGCGTCGGGTCCGTACGCGCAGTCGACGCTGCCGGCGACCGACCTCATGTGCCGTGACACGCGCGCGCTGGGCGAGGCGCTCGGCCTTGAACGCCTGGCCGTCGACGGGCTGGAGGCCGCGGTGCTGCTGCTGGCCCCGGCGCCGCCGCCGGCCGCCGATGTGGCCGCGCTGCTGGCCGACGACGGCACCGGCGTCGACTGGAAGCGCACGCTGGCCGACGCGGCGGCGATCGGGTTCCCGTGGCCCGTCGAGGGCGCGCTGGCCGCGCTGCGCCAGCTGCTGGGCGAGCGCGTGAACCTGGACGAGTTCGGCCGGCAGGACCCGCACCTGGCGCTGGCCGCCGAGGTGCTCGCGGTGGTGTGGCATCACCGCCAGCGCAGCGGGCAAACGACGGCGGACGCCCAGCAGGGCGGGCTGCTGGCCCGCGCCGACCTGCGCGCGCGCACCGGTCGCCTGGCGCGGGCCGAGATCGTCGAGCGCTACCTGACGCTGCTCGAGCGCAGCGAGGGCGAACTGCTGGCGACGGCGCACCAGCAACTGCTGGTCGTCGGCGGCGACGAGCGGGCGCTGTGCCCGTTCACCGCGCGGCTGGCGCACCTGGGATACCGCGTGGTGAACGTGCCGGCGCTGGACGAGGCCGCCGCGCTCTGCGCGCGGCAGGCGCCGGCGGCGGTGTTCGTGCTGGACGACGGCGTGTCGCGCGAACTCCTGCAGGCGCGAGACCAGCTGGCCGCCGGCCCGCGCGTGAGCGTCTACGCGCTGTCGGGCCACAGCGACCCGGCGCGCATGCTCACCCTGTTCGACGCGGGCTTCGACGATGTCTTCACCCTGCCGCGCGACATCGACCTGGCGGCGGCGCGGCTGCGCAAGGCGCTGCGCGCGGCGACCGCCGGCGATGCAGCGGCGCCGGCGCCCGCCCGCCCCGGCGCCTTCCAGGCCACGTTCACCGCCTTCGCGTTCACGGACCTGATGCAGACGCTGAGCCAGAGCCTCAAGTCGGTGCGCATCGACCTCGCGCGGCCCGACGGCGAAAGCGCCGTCGTCTACCTCGATCGCGGCCAGTTGACGCATGCGGCGTGCGGCGACCTGCAGGGCGGATGGGCTGTCTACCGGATCATCGCATGGGAAGACGACGGCCGCTTCGCCGTCGAGCCGACCGCCGATTTCCCGGAGCCCAACATCGGGCTGCCGCTCGAATCGGTCCTGATGGAAGGGTGCCGGCTGCTCGACGAGAGCCGCCTGAAGACCTGACCGCCGGGGCCGGCCGGCTCTAGTGCCGGATCAGCAGCATGATCCCCAACAGCACCAGCAGCACGCAGACCAGAAGGCGGAAGAGCCTGTCGCTGATGCGCACGTGCAACCGGTGGCCCAGCCACGCGCCCAGCAGCACCGCCGGCAGCACCGCCAGCGCCGACCACAGGCGCACCGGCGTGACCAGCCCGTCGATCGCATAGGCCGGCACGCGCACCAGCGTCATCAGCAGGAAGATCGTCATCAGGTGGCCGCGGAACAGCGTCTTGTCGGCGGTGCTCAGGTGATACCAGATGATGACCGGCGGGCCGCCCGTGCCGAACAGTCCGGTCAGCAGGCCGGAGACGAGCCCGGTGGGCGGCCCCAGCCACGCCGGCGGCTGGTGGCGCCCGCCCTGAGGCAGGCGCAGGAAGACCAGGCCGACGGCGATGAGGAACCAGCCGAGTCCCACGAGCACGATGCGCGGGTCGCCGTGGCTCAGCAGCCGTGTGCCGACGGGGATGCCGACGACCACGCCCGCGCCGATGCCCAGCAGCGGCCGCCACTGCAGGTGGCGACGCGTGCCCCACGCCACCGAGATCTCCGCCGGCAGGTTCACCAGCAGCAGCAGGACGACCACGTCCTTGATCTCGGGGAACAGCAGCGCCAGGCTGCCGACCGCGGTCAGGCCCGAGCCGAAGCCGAAGAGCACGTAGATGACCTGCGAGATCACCATGACCAGGCAGGTCAGCGCGAACTGCAGCGGGTCGGTGAACATCGTGTGGCTGAGCAGGGACAACGTGCGCTCCGGTCGTGTCGGCGGTCGTGGCGGATCAGAAGTCGCGGTGCAGGGTGGCCCGCAGGACGAGGCCCGGTTTCGGGTCCAGCGAAAGCCAGCGCCAGGGTTCGGGCAGCGGCTCGCTGCCCGCGGCCACGTCCAGGCCCCACACGCCCAGGTGCAGCGCCGCGCCGCCGGCGGCATCGACCTGCCCGGCCCCGCCGCGGATGTCCGCGTAGGTGGCGCGCGTCCAGGCCAGCGAGGCGCGCAGGCTCAGCCACCAGTTCAGGCGCTGTTCGGCGGCCAGGCGCAGGCTGCCGGTCGTCACGTCGTCGTGGCGGGGCAGGCCGAGTTCATTGCCGACAATCAGCGCGTGGCGGTTGTCGATGTCCAGCCGCTCGATGGTCAGCGCCACCAGTCGGTCGGGATCCGGCAGCCAGCACAGGCCCAGGCCCAGTCGGTGCAGGCGGCCGTTGTGGGTCGACGCCGTGTCCTGGCGCCACGTTTCGTTCTCCACCGGCCCGGCGTAGTCCTCGCGCAGGATCTCGGCCACGGGCGCCAGCACCAGGCGTTCACGCACCGCGATGAAGGCGCGCGCGCGCACGCTCCACGAGCGGTTCGAAGCAAGGTTCCCGGTGTCCCAGGCGCCGGGGTCGCCCTGGGCAAGCGCGCGATTGCGCTCGCGGCGCATGTCGCCGGCCACGTCGACGTAGGCGCCGGGCGAGAGGTCGAAGCGCGCGCCCAGGCCGAAGTCGTCGCGGTGGTGCTCGAACTCGTCGCGCGCGTCGGCATCGGACGACAGCCCGCCGTAGGCGCTGCGCCACGTCGCGGCGACGTCCAGCGGTCCCAGCCTGCGCCCGGCCAGCCACGTGAACGACGCGCCCGGACCGTCGCGGTGCAGGCCCACGTGGTCGCTGTCGGCCGCGCGCGCGTGCACGGCGAACGCCGCCACCCACGGGCTGTCCTGGCCGCCGGGCGTCCAGGCGAACGCCGCGGCGGGCCCCGTGCGCGGCCACGCGCCCGGCGCCGTCCAGCCGTCCTCGGGGTCGATGCGCCCGGCGTCGACCGACCACCAGCCCGCATCATCGCGCGCCGAGCCCGGCCAGCGGAACAGCGCCGACGTGTCCTCCAGGTAGTCGCCGCCCCCGAGCGCGAACACGCGCGCCGGCGTGGCGCGCGCAGGCAACGCCGCGCAGGCGCCCAGCAGCAGCGCCGCCGCGGCGATCGTCGTCGACATGGGGAAGGGGCGGGGCGGCGCCCCGGCGGTGCAACGCGGCACGCTGTCTCCTACGGGAAGTTCGCCGCGCTGGCCGTCTCGCGGTCGTTGCTCGAGTCGGCGCCCGCCGGGACCCCGAGCGGGACCACCTGCGCATAGAGGTTCGCGCGATTGAGGATCTGGTTGACGTAGCGCACGGTGCGGCCGCCGCCGAACGGCGCAGCGCCGAGTTTTGTCGTCCACGCCGGGTCCGACAGCTTCGGCAGCGTGAGCGCGACCGAGTCCTCCCAGCGGTTCGGGTCGCGGTGCTGCTCCATGGCGATGCGCCGCGCGTCGGTCACGCGCCCGGGACCGGCATGGTACTCGGCCAGCGTGAAGCACCAGCGGTCCACCGAGTCGCAATACGCATACGAGTCGTAGATCGTGCGCAGCAGGCGCATCCCCGCCGTCAGGTTCGGGCCCGGCACATGCAGGCTGTCGGCCTGCGGGCCGGCCATCTTCGGCAGCACCTGCATCAGGCCCATGGCGCCGGCGATGCTGCGCGCACCCGGCTCGAAACGCGATTCCTGGTAGATCAGGGCCGCCACCACGCGCCAGTCCAGGTTGAAGAACGAGGCGCGCGCGCGGATCAGGTCGTCGTACTTCGAGATGGCGCCGCCCATGTCCGGCCGCGTGTCCGCCTCGCGGAACGCGCGGATCGACTGCGGGTCCTCGAAGTAGCGCTCGTGCAGCACGGTGTAGTCGTTGCTGCGCCGCTCGCGGCCGTCCGCGTCGACGTTCAGGTGCCCGCGCAGGAAGGAGTTGAGCGCGGTGCGCAACTCGGGACTGTTCTGGCGGACGAACCAGACCGTGGGGCGCTGCTCGCCCAGCGTCAGCCCGATGCGCACGTCGTCGCGGTAGGTCAGCGCCGTCTGCGCCACCAGGTCGTCGACGACGACGGCGTCCAGCTTGCCGCGCGCCACCTCGGCGACCAGGTCCTCGGCGTCCAGGCGCCCGGGCGACGTGCCCAGCTTGAGGCCCCAGCCGCCGGCGTCGGACATCTTCTGCAGGTCAAGGCGGAACGGGTCGTACTGCGGCAGGGTCACGGCCAGGCCCGACAGTGCGCTCGTCGCATCGGCGCGCTGGTCGTCCGCCGGCAGCACCAGCACCTTGCGGGCGAAGTTCGTCGGCCGGGTCACGGCCACCCAGCGCTCGTGCTCGGGGTCGGCGATCAGGCTGCCGCAGGCGACGTCGCCGGTGCCGTCGTTCAGCAGCGAGACGATATCGGCGCCCGGCTCGATGACCACCGCGGCCACGCTCACGCCGTTGTCGCGGGCGAAGCGCTCCATCAGCTCGTACTCGAACCCGGCCTGCTCACCCTTGTGGAGGAAGTAGTTGCTCGAGTCGTAGCGGAACAGGACGTGGAGCTGGCCGCCCTTGCGCAGGTCCCGCAGGTCGCGCTCGACGCGGGGGTGGGGGATGGCCGGGGGCGGCGCGGCAAGGTCGGTTCCCGCCAGGGGCGGCCGCTGACGGCAACCGGAGCCGCCCACAAGGCAGCCGAGCATCGCGGCTGCGGCCATGGCGCGGAGCCACGGGAAGTCGTGTCGCGGTGGGAACATGCGCCCATCGTAGGGCAACGGGGGACCGCTGGCAACGGGGTTCGGGAGGCCGGCAATGACCGGTTGCCCGGGAAATTGCTGGCTGCCGGGGGGCGCAAAACCGATAATGGACCCCTTCTCGACACGACAGCGAGCCCGTAAGTTGGTGATGGGCCGGGGGGATTCGACTTCCGATGTGGCTGGGCGGCAACAACTCCCTCGGGAGGGCGATCCTTGTCGCGGCGCTTTCGCTGGCCGCGGCCGGGGTGGCCCAGGCGGCCCCGGGCGGGCGCCTCGCCGCCGACGCGGCGGCCGGGGCCATCACCCCCGAACAGTTCCTGCTCTACCGCTTCCAGGCCGCGTTCGATCCTGCGCGCCTGCCCGAACGGTACCGTGAAGGCGGCGCCGACAGCGAGGCGTTCACCGATCGCTGCGGCACTCCCCTGGTCAGCGAGTACCTGTCCCGCCGCGCCTCGCTGCCGGCCGCCACGCGCGCGGCCATCGAGGCCTACCTCGAGGTGACCGAAGCCGGCGACACGCTGACGAGCGCCGGGGGCCACTTCCGCCTGACCTGGCTGGCCGAGGGCGACAACGCGGTCCCGTCCGCCGACGTCGATCCCGCCGACGGCATCCCCGATTTCGTGGCGAAGATCGCCGGCTACCTCGAGACCTCGTGGGCGGTCGAGGTCGACAGCATGGGGCTGCTTTCCCCGTCCGTGACGCCGGTCGAGGTGACGTTCCGCCGCATGCGCATCTACGGCTACGCGACGCCCGTGGACCCCACCGCCGGCCTGACGCGCCTGGTGTTCAACAACACCTTCAGCCGCTTCCCGCCGAACGACGATCCGGAAGGCAACGCCGCGGGCTCGGCGAAGGTCACCGCGGCGCACGAATTCCGCCACGTCAGCCAGTACGCCGGCAGCCGCTGGAGCGAGGGCGCCTGGACCGAGATGGACGGGACCTGGGCCGAGGAGCGCGTCTTCGACCAGGTCAACGACTACGTGTCCTACCTGAACAGCGACAGCCCGGTGCGCCGGCCGCAGGTGTCGCTCGACGGCGGCCAGACCGGCACCGGTTCGTATGACGACGCGGTCTTCGAGATCTGGCTGCAGCGCCGTTTCGGCGACGACCTGATCCGCGGATACTGGGACCGGCGCGCCCACGTGCACGCCGAGTTGCCGCTCGACACCTGGGATGCCGTGCTCGCGCTGCGCGGCACGTCGCTCGCCGCCGCCTGGGGCGATTTCACGGGCTGGAACTACGCGGTCGGCGGGCGCGTCGTGACCGGCATCGGCTACCCCGACGCGGCCGGCTACCCCGAGGGCGACCTCGCTGGCCAGTTCCTGGCGTATCCCGGCGAGGTTTCCGGGAGCGTCGAGCACCTCGCGGCCGCGCCGGTGCGCCTGGGCGGGTTCGACGCGCTGGGCGATCGCCTGGTCAGCCTGTCGTTCGACGGCGATGACGCTGCCGAACCGCTGTCGCTGATGCTGCACGTGCAGACCGTCGACGGCGGCGGCTGGCAGGACCAGGTCAGCCTCGATCACAAAGGTGACGCGCGCCTGGTGCTGCCGGTGCCGGCCTCGCGCCTGGCGGCCGTCGGGGTCGTCATCGGCAACGGCAACCTCGACGGCGCGGCGCGGTTCTGGACGCTGGCCGTCGACACCCTGTCCGGCCCGCCGCCGCCGCCGACGGCGCGCCTGCTCGGCATCGAACCGAACCCGTGCAACCCCGTCGCGTGGTTCACCTGCGAGATGTCCGCCCGCGACGAGACGACCCTGGACATCGTCGATCCCGCCGGGCGGCGCGTGCGGCGCGTCTGGTCGGGCTCGCTCGCCACCGGGACGCACCGTTTCCAGTGGGACGGCCGGGACGACGCCGGCAGGCCCGCCGCCGCCGGCGTGTACCTGGCGCGCCTGGCCACGCCGCACGGCGTCCAGGGCCGCAAGTTGACGCTGGTCCGCTAGGGCGCGCCAAGCCGGGGGTTGTTCCGGGCGGCGCGATCGCGTAGCGTGGCCCGTCCGCGGGGCCGCGACCCGGTCGCTGCGGGAGGGCGGACCGTGGACGACGTGCGCATCCATACCGGCACCCTGGTGGCCGATCTCGTGCTGCCGGGGTCGCGCTCGCTCAAGGACCTGCGCGCTCCCCTGCGGGCGCTGGTCCAGAAGCTGCGCAACCAGGAATACGCCGTGGCGCGCGTCGGCCCGGCGGAACTGATGCAGCGGGCGTTCCTGGCGATCGTGGCCGTCAGCGGCGACGCCGAGGTGGTCGAAGGGCGCCTCGACGAGGCCGAGCGCATATTGTTCGAGTCGCCGTTCGAGGTCGCGGACTTGCGGCGGGACGTCACAGTCGAGACTTTTCCATCCGGTTGAGCCCGACGCCGCCGACAATGTTCCCCGGGATGCGCTGATGCGGAGGCCCATGCGGCTGATCGACCTGAGCCACACCATCGTGACGGACATGCCGCAGTGGCCGGGCGAGAGGCTGCCGCTGCGCATCGTGCGCACGGCTGAGCACGGTCGCGACATCTGTCGGGCCAGCCGCCTGGAACTGGGTTGCCACGTGGGCACGCATGTCGACGCGCCGCAGCATTTCCTGGCCGGCGCCGGCGGCGTGGACGACCTGCCGCTGGAACGATTCGCGGGCGCGGCCGTCGTCGTGCGGCCCCTGCCCGCCCCGACGCCGGGACCGCTGCCGGCGACGCTGCTGGATGGCGTCGACCTGGCGGGCATCGATTTCGTCCTGCTGGACACCGGTTGGTCCCGCCACTGGGGGCAGCCGCGCTATTATGAAGAGTGGCCGTACCTGTCGGCCGGTCTGGCGACCCGGCTGGCGGGCGCCGGGCTCAAGGGCGTCGGCCTGGACACGCCCAGCCTGGACGATTTCATGGGGCGCGCCGCGCACGACATCTGCGCGGCGGCCGGCCTTGTGAACCTGGAGAACCTGGCCAACCTGACGGCCCTGCCCGGGCGCGGTTTCCGCCTCCTGGCGTTGCCGCTCAAGCTGGCCGACACCGAGGCGTCGCCCGTGCGGGCGGCGGCGCTTCTTGACTGACCCACGAGCCCGCGAGCGCACTGAGCGGAGTCGTCGCCCATGACCGGTCCACGAACCAAGACGCCTGCCGGCGACGCTGGGAAGCAGCGCTGGGCGCCCGAACGGCCGATGGGCCTGTCGCGCGCCCTGATGAAGGCCGGCTACGGCACGCGCCCCTGGGCGGACGAAGTCGTCCGCGCCGGACGCGTCCGCGTGG
Organism: uncultured bacterium; assembly: GCA_903859215.1. GTDB lineage: Bacteria > Krumholzibacteriota > Krumholzibacteriia > LZORAL124-64-63 > LZORAL124-64-63 > CAINDZ01. The sequence goes on along the minus strand of CAIOLW010000011.1, from coordinate 29,193 downwards.
GCGAGAGCGTCGTGACGAACCCGCTGCACATGATCGATGTCGACGCCGAGGTCTTCCTGGACGACCGGCCGCTGCTGACGGTCACGCGCTGCTACTACGCCTTCCACAAGCCGCTCCGCGTGGTGTGCCGCGAAGAGGACGACCCGGGCCGTCGCCTGGTCTCGGAGTACTTCCCGCCCGACGGCGTGGGCCTGCGCACCGCCGGCCGGCTGGATGCGCGCACGTCCGGGCTGCTGCTGGTCTCCAACGACGGCGACTGGATCACGCGCGTGACCGGGCTGGTCGGCTGCGAGCACGAGTTCATGGTGCGCGTCGAGGGCGAGGTCAGCGACATCCAACTGACGGTGATCGACGCGGGCATCGTGCTGCCGGGCCTCGGGACGTTCCGGCCGGTCAACGTGCGCGTCATCTCGCATGAGAGCGGTCGCACCCTGCTGAGCATCACGCTGCACGGCGGCCAGTCGCGGCAGATGCGGCGGATGCTGGCCACGCTCCGGCACAAGGTGACCATGGTGCGCCGCGTGCGCCTCGGCGGCATCGGCCTGGGCGACCTGGCGGCCGGAGGGCTGAGGCCGTTGACGGCCCAGGAGATTGCGTCGTTCGACGCACCGGCGGGCGGCGGCGAGGGCCGCGCGACGGCGGCGGCGCGTCGGCGTTCCCCGCACCGCAGCTAGGATTTCACGACGCGCCGCCGGCTTGCGGACGGCCGTTTCGTGCCTGCCGAATCCAGAGTGAAACACATCCGATTCGAAACCCCTTGTTGATCCAGATCTTGAAAAATCATGACTATAAAAGTCGTGTAATGTGGCCGTCGCGTGGCGACGACCGATCACGCAAGTCGTTTTCAGTAATGACATTATCCGCTTGATCTGCTCCCGGATCCAGCCAACATTGGGGCCCGTTGCAGCGCGCTACTTTACCCTGAGGGAGACAGCCCATGATCGTCCCGCGTGGACTGCGTCGCCCGGCCCTGTTGGTCGGCGTCAGCCTGTTCGCGGTGGTGCTTGGTGTGGCGGCCGGCGCCCGGCCGGCCCGCGCCCAGGACGCCGAAACCTGCCTCCAGTGCCATGAAGACCGCAGCCTGACCAAGAATGAACGTGGTCAGGTCAAGTCGCTGTTCGTGGACCTGGCGCAGTACAAGAAATCGATCCACGGGCGCGAGGGCGTCGGGTGCGTGGACTGCCACCAGGAACTCTCGGGCGTCGAGGACTTCCCGCACAAGGAAGAGCTGGCGGACGTCGATTGCGGCGGCTGCCACGAAGAGATCGCCAAGGTCTACGCCGGCAGCCTGCACGGCATCGGCGTGGCCAAGGGCGTGCCCATCGCGCCGCACTGCTGGACCTGCCACGGCGCGCACGACATCACGCCGCCGTCGGACCCCGAGTCGCGCGTCAACCGCTTCAACATCCCGATCATGTGCGGGCGATGCCACAAGGAAGGCGAGGCCATCCGCGAGTACGCGCCGGTCTCGCAGGACAGCGTGCTGTCGAACTACTCGTTCTCGATCCACGGCGAGGGTCTCTACAAGCGCGGCCTGACGCAGTCGGCCGTCTGCTCGGACTGCCACACGGCGCACAACGTCCGCAACCACAGCGACCCGCAGAGCACGATCAACCGCGCCAACGTGGCGAAGACCTGCCAGCAGTGCCACGGGATGATCGAGAAGGTGCACGCGAAGGTCGTCGAGGGTCGCCTGTGGGAGAAGGAACCGTCGAAGGTTCCCGCCTGCATCGAGTGCCACCAGCCGCACAAGATCCGCCGCGTGTACTACGGCGAGGGCATGGCCGATACGGAGTGCCTGAAGTGCCACGACCGGCCCGACCTGAAGGGCACCAGCGCCGTCAACGCGGGCAGGTCGATGTACGTCGACCCGCTGAAACTGGCGCACTCGGTGCACGTCAAGAAGGCCTGCATCCAGTGCCACACCGGTGCGACGCCCTCGCACGAGCGACCCTGCGACACCGTGCCCAAGCGCGTGGACTGCGCCATCTGCCACGCCGCGGTGGTCGAGACCTACAAGTCGTCGATCCACGGCAAGCTGGGCAGCCAGGGCGACAAGGACATCCCCGATTGCCTGGTCTGCCACGGCACGCACGAGATCCTGCCGCACACGAACCCCGACTCGAAGACGTTCGTGCGCAACATCCCGGACCTGTGCGGCAAGTGCCACGACGAGGGCGGCATCGCGGACAAGCGGTACAAGGGCACCGAGAAGAGCATGGTGGCCAACTACAAGGAGAGCATCCACGGCCGCGCCCTGCAGAAGAGCGGCCTGGTGGTCACCGCCACCTGCGTCGACTGCCATACGACGCACGCGATCATGCCCAGCGCCGATCCCGCCTCGACGGTGCACCGCTCGAAGGTGGACGTGACCTGCGGCAAGTGCCACGACGGCGTCGACCGCACGTTCCGCACCAGCATCCACTTCACCGGCGAGGCGAAGGATGGGCACAAGCTGCCCATGTGCAACGACTGCCATACGTCGCACCGGATCGCGCGGACGGACGCCGAGGGCTTCAAGATGCAGATCGTCGGCCAGTGCGGCGCCTGCCACGAGAAGGTCACCGAGAGCTACTTCGAGACCTATCACGGCAAGGTGTTCGCGCTGGGCTACACCGGCACGGCCAGCTGCTCGGACTGCCACGGCCAGCACAACATCCAGAAGCCGGACAACCCGGCCTCGACGCTGTCCCGCGACAACATCGTGGCCACCTGCGCCAAGTGCCACAAGGGCGCCCACCGCCAGTTCGCCGGCTACCTGACGCACGCCACGCACCACGACAAGGTCAAGTACCCGATCGTGCACTACACGTGGCTGTTCATGACGATCCTCTTGGTGGGCACGTTCAGCGTCTTCGGCGTGCACACGCTGCTGTGGCTGCCGCGCAGCTTCCAGGCGCTCAAGCACAGCCGCCAGTTGCGCAAGCAGGCGAAGGGCCAGAAGCAGTTCCGCCGCTTCAACCGGCTGAACCGCATGCTGCACATCATGGTCATCGTCAGCTTCCTGACGCTGGCCGTGACGGGCATGACGCTGAAGTTCTCGTACCTGCCGTGGGCCCAGAAGCTGGCGCACATCCTGGGCGGCTTCCAGTCGGCGGGCACGCTGCACCGCATGGGCGCCATCCTGACGTTCTTCTACTTCGGCCGTCACATCTACGACCTGATCTGCCGCCAGCGGGCGTCGGGCAAGAGCTGGCTGGACTTCGTGTTCGGCCCCGATGGGATGTTCCCGAACAAGGTCGACGGCCAGGAGTTCATCGGCACGGTGAAGTGGTTCCTGGGCCGCGGCGAGCGCCCGCGGTACGGCCGCTGGACGTACTGGGAGAAGTTCGACTACTTCGCGGTGTTCTGGGGCGTGGCCATGATCGGCTTCAGCGGCCTGATCCTGTGGTTCCCCGAGGCCTTTACGAAGGTGCTGCCGGGCTGGTTCATCAATGTGGCGACTATCATCCACTCGGATGAGGCGCTGCTGGCCACCGGCTTCATCTTCACGATCCATTTCTTCAACACGCACTTCCGTCCGGATCGCTTCCCGATGGACCCCGTGATCTTCACCGGCCGCATGACGCTGGAGGAGTTCAAGGAGGATCGCCCGCGCGAATACGAGCAGCTCGTGCGCGAGGGCCGCCTCGAGGAGCACATGGTCGACCCGCTGCCCGAGAGCTTCGTCAAGGGCCTGAAGACCTTCGGGTTCACGGCGCTGGCGATCGGGTTGACGCTGGTGGTGGTGATCATCTGGGCGGTGATCTTCAAGTACCGCTGATCGGTGCCGGCTCGTCACGGGACGGGTGTGCTGACAACAACATCGGCGGGCAGTCCTCGCGCCTTCGGCGCTGCGGATAGCCCGCCGATGTTGTTGTCCGCACACCCGTCCCGCGAGTGAACGTCGCTCTGCGCCTACCTGGCCCGTGTGTAGACCATCTCCATCATGCGGGCTTCCTCGTAGCCTTCCGGCGACCCGAAGTACTCCCATTTGAATTCATCGGGGCTCAGGAACGTCAGGACCACCCGCAGGTTGATGATCCTGCCGGTGGCCGGGTCGGTCAGCTTTCCGCGCATCTCCACGGGCTTGCCCACATCGCCGGCGGGGCCCGTCAGCACCGACATCATCGTGCCCATGCTGTCGACCCAGACCCAGGTCAACGTGTTCGCGGAGTTGTCGCAGCCGAGCAGGCCCTCGCCCTCGAAGGAGAGCTTGCCGCTGGTGCCCTTCAGGTGCTCCTGCAGGAAGCGGCCGCCGAGGATCAGGTCCAGCTGCGCCTCGCCCTTCGACTCCGAGGGTTCGCCGGCGGGGTCGTTCCAGACGCGCCCGCTCACCTTCCACTTGCCGACGCGCTGCGCCAGGAAGGCGTGCCAGGGGCCCGGCGCCGAGGCGCGGTCCCAGGCGGCCATCGCCTGTTCCTGGCCCGCCGCCTCAGGGGCGGCCGTGCCCTGCGCCGAGGCCGGGGCGGCGGCCGCCGCCGCCGCCAGCGCGGTCAGGGCCAATGTGAGCCACAGTCTTGGCGCCATGCCAGGATCCTTCCCGGTTCTCGCGGTTAGCTGTGCGCTGCGGCGATGCGGTGTTCGTTCAGGCCGGTCCAGAACGCCTGCACGCCGTCGAGCATGCGGCGGCCGCCGCTGATGAACTTGTCCTCGTCGAAATCATCCGTGAAATAGAGCTCTTCCAGCTCGTCCATCACGTGGCCGGCGTGCTGGTCCTCGATGCGGTCGTGCCAGGTGAAGAACGCCAGCGGAAGGTCGGGGCACTCGCGCTTCTTGAAGGCCTCGAGGCCGCTGACGAGCTGCTTCCAGAAGCCGGCCGCGGCCCAGTTCTCGACGGCGAAGCTGGCGCCTTCGGCGATGTTCGGGTCCTCGTTGCCGTAGATGGCCGCCAGCTGGTCGCAGAAGAACAGCGTCGACGGCGTGCCGTGGCGGCGCTTGCCCATGTCGTTGAACCCGAGGCCCAGCACTTCGCCCATGCGCAGCAGCCACTCGAAGTGGGCCGCCTTGAAGCGGAACGTGCCGCCGTCGACCGAACCCTCGATGGAGACGATCGCGGGGTCGCCCTCGCGGTCGGTGTCGCCCACATCGGCCTTCGCGGCGCCCGGCTTGTTGAAGATCACGCCGATCTCGTTGGCGAGGATCTCCTTCGAGGCGCGCATGCCCTCGAGCGAGCCGGCGTTGATGACCTTCTGCAGCTGGGCGACCAGGAAGAGATTCGAGAACACCGAGAACTGCACCACGAAATGGCGGACGATGTCGCCATCGGCCTTGCCCGTGGCGAACCAGGCCGCGAAACGGTTGTCGGTGATGACCGCGTGCGTCATCAGGTCGCGGTTGCAGGTATCGACGAAGGCGCCGAAACGCTCGGCCTGGGCGGGAGAGATCTCGCCGCCGGCGACGCGCGCCCGGATATGATCGGAGACTTTCAACAGCATGCAGGGCCTCCCCGGAAGGTCGCAGGTCTGCTCGCGCCGGGCGGGGTGAGCCTCGGCGCGGGAGTCGGAAACGATACCACCATCAGGGCGTAACCGCACGGCGTCAGTTGACGTAAGCACCCCCGGCGGCGGCAGGCCGCTCTTGCGCCGGCCGGCCGGGCGATGGAAGATGCCCTCGAGCCCGAATCACCCCTGAAAGGACGATCCCCATGGCCAGTTCCACCACCCGCAAGTGGCTTGTCGGCTGCGGCCTCGGCTGCGGCGGCATGATCGTCCTGGCGATCGCCGGGCCGATCCTGTTCGGGCTCGTGCTGACCCGCCCGATGGACCGGGCCCTCGACGTGCAGAAGGAACTGGTGAAGCAGTACGGCGAGACGGCGGCCTGGACGCCGCCCGCCGGTCCGCCTTCGCCCGAGCGCCTTGAGGCGTTCCTGGCCGTGCGCCGCGCCGTGGTGCCGCAGTGCGCGAAGTTCACGGAGGCCCGCGAGAACTTCGCCCGCATGGACAAGATGGGCAAGGACAGCGACAAGCCGGCCAAGGGCGAGTTGATGCGAGCGGTCGCCAAGGTCAGCGGGACCGTGTTCGGGATGATCGGCGACATCGCCGAACTGCACCGCCTGCGCGACGAGGCCCTCCTGGCCCAGCACATGGGGCTGGGGGAGTACACGTGGCTGTACACGCTGGCCTTCCAGTCGTGGCTGGGCAACCGGGTCTCCGAAACCGACGACACCAGCCATACCTCGCGCGCGCAGGACGAAGGCGAGGAACACGCGCGTGACCGGCAGTTGAAGATGATGACCGGCCTGGTGCGCCGCCACGCGGACGCGCTGGCGAAGGCGGGACAGGCGACCGAGGCGGCTGCCTGGCTCGCCGAAGCCGAGCGGATGGAGCGGGCGGAGGACCCCGCGCCCTTCTCCGCCGCCGGCCTGCCCGCGGCCTGGGTCGCCGCCTTCACGGCGCGCGGCGACGACCTGCGCGCCGCCTGGTGCGCGCCGATGTCCGAGTTCGACCTGTCCGAGGTGAAGAAGTCGGGCATCTCGTACCACGTGAACTAACGTCTTCGTTCGTTCGTTCGTGGTCCGGCGTGCCGGGGCGCCCCGGGGCTGTCGGCACGTGTTGGCCGGGCAGATGGTTGACTTATCAACCAATAAAGGGCCGCGAAACAGCAGGATGCGGCACTGAAAATAGTTGATAGGTCAACCATCAGCCCCAACGATGTGCACGCCGCAGCCGTTCCCGCCGGGCCGACCGGCGGCTCAGCCCTGGCCCAGCCCCACCAGCGCGTTGAACGCGTCGATGCGCTTGTCCCAGGCCTCGGCCACGTCGAAGGTCGCGGTCCAGAAGTCCGGGTCCCACAGCCGGCGCAGTTCGTCGATCGTGCGGCCCTGCTGCTCCACCCACGTGAAGTACTTGAAGTTATGCAGGGTCTTGCGGTCGAGGTACGACAGCTCGCGCACGTGGTCGGGCACCGCACCCAGCAGCCAGCGGGCGTGGTCGACCAGCGCGTTCTCGCGCGTGTAGGCGCCGCGGGCGGCGGTCAGCTCACCAAGCCGGGAGGCGTACATCTCCGCCGAGTCGGTCATCGGCAGGAAGATGATGTCGCGGCCGTCCATGTCGTAATGGCGCGCCGTCTTGATCGCCGCCACGACGTTGCAAAGCGAAGAGATGCCCAGCAGCGGCAGCTGGTCGATCAGTTCCTGCTTCACGCCGGCGTCGGCCAGGGCCCGCCGGCCCGCCGGTTCGTTGCACAGGCGCAGCAGGCTCATGCACTGCTCGTCGTCGATCGCCGCCACGAAGTCCGTGTTGCGCACGTTGTGCACCCAGGGGATGTGCTTGTCGCCGATGCCCTCGATGCGGTGCCCGCCGAACCCGCAGGCGTACAGCGTGGGGCACTGCAGCGCCTCGACCGCCACCACCAGCGCGCTGGGGTGCTTGGTCTTCAGGAAGTCGCCGGCGCCGATCGTCCCGGCCGAGCCGGTCGACGACACCCAGGCCGACAGCCGCGAACCCGGCCCGCCGATCTTCTCGAAGATGTCCTGCACCGCGCCGCCGGTCACGTGGTAGTGCCAGGTCGGGTTGCCGAACTCCTCGAACTGGTTGAAGATCACGCACTCGGGGCGCGTGCGCCGGATTTCCCAGCACTTGTCGTAGATTTCCTTCACGTTCGACTCGCAGCCCGGCGTGGCGATGACCTCGCTGGCGATGCCGCGCAGCCACGTGAAGCGCTCGGCGCTCATCTCCTCGGGCAGGATGGCCACGGACTCGCAGCCCAGCAACTTCGAGTCGAAGGCGCCGCCGCGGCAGTAGTTGCCCGTGCTCGGCCAGACGGCCTTCTGCGACACCGGGTCGAACTGGCCGTTGACCAGGCGCGGCACCAGGCAGCCGAACGCGGCGCCCACCTTGTGCGCGCCGGTGGGGAACCACTTGCCGACCAGGCCGATGATGCGGGCGTCGACACCGGTCAGTTCGCGCGGGAATTCGACCCAGTTGCCGTCGCCAAAGCCGCCGCCCACCGGGTCGTTCTTCCACGTGATGCGGAACAGGTTGACCGGGTCCAGGTCCGACAGCCCGACGCCCGACAGCCGCTCCCGCACGCCTGCGGGGATCAGGGCCGGGTTCTTCATCTGGGCGATGGTCGGGATGATGACGCCGCGCTCGCGGCAGCGCTCGGCTGCCCGCCCCGCCACGGCTTCGTTCACGTCGGGCACTCTCAGGTCCATGCTGGATTCCCCCTGCTGATTGCGGTTGCCGGAACCCTAGTATATGGTGCGGTTTCGGGGCCGGGTCAACTTCCGGCTCGACGCGCGCTCAGGAGAGCATCCGCGCCACCCGGCCTGCACGGCCGTCAACGTCCAGAGGAACAGCATGAACCGCATCGCCGTCATCTCGGACGTGCACAGCAACCTGCAGGCGCTGACCACCGTCCTCGGGCGCATCGACGAACTGGAAGTCGACGGGCTCTACTGCCTGGGCGACATCGTCGGCTACGGGGCGCGCCCGGTCGAGTGCCTCGACCTGGTCAGGGCGCGCGTGACCGGCGCCGTCCAGGGCAACCACGACGCCCTCATCGCCGATCCCTCGCTGCACCTCGACTTCAACGTCTATTCGCTGGCGGCGGTCGAGCACAACCGGGCCCTCCTGTCGCCCGTGGACCGGGCCTGGCTGGGGGCCCTGCCCACGCGCCTGGGCCCGGCGCCGGACCTGATGTTCGTGCACGGCTCGCCCGGCGACCGCGATCGCTACCTGGTCTTCCTGGACGACCTGCAGGAGATCTCCGCGACCCTCATGGAGAACCACGGCCCGGGCGTGTGCTTCTTCGGCCACACCCACCACCAGGTCCTGTTCGACGGCCAGCAACTGCTGCGGCCCCAGCCCGGCGACCTGCGGGCCGACCCGGCCTGCCGCGTCCTGATCAACCCGGGCAGCGTCGGCCAGCCCCGCGACGGCGACCCGCGGGCCGCCTTCGCGGTCTGGGACCGGGCCGAGCATGTGGTGACCTACCACCGGGTCGCCTACGATGTCGACGCTGCCCGCCGCGAGATCCTGGACGCCGGGCTGCCCCGCCTGCTGGGTGACCGCCTGCTGCAGGGGCGCTGACCGGGCTCCGCAGGGCTTCCGGGGCGCCGCGGGCCGGTCGCGGGCGTCGGTTCCCCCCACGAAAAACCCGGGAATTTCCGCCCCCCGTATCCTATATTGCTCCGCGTGCATCAGCCCGGCGCGCCGGGCCGCCGCCCCCATTCGACGGATCAGGGCGCGGCCACCCGCCGGTTTTCCATCCGTGCTCCCCTGCCTGTGTCCAGGAGGACCCCGATCATGGCCATCGAAACGACCCCCACCATGGTGAAGGATGTCTACGCGAAGTCGCGCAGCCGGCTGGCGGTCGTGCGCGGGCGCCTGGGCCGGCCGCTGACGCTGGCCGAGAAGGTCCTGTTCGGCCACCTGACCGATCCCGCCGGCCAGGAGCTGGCGCGTGGGGAGGCGACCCTTGCGCTGCGCCCCGACCGCGTGGCGATGCAGGACGCGACGGCGCAGATGGCCATCCTGCAGTTCATGCAGGCGGGCCGCGAAGAGACCGCCGTGCCGACGACCATCCACTGCGACCACCTGCTGATCGCGCGCAAGGGCGCCGAGGCGGACAAGGCGGCCGCGCTGGACACCAACCGCGAAGTCTATGATTTCCTCGCCTCGGCCGGCGCGCGCTACAAGATGGGCTTCTGGAAGCCGGGCTCGGGCATCATCCACCAGATCGTGCTGGAGAACTATGCGTTCCCCGGCGGCCTGATCATCGGCACCGACAGCCACACGCCCAACGGCGGCGGCCTCGGCATGGTGGCCTGCGGCGTGGGCGGCGCCGACGCCGTCGACGTGATGGTCGGCATGGACTGGGAGGTCAAGCACCCGAAGCTGATCGGCGTGAAGCTGACCGGCGCGCTCAGCGGCTGGACCGCGCCCAAGGACATCATCCTCAAGCTGCTGGGCATCCTGACGGTCAAGGGCGGCACCAACGCCATCATCGAGTATTTCGGCCCCGGCACGGCGGCCCTCAGCTGCACCGGCAAGGCGACCATCACCAACATGGGCGCCGAGCTGGGCGCAACCACCAGCATCTTCCCCTGGGACGAGAGCATGGCCCGCTACCTGCGCGCCACGCGTCGGGGCGAGCTGGCCGACCTGGCCGACGCCAACGCCGACCTGCTGCAGGCCGACCCGGAAGTGGCCGCGGCGCCGCAGAAGTTCTACGACAAGGTGATCGAGATCGACCTGTCGAAGCTCGAGCCGCACCTGGTGGGGCCGCACTCGCCGGACATCGCGCACCCGGTCAGCCAGATCGCGGCCGACGCGGCGCGCGAGGGCTATCCCGACAACATCACCGCCGCGCTGATCGGCAGCTGCACCAACAGCAGCTACGAGGACATCTGCCGCGCCGCCGACGTGGCGCGCCAGGCCGTGGCCAAGGGCCTGAAGATGAAGGCGACGCTGTGGGTGTCGCCGGGCTCGGACCAGATCTACGAGACGATCAGGCGCGACGGCCAGCTGGCCGCGCTCGAGGCCGTGGGCGCCACGGTGCTGACCAACGCCTGCGGGCCCTGCATCGGCCAGTGGCAGCGCGAGGACATCGCCGACGGCACGATCAACAGCATCGTCACCAGCTTCAACCGCAACTTCAAGAAGCGCGCCGACGGCAACCCGGGCACCAACGCGTTCATCGGCAGCCCCGAGATCGTGATGGCGTACGGCCTGTCCGGCTCGCTGAAGTTCAACCCGCTGGTCGACACGCTGACGGCCGCGGACGGCTCGCAGGTGAAGCTGGACGCGCCGGGCAAGGCCGACGAGCTGCCGCCGAACGGCTTCGTCTTCTCGGAGGACGGTTACCAGGCGCCGCCGGCCGACGCCTCGGCCGTCAGGGTGCTCGTCGACCCGAAAAGCGATCGCCTCGCGCTGCTCGAACCGTTCCAGCCCTGGGACGGCAAGGACTACACGGGCATGCCGCTGCTCATCAAGGCGCTCGGCAAGTGCACGACCGACCACATCTCGATGGCCGGCCCGTGGCTGAAGTACCGCGGCCACATCGACAACATCAGCAACAACATGCTGATCGGCGCGGTCAACGCGTTCGGCGAGGCCATCAACGAAGTGACCTGCCAGCTGGACGGCAGCCGGGGCGAGGTGCCGCAGGTGGCGCGCGCCTACAAGGCGGCCGGGCTGAAGTGGGTCGTCGTCGGCGACGAGAACTACGGCGAGGGCAGCTCGCGCGAGCACGCGGCGATGGAGCCTCGGCATCTGGGCGGGGCGGCCGTGATCGTGCGCAGCTTCGCGCGCATCCACGAGACCAACCTGAAGAAGCAGGGCCTGCTGCCCTTGACCTTCGCCAAGCCGGCCGACTACGACAAGGTGCGCGAGGACGACCGCATCGACCTCGTAGGCCTCGGCAAGCTGGCGCCCGGCAAGCCGGTGACGATGGTGCTCAACCACAAGGACGGCACGAAGGAGGAACTGGTGCTCGAGCACACGTTCACCAGCGAGCAGCTCTCGTGGTTCAAGGCCGGCTCGGCGCTGAACAAGATCAAGTCGGGCGGGCGCTAGGCCTGGATCCCGGCACGCGAAAAGGCGGCGGCCGCTCCCGGTGGGGGCGGCCGCCGTCGTGTTTTCGGGCCACGGGGGAATAATGGGTAACGATTGTACAATTGAAGCAACGATAAGGAGCTAATAGTCGCGGCTTGGCCACGGTACCCGTGATGATTCGGGATAACAATCGGCCCTTGTTTTTGTCTAAACAAACGAATTTCATTGGCCCGGCTGGGCGGGCGTGATAGGATCAAGAGGAATACACGCTTCGATCCGCCGTAACCGCGCCATCGCGCGACATTGCCCAACCCGGAGGGGTCCGATGTCCAAGCTTCCGAACCTGCGCCGACTCGCCCTGACGCTGCTGCTGGCCACGCTGGTCGGCGCCTCCGCGTCGCTGGCGGCCACTCCGGCCGAGCAGATCAACCCGCTGGCGGTCCAGGGCCCGGTGGCCCTCGAGTTCGCCGTGAAGGCGCTGGCGGTGGTGCCGTCGTTCGACGCGATGCCCGTCGATCGCGACGTCGCCCTGACCGAGGACATCGCCCGCGAGGAAGCCGGCGAGGCGCCGCGCTTCGCGCTGCCGCAGGCGGTCAGCCTGACGCCCGAGACGGCCGGCGGCTGGGAACAGCTGAACGAGCAGTTCGTCATGTGGCGCCTGCGTGTCACGTCGCCCGGGGCGATGTCGCTGAATCTGGGCTTCACCGAGTATCGTTTGCCGAAGGGCGGGCGCCTGACGCTGTACCCGACGGATGTCAAGGCCTTCGACGACCCGCGCGGCGTGCGCGTGTTCACCGACCAGGACAACGAGGACCACGGCCAGTTGTGGACCCCGGTTGTCGTGTCGGACGACATCATGGTCGAGCTGGTGCTGCCGGTCGAATCGCGCCACGACTACGAGCTGGTGCTGGGCTCGGTCAACCGCGGCTACCGCTTCTTCGGCGAGAACCTCGCACAGATGAAGGAAGACAAGGCCGGCACGTGCAACGTCGACGTCATCTGCGCCGAGGGCGATGCCTGGCGCCTGGAGATCAACTCGGTGGGCGTCATCACGACCGGCGGTGCGCTGATGTGCACCGGCTCGATGCTCAACAACACCGCCCATGACGGCACGCCGTATTTCCTGACGGCCAACCACTGCGGCGTCAACAGCGGCAATGCCGCCTCGCTGGTCGTCTACTGGAACTTCCAGAGCCCGGTCTGCGGCGCCCAGAGCGGCGGCAGCCTGACGGATTTCCAGACCGGCGCGGTGTTCCTGGCCGCCAGCTCGACCTCCGACTTCACGCTCGTGCGCATGGACGATCCCGTGCTGCCCGCCCACAAGGTTTCGTTCGCCGGCTGGGAGAAGTCGTCGGCCGACCCGACGAGCGCCACGGCGATCCACCACCCGAACTGCGACGAGAAGAGCATCAGCTTCGAAAACCAGCCGACGAGCACGACAACGTACCTGAGCAACGCGGTGCCCGGCGACGGCACGCACATCTGCATCACCGACTGGGATGTGGGCACCACCGAGCCGGGTTCGTCGGGTTCGCCGCTGTTCGACCAGAACCATCACGTGGTGGGCCAGTTGCACGGCGGCTATGCGGCCTGCGGCAACAACTCGTCGGACTGGTACGGCCGCTTCTCGCGCTCGTGGACCAGCATCAGCACCTGGCTGGACCCGACCGCCAGCGGCGTCAGCAACATCGACACCTACGCGCCGTGGGCCAGCGGCCTGCAGGTGAACGGCGGCAACTTCGCCAGCGAGGGCAACTACGGCGGCCCGTTCAGCCCGACGGGCGCCAGTTGGGTGCTCAAGAACAACAACTCGTCGGCGATCGACTACTCCGTGTCCGACGACGCGGCCTGGACCGACATCGCCAACGCCTCGGGCAACCTGGCCGCCGGCGCCTCGGTGACGGTCACCGTGTCGCTGAACGCTGCGGCGAACACGAAGCCGAACGGCATTCACACCGGCACCGCGACCTTCACGAACCTGACCGACGGCCAGGGCAACACGACGAAGAGCCTGCAGCTCAAGGTCGGCCTGCCGACGGTCCAGGCCAGCTTCCCCTTGGACACCAACCCGGGCTGGACGCTGGGCACCGGCTGGGCCTTCGGCGTACCGACCGGCGGCGGCGGCGCCTACGGCAGCAAGGACCCGACCAGCGGCCACACGGGCACGAATGTCATCGGCTACAACCTGGCCGGCGACTACCCGAACAGCATGGCCGAGTCGCACCTGACGACGACGTCCATCAACTGCTCCGCGATGACGGGCACCACGCTGAAGTTCTGGCGCTGGCTGAACGTCGAGCAGCCGCTCTACGACCATGCCTACATCCGCGTGAGCACCGACGGCGGGACAGTCTGGACGCAGGTCTGGACCAACTCGGCGACGATCACCGACGCCGCCTGGTCGCAGGTCAGCTACGACATCAGCGCGCTGGTCGACGGCAAGCCGAACGTGCTGATCCGCTGGACGATGGGCACCAGCGACAGCAGCTGGACGTACTCGGGCTGGAACATCGACGATGTCGAGCTGTGGGCCATGCCGAGCTACATCTCGGGCGTGGGCGACATGCCGACGCGCCAGCTGGCCGTGGGCAACCACCCGAACCCGTTCAACCCGCTGACGAAGGTCGAGTTCTCGCTCGACGCGAACGGCTTCGTGAAGCTGGACGTCTACGACATGCACGGCCGGCTGGTGCGCCAGCTGGTGGCCGAGAGCCTGCCCGCCGGTGCGCACAGCATCGTGTGGGACGGCCTGGACGGCGACGGCCGCAAGGTCGGCAGCGGCGTGTACCTGGCCCGGCTGCAGGCGGGCGGGCGGACGGCCGAGCACAAGATGGTGCTTCTGAAGTAGGGCGCTCCCACAGGCCCGCAAATCGAAAGGGCGGACCGGTCGCACTGGCCGGTCCGCCCTCGTTATTCCCGTCGCGCCCGGGTGCCCGCCGCTAGTGCGTCTCGAAGAAGTTGCCGCCCAGGCCCACCGGCAGATGGTGCAGCGAGCCGAAGGTCACGCCTGCGAGCAGGCGCTCGTGGTCGTTGACGCCCAGGAAGATCCCCGGCTGCAGCCACCCCGCCTTGATGAGCCCGGGGTACAGGTTCAGGCGGTAGCGGTAGTCCTTGGAGCGCGCGAACTGCAGCGAGGCGAGCAGCGAATTGTCCCGGTCGTAGAAGAACCCGCCCGAGACCGCGAGGTCGACCGTCTTGCTCAGGTTGTCCAGTTCCAGAAGGTTCTTCGCCCGCAGGCCCAGCCCGAAACTGAAGCAGCGGCCCTGCTCGTCGGTGGTGGACAGGCCCAGTTCCGCGTCGGCGCCCCAGTGGTAGAACAGCGCGCGATGGCCCTCGCGGTCGAGGTTGTACTTCATCACGTAGTTCTGGCCGTTGTTCTGCAGTTCCTGCGTCTCGGGCAGCCAGACCGCCGGGTACGACCAGTCGGCCATGTGCAGCTTGTCGCTGAAGAAGCGCGCCACTTTCTCGTGGCTGAACAGCCAGATGCCGGCCGGGTTGAAGATCCAGAAGTCGGCGACCGGGTCCGCGTTGCGGCCGATGTAGCCGTCGTTCTCGACGACCTCGTTCAGGAAGTGGTAGCAGAACATCGTGGCGCCCGCCCAGGTGCGGGAGTGCCCGACGCCGTGGTAGCGGTAGTACTCCTCCATCGCGCGGTAGCTCATGCCGCCGCCGAGCAGGTGGTTCATGTAGTTGGGCCAGTACTGCCCGCCTTCGGCGCTGAACGAGACCGGCAGCACCTCGCGCTGGAAGAAGTCCCAGAACCCGCTGTGCGACACGGCCCACTGCGGGTGCAGCAGGTTGTCGACGACGTTGCGGGCGCCGGTCGCGTAGTGGATGTCGCCCGGCCGGTTCGAGCGGTTCTCCATCTGCATGATGCCGTAGCCGCCGTTGATCACCAGGCGCAGCGGGTGCAACAGCGACTGCGAGCCGTAGTCCACGCCGCGGTAGTAGTAGTAGGTGCCGGGGTGGCCCGGGACGGTGTCGGGCAGCGCGGGGGCCGCGGCAGCAGCGCCGGCAAGCGCCAGCGTCAGGCAGGCCGCGCCCATGGCCAGGCGTTGCGCCGGTTTGCGCGGCGCCCTCATACGAGGTCGATGATGGACCCGAAGTCCGGATCGAACAGCCGCTTGTAGATGCGCGAGGCGAACCCGTCGGTCATGCCCGCCAGGTAGTCGCAGATGACGCGCGCGCCGGCGCGCCGGTCGTCGCCCGCGCGGGCGATCTCGGATTCGAAGTCGCGCGAGAGCAGCGCGTGGGCCGGGCCGCCGTCGCTGAGGTAGTTCTCGTACAGCGCGTTGAACACGCGCTCGAGCATGAACCCGCCCTTGTGCTCCAGCTGGCAGACCTGCGGCGAGCGGAACACCAGCTGCCGGGCCAGCCTGGCGTACAGCTTCTGTTCGCGCATGACCACCGGGTCGAGCTCCAGCCCGAACCGGTAGCGGTTGGTGCGGTCGCTCATGAAGTTCGTCCGCTCGACCAGCGTGCAGGCCTCGACGAAGTTGCCGATGCGCCGGTTCATCACACGCTCGAGGTCGCCGTCGTTGATGGCGGCCAGGAGCGCCTCGATCAGGGCTGCCTCGTCGGCGGCCAGCGGCTGCTCGGCGGCCCAGCGCCGCACGCGCGCCTCGGTGATGAACCCCGCATTGACGCTGTCGACCAGGTCGTTCAGCGAGTAGGCGGTGTCGTCGGCCCAGTCCATGACCTGGCATTCGATGCTGCGCAGCGCATTGCGCTCGCGGCCCGGCGTCAGCTCGGCGGGGAAGGGGCGCCCGTCGAAGACGAAGGACAGGAACCGTTCCTGCTCGTCGTAGAGGAAATGGCGCACCGGGTCGTCCCACTCGCGGCACAGCGTCTTGTACTTCAGCACGCCGTCCATGAAGGCGCGCGACGGGTTCAGGCCGCGGCGGCTGCGCCCGCTGGTGAAGATGATCTCGGTGATCAGGCGCAGCGTCTGCGCGTTGCCCTCGAAGCCGCCCCAGGGCTTCATCAGCCGGTGCAGCGTGGCCTCGCCGGCGTGGCCGAAGGGCGGGTGGCCGATGTCGTGGGCCAGGGCCACCGACTCGACCAGCGACGTGTCGAGGTGGAAGTCCGCGCCCAGTTGCCCGCTGGTGGCGTTGAGCCGCCGCGTGATCGAGCCGGCGATCTGCGCCACCTCGATCGAGTGTGTCAGCCGCGTGCGGTAGAAGTCGTACTCGCCCGACAGGAACACCTGCGTCTTGGCCTGCAGGCGGCGGAACGCGGCGTTGTGGATGAGCCGGTCGTGGCCGCGCTGGAACACCGAGCGGTAGTCGGGCTGCCGGGGCTCGAGCTCCTCGGTGTCGAAGTCGCTGTAGAACGAGTTGACGGGCAGATGGCTCATCGGGTGCCGGCTCTTTCGTGCGCTCGGCGCTGGCGCGCCGCCTCGTACATGAGCACGGCCGCGGCCGTGGCCACGTTCAGCGAGTCGCCGGCGCCGTGCATGGGGATCTTCACCGTGCCGTCGCAGGCGGCCTTCAGCCCGGGCGTCAGGCCGTCGTGCTCGGCGCCCAGGACCAGGGCCACCGGGCCGGTCAGGTCGCAGGAATCCCAAAGATCGGCCCCGTCGGGGCTGGCCGCCAGCATCCGGATGCCGCGGCTCCGCAGCCAGGCGGTGATCTCGTCCCGGGGGGCGGCCACCGAGGGCACCGTGAAATAGGCCCCGCGCGAGGCGCGCAGCACGTTCGGGTTGTCCGTGTCGGCGCCGCCGCAGGCCAGCACCGCGTGCGCGCCGACGCCGTCGGCGATGCGCAGGACGGCGCCCAGGTTGCCGGGCTTCTCGACGTCCTCCAGGATCACCACCAGCGCCGGGCGGGAGGCGGGCAGCACCAGTTCCTCGAGCCGCCGGACGCGGCGGGGCGCCACCACGAGCAGACCGTCGGATTTCTCGCGGTAGGCGACCTTGTCCATCACCATGGCCGTCACCTCGACGCCGGCCACGCCGTCGCGGCGGATGGCGTCGTAGAGCGCGCGGGCCTTGCCGTCCAGGCGTTCGGGGCAGGCCCACACCTCGGCGAACGGGCAGCCGGCGGCGCGGGCGCGCTCGATCACGAGCTTCTCCTCGACCAGGAACAGGCCGGCCTGCTCGCGCTCGCGCCGGTCGCGCAGGCGCACCAGCGCCTTCACGCGGGGGTTGGCCAGGCTGGCGATCTGCAGCGCAGGTATCACGGGTCATCCCTCCGGCCGGCAGGCGGCGCGTACGGCCGCAGGCAGCGCCACGGGCCGCCGGCGCGCGTAGTCGAAGCAGACCATGCCGGTCTCGACCAGCGCCACCAAGGCGCCATCCGTCCATTCGCCGTCGTCCGGGCGCGTCACGCGCATGGCCAGCCGGAAGGCGACGCGCGAGGGCTCGACCGCCGCCACCTCGAACCGCAACCGGTCGCCGGCAAAGGCCTCGGCGCGGTACGACAGCGCGGCGTCGGCCATGATCAGCCCGGCGCCGCCGCAGTCCAGTTCGCTCCAGCCGTGCGAGGCCAGGAACGCCACCCGCGCCTCCTGCACCAGCGACAGCAGCCGGTCATTGCCCAGGTGGCCGCCGTAGTTGAGGTCGGTCGTGCGCACGACGATCTCGCAGGAGAACGGGTAGGGCTCGCGGGCCTTGAGGTCCAGGCGCGGCATGACGCCTCCGGTCAGGCGGGCAACGTGGCGGCGACGGCTCGAGGAGGGAAGATTAGCCCGCGGCGGGTCGGGTCGGAAGCCCTATTCCGCGCAGCGGCGCCTTCGGGCGGGAAAAAGGAACCGGCCCGGAGTCGCCTCCGGGCCGGTCCATGGGAATCCGACATCGCGCCTGGGCGCGTCGCGGACTAGCGGAACAGGGCCTTCACGTTGCTGAAGGTCGCGGTCTCGTTGCCCACGGGCTGCAGCGGGGCGACGATGACCGAGCCGAACTGGGCCACGTCGGTGACCCACACGCAGGCGCCGATCGTCTCGAAGCCATACTGGACGTGGCGGGCGGGGTCGCCGACCGTCGCCAGCGACACGCTGAAGTCGCCGGAGGCGGGCAGGTCCACGATCGTCTGGTTGAACGAGGAGTAGTCCGGCGCGAAGTCGCGCACGAACGCCTTGGACACGTGGGCCGACGTGAACGTGTTCGACAGCACCGTGCCGATGAAGGTCACGGTCTGGCCGGCGAGGGAGCCGTCGTCGATCTGGGCATAGAGGTCGGCGTACATGAGCTTGTTGCCCGGATGGCCGGCAGCGCCGCCGCCGATGTACCAGTACTCGGCCGCGTCACCGATGGTGTTCGGGCTCAGGGTCACGTTGCCGCTCGAGAACGAGGCGCACAGGTCCGCGATGCCCCAGCCGCTGCCCCACAGGTAGGTGTTGTTGAGTTCGTATACGTTCATGTAGCCGTTGACCATCTTGGTCTGGTCGACCGTAACGGTCGCTGCGAACGCGGAGCCGGCGATGACGACGCAGGCGATGAGGGCGATGAGCGCCTTAACATTGATGCGCATTGTGTGGGCCTTTCTTTGAGGGACGCTTCTTTCGCACGTCGGCGATTCCGGGAAAGCCGCCGTCGCCCAAAGGCGCCCGCGGTGTTCGTTCCCATACGCCTATTCTAAACTATGTTCGGTGACCGAATCAAGTCCCAAATGTTGCCGCGACCACAAATTTTCCGGTCGTCTTCCAGGTACGTCGGCAATTCGGTCAAATTTCGTCTTCACATTTTGTAAATTGTTATATTTCAAGATGTTAAAAGTTCTGCGGATCCTGGCCATTCGCCGCTTGCGGGCCTGCCCTGACGGGGGCATGATGGGGAGCGTAAGCATTTTACCTGCCCCGGGAGAGGAATTCATGCCCACACGTCCGCGCCGCCCCAGACCGGTGTTCCTGCTGCTCGCCGTCGTTTTGGCCCTGGCCGGCTGCGCACCGCGCCAGGCCGCCACCCCCGAACGGCAGGCCGCGACCAGGGCCGAGGTGCGCCAGGCGCTCCAGGTCTGGAGCGACACCGCGTCGCGCGGCGACCTGCCGGCCTTCATGGCGCTGTTCGACCAGGATGCCGACATCATGCTCGTGGGCTCGGACAAGGGTGAGATCTGCCGGGGCCGCGCCGAGGCCGAAAAGTGGGTGGGCGGGCTGCTGGCCCACAACCGCTTCGGGTGGACGATGGAGCAGGTGGACATCGACGTGATGGGCAACACCGCGTGGGCCTTCGTCGACGGCAAGATGGTCGTGAAAAATGCGGAGACCGGCGAAGTGAGGTTCTCGACGCCCTACCGTTACAGCGCCGTGCTGGTGCGCCGCGGCGACGGCTGGGCGTGGCGCCTGTTCCACGGCTCCATCCCGCGCGGAGAGTGAGCGCCGGGTGACGCGATCCGTCCTTGCGCGCGCGGGCGCCGGCGCGCATCCTGCCGCGCGCGCCATGACGAAACCCCGCCGCCCGTGAACGCCAACCCGGAGACTGCAGCGTGAACCCGACCCATATCCAGGCCATCGCGGCCGAGCTCGACGTCATCCCCGCCCGCGTCCTCGCGGCCGCCGAACTGCTGGACGGCGGCGCCACCGTGCCGTTCATCAGCCGCTACCGCAAGGAGGCCACCGGCGACCTCGACGAGGTGGCCGTGACCGCCATCCGCGACCGGCTCGAGCAGCTGGCCGAACTGGACAAGCGGCGCGAGGCCATCATCAAGTCGCTCGAGGAGCGCAGCCTGATGACCGACGACCTGCGCCGGGGCATCGCCCAGGCCGCGACGCTGGCCGTGCTGGAAGACCTGTACCTGCCGTTCCGGCCGAAGCGCCGCACGCGCGCCACCATCGCGCGCGAGCGCGGGCTCGAGCCGCTGGCGCTGTACCTGCTGGAAGGCGCCGCGGGCCCGGGCGCTGGCCCGTCCGCGGACGAGATCGCCGCGAAGGCGGCGGCGTTCGTCGACGCGGAGAAGGAAGTGCCGGGCCCCGACGAGGCGCTGGCCGGCGCGCGCGACATCATCGCCGAGAACGTCAGCGAGAACGCCGAGGTGCGCGCCGAGCTGCGCGCGCTGTACCTGGACCAGGGCCAGGTCATCTCGCGCGTGGCGCGCGGCATGGAGCAGGAGGGCGCCAAGTTCCGCGACTACTTCGACTGGCAGGAGCCGGTGCGCACGGCGCCCGGCCACCGCGTGCTGGCGATGCGGCGCGGCGAGCGCGAGAAGTTCCTGCACATGGAAGTCGCCGTGCCCGAGGAGCGCGCGGTGGTGATCGCGGCGCGGCCGTTCGCCACGCAGCGCGGGCCGGGGGCCAGCGGCGCCTGCGCCGACCAGGTGCGGCAGGCCGTGCAGGACGGCTGGCGGCGGCTGCTCTCGGTGGCGATGGAGACGGAGATCCGCCTGGAGATGCGCCGGCGCGCCGACGAAGAGGCCATCGGCGTCTTCGCGCGCAACCTGCGCGAGCTGCTGCTGGCCTCGCCGCTGGGACAGCGCCGCGTGCTGGCGCTG
Source organism: uncultured bacterium (assembly GCA_903859215.1). GTDB lineage: Bacteria > Krumholzibacteriota > Krumholzibacteriia > LZORAL124-64-63 > LZORAL124-64-63 > CAINDZ01. Next base: position 8,288 of record CAIOLW010000011.1, on the reverse strand, counting down.
GACCCCGGCTTCCGCACCGGCTGCAAGCTGGTGGTGCTGGACGAGCAGGGCGTGCTCAAGCACCACACCGCCGTGTTCCCGCACACCGGCGGCCGCGGCGCGGTCGAGGCGGGGCAGATCGTCAAGGACCTCGTCGCCAAATTCAAAGTGGAGGCCATCGCGATCGGCAACGGCACCGCCGGGCGCGAAACCGAGGCCTTCGTGCGCGGGCTGGGCCTGCCGGCGAGCATCGTGCTGGTGATGGTCAACGAGTCGGGCGCGTCCATCTACTCGGCCAGCGACGTGGCGCGCGCCGAATTCCCCGACCAGGACTTGACCGTGCGCGGGGCCGTGTCCATCGGCCGGCGGCTGATGGATCCGCTCGCGGAGCTGGTGAAGATCGACGCCAAGAGCATCGGCGTGGGGCAGTACCAGCACGACGTCGACCAGAAGGCGCTCAAGCGCAGCCTCGACGACACGGTGATGAGCTGCGTGAACGCCGTCGGCGTCGACGTCAACACGGCCAGCCCCCAGTTGCTCTCCTACGTGTCGGGCCTGGGGCCGCAGCTGGCCAGCGCGGTGGTGTCGCACCGCGATGCCGAGGGCCCGTTCCGCAACCGGAAGCAGCTGCTGAAGGTGGCGCGCCTGGGGCCCAAGGCGTTCGAGCAGGCGGCCGGGTTCCTGCGCATCCGCGGGGGCGACCAGCCGCTGGACGGCAGCGCCGTGCACCCGGAGAGCTATCCCGTGGTCGAGCGCATCGCCAAGGACCTGGGCCGGCCGGTGGCCGCGCTGGTGGGCGATGAGCGCGCGCTGGCCGGCGTCGACCTGAAGAAGTACGCCACCGAGGAAATCGGCCTGCTCACCCTGCGCGACATCGCCGCCGAACTGGCCAAGCCGGGCCGCGACCCGCGCGAACAGTTCGAGGCGTTCAGCTTCGCGCCGGGCGTCGACAAGCCCTCGGACCTGGTGCCGGGGCAGATGGTGCCGGGCATCGTGACCAACGTGACGAACTTCGGCGCCTTCATCGACGTGGGCGTGCACCAGGACGGGCTGGCGCACATCAGCCAGCTGGCCGATCGTTTCGTGCGCGACCCCAACGAGGTCGTCAAGGTGGGGCAGAAGGTGATGGCGCGCGTGACGGGGGTCGACCTCGAGCGCGGGCGCATCTCACTGTCGCTCAAGCGCGAGCAGGGCTGACCGCGCACAGGAGGCGGGGACGATGGGACTGGAGATCGAGCGGCGCTTCCTGGTCGACGGTGACGGCTGGCGGCCGGGCGCGGCGCCCGTCGAGGTTGTTCAGGGGTACCTGTCGACCGACCCGCGGCGCGTGGTGCGGGTGCGCCTGGCGGGCGGGCAGGGTTTCCTGACCGTGAAGGGGCTGGCCGACGGCGCCTCGCGGGCCGAGTTCGAGTACCCGGTGCCTGCCGCTGATGCGCGCGAGCTGCTGGCGCTGTGCGGCCCGGCGGTCATCGAGAAGGTCCGCTGGACCGTCCGCCACGCGGGAAACGAGTGGGTCGTGGACGAATTTGCCGGCGCCAACGCCGGGCTGGTCTTGGCCGAGATCGAGTTGGAGGCGCCCGACCAGGCGTTCGACCTGCCCCCGTGGGCCGGTCCGGAGGTCACCAGCCAGGCGCGTTTCGCCAACGCGAGCCTTGCCGTACGGCCCTATTCCGCGTTTTCGGCCGCGGAACGGGGCCCTGACGGCCTCGCCTGAGGCCCTTGAAGCGGCAAATTGACACCACCGGAAGGCGCGGGTATTTTACGCCCATGCAGCCGACAGAACACAAACCGTTGCCCCCGGTCATCATCGGGGTGGCCGGAGGATCCGGCTCGGGCAAGACCACCGTGGCCTACAGGGTCCGGGAGGCCTGCCCGGGCATGACGATCCAGATCGTCCACCACGACTCCTACTATTGGGACAACTCGGCGCTGCCGATGGCCGATCGGGCCAAGATCAACTACGACCATCCCGACGCCTTCGAGACCGCATTGCTGGTCGAGCACCTGCACGCGCTGCAGGCCGGCCAGACCGTCCAGATCCCGCGCTACGACTACAGCATCCACAGCCGCCTGCAGGAGACCGCCGTCTGCGAGCCCGCGGACATCGTGTTTGTCGAGGGCATCCTGGTGCTGGAGTCGCGCGAGCTGCGCGAACTGATGGACATCCGCCTCTATGTGGATGTCGACGCCGACGAGCGCGTGCTGCGCCGCCTGCTGCGCGACACGCGCGAGCGCGGCCGCACCATGGAGTCGGTGGTCGACCAGTACCTGAACGTGGTCCGCCCGATGCACCTGCAGTTCGTGGCGCCGAGCAAGCGCTACGCGCACATCATCATTCCCGAGGGCGGGCACAACAACGTGGCGATCGACCTGATCGCGACGAAGATCCGCAACATCATCCGCGAACGCGACCGGATGCGCGCCCTCGACCGCGAGGTGCGCACGGCCCGGGAGCAGTCGCGGCCGGCCGATTAGCGCGGGCCGGTCGGGTCCGCGCGTCCCTGACCACGCGAAGCCGCCGCAGGCGGCTCAGCGGCAGACCGGAGGCGCGGCGTGACGTTCGACGACCAGGAATACCTCAAGCGTTATCCCTTCATCGACCGGGTCCTGATCTCCAGCGACGAGATCCAGAAGCGCGTGCGCCAGCTGGGCAACGAGATCAGCATCGCCTACCAGGGCTCGCAGCCCATCTTCGTCTGCATCCTCAAGGGCGCGTACCCGTTCCTGGCCGACCTGACCCGCTGCGTGTCGATCGAGCACGAGGTCGACTTCATGGCCGTCTCCAGCTACGGCGGCGCCACGCAGAGCACCGGCGTGGTGAAGATCGAGAAGGACCTGAAGGCGAACATCACCGATCGCGACATCATCCTGGTCGAGGACATCATCGACACCGGCCTGACCATCTCCCACCTGATGGACCTGCTGCAGACGCGCTCGCCGCGCAGCATCCGGGTGGCCTCGCTGCTCGACAAGAAGGAAGCCCGCAAGAAGGAAGTGCCCCTGCACTACGTCGGCTTCGAGATCCCGAAGGAATTCGTGATCGGCTACGGGCTGGACTACGACGAGAAGTACCGGAACCTGCCGTTCATCGGCGTCATGAAGGCCTGAGACCCCGGGAGAACGACATGTCCGCGTCCACCCCGCCCGCCCGCGGACCGTTCCGCGAGGCGTTGACCTTCGACGATGTCCTGCTGGTGCCGGGCTACAGCGAAGTCACGCCCAAGGACGTCGACACGTCGACGCAGGTGACCGGCACGATCCGCCTGCAGATCCCGTTCATGTCGTCGGCGATGGACACCGTGACCGAGGCGGACATGGCGATCGCCGTGGCGCGCGAGGGCGGCCTCGGCGTCATCCACAAGAACCTGGACCCGCGCACGCAGGCGGCCGAGGTCGAGCGCGTCAAGCGGTCCGAATCCGGGATGATCACCAACCCGATCACGCTGGATCCCGACCGGACGATCGACGAGGCGCAGGAACTGATGCGCCAGTACCGCATCAGCGGCTTTCCCATCACCGAGGGCCCGAAGCTGGTCGGCATCCTGACCAACCGCGACCTGCGGTTCGTCAAGGACACGCGCATCAGGGTGCGCGACGTGATGACCAGCACCAACCTGGTGACCGTGCCCGAGGGCACCACGCTGGAGCAGGCCGCCGAGATCCTGCACAAGCACCGCATCGAGAAGCTGCTGGTGGTCAACGGCGCGGGCGAGCTGCGCGGCCTGATCACGGTCAAGGACATCCAGAAGAAGCTGGACTACCCGCGCGCCTGCAAGGACGCCGACGGCCGCCTGCGCGTGGCCGCGGCCGTGGGCGTGGGCGCCGAGACGATGCTGCGCGCCGAACTGCTGGTGGCCGCGGGCGTGGACATGCTCGTGGTCGACACCGCGCACGGCCACAGCCGCAACGTGCTGGACACCGTGGCGGCCGTGAAGAAGCGGTACCCGCTGATGCAGGTGATGGCCGGCAACATCGCCACCGCCGAGGCGGCCCTGGCGCTGATCGAGGCCGGCGCCGACGCGGTGAAGGTGGGCATCGGGCCGGGCTCGATCTGCACCACGCGCGTGGTGGCGGGCGTGGGCGTGCCGCAGGTCACGGCGATCATGGACGTGTCGACCGTCACCAGGCCGCGCGGCATCCCGCTGGTGGCCGACGGCGGCCTGCGCTACAGCGGCGACGTGGCCAAGGCCATCGCCGTGGGCGCCGACGTCGTGATGGCCGGCTCGCTGCTGGCGGGCACGGACGAGTCGCCGGGCGAGAAGATCCTGTTCGAAGGCCGCGTCTACAAGAGCTACCGGGGGATGGGCTCGCTGGCGGCCATGCAGCAGGGCAGCAAGGACCGCTACTTCCAGGGCGAGGTCACCGAGACCGACAAGCTGGTGCCCGAGGGCATCGAGGGCCGGGTGCCGTACAAGGGCCGGGCCGGCGACGTCATCTACCAGATGGTGGGCGGGCTTCGCTCGGGCATGGGCTACTGCGGTTGCGCCACCATCGCCGACTTCCACGCGCGCGCGCAGCTGGTGCGCACGACGTCGGCGGGCGTGCGCGAGAGCCATCCGCACGACGTGCTGATCACCAAGGAAGCCCCCAACTACGGCAAGGGCGTCTGATTCCCGGCGCCGCCTGTTTCCGGGCCCCGGTCGGCCGGCAGTCACGCCGGTCGCCCGGGCGCCGATGGCGGGCAACTTCCATTTCCGCCTTTCGTAGGACCACGTTCGAAACCCGTACCCAGGAGGATGGGACCGTGAAGATCCGTCTTGTTCGCACCATGTTGCTGCTCGTGCTCGCCGTCACCGCGTCGGTCGCCGCCGCGATGGATGCCCCCGAACTGATCGCCAAGGCCACCGAGGCCTCGGGCGGCGCCGCCATGAAGGCCATCCAGAGCCAGAAGGCGACCGGCAAGTTCGCCACCCAGGGCATGGAGATCCCGTTCACGATGCTGACCGCCCGCCCGGGCCGCCTGCGGGTGGATGCCTCGGTCATGGGCATGACCATCACCCAGTGCTTCGACCGCACCGCCGGCTGGTCCATCAACCCGATGAGCGGCTCGAAGGACCCCGTGCCCATGGGCGACCTCGAGATCAAGGGCATGAAGCTGCAGGCGGACATGGACGGCCCGTTCGTGGGCTGGGAAGCCAAGGGCTTCACTGTCGAGTATCTGGGCCAGGAGGACGTCGAAGGCACCTCGTGCTACGGCCTGCGGCTGGACACGAAGCAGGACATCGTCATGGACTACTGGTTCGACGCCGAGTCGTTCCTGGTGATCAAGCAGAACACCCGGATCAAGGTCGACCAGAACGAGATGGAGACGCAGAACTACCCGAGCGACTACCGGAAGCAGGATGGCGTGACCGTCCCGTTTGCCCTGCAGACGCGCCGGGGCGACCAGGTGCTCAACCAGATGGTGATCGAGAAGGTCGAGTTCGGCGTGCCGGTCGACGACGCGATGTTCGTGATGCCGGCGGCTACGGCTGCGGCTGCGACCGATTCGACAGGCAAATAGCAACCACCGGACGATTGTCCCGACCGGGGGCAGGAGGGCGACCGTGAAGAAACTGCGCATCATCGGCCTGCTGATGCTGGCGACCACCTTCCTGTTCCCGGCGGCGGGGCGCTCCGCAGAGGCGGCTGCGCCCGCGGTGGCGCCGGCCGCGGACGGCATCCCCATCGGCCCGCACGTCTTCGGCGCGCTGCGGGCGCGCAACCTGGGCCCGGCCGTGATGAGCGGCCGGATCACCTGCCTCGATGCCGTGGCGTCCGATCCCCGGTTCATCTGGGTGGGCAGCGCCGGCGGCGGCATCTGGAAGAGCCGCGACGGCGGCGTCACGTTCGAGGCCGTCTTCGACGAGCACACGCAGTCCATCGGCGCCCTGGCCATCGACCAGGCCCGGCCCGACACGGTCTGGGCGGGCACGGGCGAGTCGTGGGTGCGCAACAGCGTCGGCGTGGGCGACGGCGTCTACCGCACCGTCAACGGCGGCGACAAGTGGGTCAACCTGGGGCTGAAGGGCAGCGAGCGCATCGCCGAGATCCTCATCCACCCGGCCGACCCCGCCACCGTGTTCGTGGCGGCGATGGGCCCGCTGTGGGGGCCGGGCAGTGAGCGCGGCGTGTTCCGCACGCGCGACGGCGGCGCCACGTGGGAGAAGACGCTCTACGTGGACGACACCACCGGGTGCGTCGACATCGCGTTCGATCCCGCCGATCCCTTGGTGATGTACGCGGCCATGTGGCAGTTCCGCCGCACGCCGTGCTTCTTCACATCGGGCGGGCCGGGCAGCGGCCTCTGGAAGAGCACCGACGGCGGCGCCACCTGGCGCAAGCTGGACAAGGGCCTGCCGAAGGGCGACCTCGGCCGCATCGCGATCGCCGTGATGCCGTCGCAGCCGGCCACGCTGTTCGCCGCGGTGGAGGCGGAGCGCTCGGGCTTCTACCGGTCGGACGACCGCGGCGAGACGTGGCGCCTGGCCACCGATTCCCGCGCGGTGGGCGGCCGGCCATTCTACTTCGCGTCGCTGATCCCCGACCCGGCCGACGCCAAGCGCGTCTACAAGGCCGGCACCAACCTGATGGTCACGCGCGATGCCGGCGTCACCTTCGACGGCGTGGGCGGCTGGGTGCACTCGGACATCCACGCGCTGTGGGTGCAGCCGGCGAACCCGAAGTTCATGATCGTGGGCACCGACGGCGGCGTCTACATCTCGGCGAACCAGGGCTCGGGCTGGCGGCACGTGTCGAACCTGCCGGTCTCGCAGTTCTACCACGTGACGGTCGACGACCGGCGGCCGTTCAACGTCTACGGCGGCCTGCAGGACAACGGCTCGTGGACCGGCCCGTCACGCGCGTCGGGCGGCATCGACAACAGCGACTGGGCGAACCTGGGCGGCGGCGACGGCTTCTCGGTGGCGCCCGAGCGCTCCGACCCGCAGCTGGTGTACTGGGAGTGGCAGGGCGGCAACATCCAGCGGCTGGACCGCCGCACCGGCGACAGCAAGGACGTCAAGCCGCAGCCGGGCCCCGGCGACCCCGAGTTCCGCTTCAACTGGAACACGCCCATCGTCACCAGCCCCGGTGACGGCAAGCGGCTCTACATCGGCTCGCAGTTCCTGCACCGTTCGACCGACCGCGGCGACACCTGGCGGCGCATTTCGGGCGACCTGACGACGAACGACCCGGCGCGCCAGCGCCAGGAGCAGTCGGGCGGGCTGACCGTCGACAACACGACGGCCGAGAACCACTGCACGATCTTCACGATCAGCGAGTCGCCGCGCGACCGCCGCGTCATCTGGGTCGGCACCGACGACGGCAACCTCCAGGTGACCGCCGACGAGGGCGCGCGCTGGACGAACGTGGCGGCGAACCTGCCGGGTGTGCCCAGGGACACCTGGATCAGCTGCGTCGAGGCGTCGGCGTTCGATCGCCGCGCCGCCTTCGCCACGGCCGACGGCCACCAGGCGGGCGACATGGCGCCGTACGTCTTCGCCACCGACGACCTGGGCGCCAGCTGGCGCCCGCTGGTCACGCCCGACGTGACGGGCCAGGCCCACGTCATCCGGCAGGACCCGGTGAACCCGGACCTGCTCTACCTGGGCACCGAGAACGGCCTGTTCATGACGCTCGACCGGGGCCGCCACTGGGCGCGCTTCGCCGAGGAGTTCCCGGCCGTCCCGGTCTACGACCTGGTCGTGCACCCGCGTGACGGCTCGCTGGTCATCGCCACGCACGGCCGCGGCGTCTGGGTGATCGACGACCTGGGCCCGCTGCGCAGCCTGACGGCCGCCGTGCTGGCCTCGCCGGTGGCGCTGCTGCCCTCGCGGCCCGCGGTGCTGCGCATCCCGCGCGGCGACCAGGAGTTTCCCGGCGACTCGTACTACGTGGCCGGCAACCCCGAATCCGACGCGCGCATCGTCTACTACCTGGCGAAGCGGCACATGGTCGGGCAGATGAAGGTCGAGATCCTCGACCGCGACGGCTCGGTGCTCAAGACGCTGCCCGGCGGCACGCGCAAGGGCCTGAACATGGTGACGTGGTCGCCGACGCTCAAACCGCCGAAGGTGGCGCCGTCGCCGGTGATGGACCCGTCGATCGCGTTCGCCGCAGCCGTCGGCCCCGCCGCGCCCGAGGGCACGTACCGCTACCGCCTGCTCAAGGGCGACGAAGTCTACGAAGGCACCGTCGACGTCGGCTACGACCCGGACTACCCGCACCCGCCGGTGGCCCGCGCCGCGCAGCAGAAGGCGGTGCGCGCGCTGTACGACATGCTCGCGCGCATGGCCTACGTCTGCGACGCGGTGAAGGAGACGCGCGTG
>CAIOLW010000010.1 GCA_903859215.1 uncultured bacterium | reverse complement strand
CAGGTGGGCCACGCAGGCGGGACACCCGGCGGCATGCGCGCGCGTGGCGGCGTCCCAGGTGCTTCCCCGGGGATCGTCCTGCACGAGGCGGCAGTGCTGCTCGTTGTCATGCTGCGCGTTGTTCTTCACGTCGCCCTTCCCGTTTCCCGCGGCCCGTGGCCACCCGCAACGGCGGCGGCCTTCAGGCTTTCGTAGAGCGCCTTTCGCGCCCGATGCAATCCCGACCGCAGCGTGCCCGGCGCAATCTCCAGGCTCTCGGCCGCTTCCTCGTAGCTCCAGCCCTCGACATCCACCAGCAGGACCGAGGCCCGCCAGCGCGGCGGCAGCGCCTGCAGCGCCGCAGTGATCTCGTCGTCGAAGGCGTCGCGGATGATGCCGGGCTGCCAGTCGGGCTGCGCGCCACTCGTCTCCGCTTCCTCCTGCAGGTCGTCGTCCCAGCCGTGCTCGCCCTGCCGGGCCTTGGTGCGCCACTGGTCGCGGCACGTGTTCTGGACGATGCGGGCCAGCCAGCTGCGGCTGTTGGTGCCCGGCTTCAGGCCGCCGAATCCCTTGAGCGCCCGCAGGAAAGCCTCCTGCGCGACGTCATCGGCCAGGTCGCAGTTGCCGCACACGCTGCGCGCCATGCGGTAGAGCACGTCGAGATGCGGCACGATCTCCGCATCGAAGCGACGCTTTTCCGCCGGCGACAAGCTGGGCGACAAACTGGGCGACAATGGGGGCGACAAGAGGACGGGTCCTTACTGCTCGTGGGTGGAAGGCCAACCACCATCATACCCCACTCCCCCTTGTCCTGTCGCTGGGATTTCCGGAAGGGGGGCCGGGACCCGATGTGCCCCCGGGAGGATCGTCGCCTGCTTTCGCAGGGGATCCCGGCCCCTTTCCGGTTCATCCCCGGCCCGCCTAGCGGTACCCGGCCTTCAGCTCCGACCAGCTCAGCTGCTCCGATCCGACCACTTCCTGCCTCGGCTCCACCTTGCCGTCCCAGCGCTCGTCATAGCCGGCCTGCACCTGCGAGGCGGCGCTCGACACCGAGGTCAGGAACGGCCAGCCGCCGCGATCGGCCGGAGCGAGCAGGCCCAGAAGGCTGCCGCCCGTCCAGTCGACGGAGCCGATGCCGCTGCCGAGGGTGCCGGTGAACATCGAGCGCTGGAACGTCCCCAACGTGCCCGTCAGGATGGCGGTGCCGTCGCTGAATGTGGCAGGCGATGCCCACTCCGACGGCGTGGCGCTGTCCTGGTAGATCACCACGGTGCCGCTGCTGAAATAGCTGGTCGAACCCGCGGCATCGAGCGTCAGGCCCGTGACGACGATCGTGTACTCGTAGTTGGCGAAGTCCAGCGGGATCGGGGTCGCGACGGCCTGGCCGTTCACGATGCGCCCGATGGCCGTGGCTGCGCCGCCGACACCGGCCGGCAGCTTCGCCTGCGCGTCGAAATCGAACATCTGCACGGCGAACGCGCTGGTCGCCAGGGCGGCCTGGCCGAGCAGCATCAGCGTGATCAACATCTTCTTCATCGTCCCTCGTCCTTTGCTTCAGGCGTGGTGGTCGGCGGCGCGCAAGGCGCCCAGGCCGGCCGGATCTAGTTGTAGAGCTGCTTGAGCGAGCCCCAGTTCAGCGTCTCGACGGGCACGGCGCCCTCGAGTTCGAGCGTGCCGTCGACCTGCAGGTCGTAGCCCGCGGGGATCTGCGCATTGGTCGGCGCGCCGAAGGTTCCGGCAAACGTGTAGGCGCAGCCGCTGCACGGGTACGCCAGGGCCGAGCCACCGGTGCCGTTCAGCAGGCCCTCGTAGATGCCGGCGCCCGAGGGCAGCAGGCTGAGGGTGAAGCTCGTGAAGCTGCCGGCGAAGACCAGGTTGCCGTCGGTGAATGTGGACGGGACGGTGCCGTTGGCCGGGTACGTGCCCCAGTCGTGGTTGCGCGACGCATCACCGTAGATGGCCAGCGTGCCGCCGGCGTAGGTGATCGTGGTGACGCCCGTCCCCGGGTCGGTGACGGCGCCCTG
>CAIOLW010000009.1 GCA_903859215.1 uncultured bacterium | reverse complement strand
TCAGCGCCCCCCATCCCCCACCAAATCCCACATACTCCGCACGAAATCCGACCCCACCCAGCCATGCGGCATGTCGCCGATGAACCGGGCCTCGGTCTTGTCCCGGTGCACCACCTCGCCCCACACCTTCCACCCCGGCACGGCCCGCTGCGACAGGAACCACTCCACCATCTCCCAGGCCTCGTCTTCGCGACCCAGCCGCGCAAACGCCCCGATGCACCGCACCTCGTACGGCGTGAAGTCCTTCCACGCCGCGCCGTCGCGGCGCTCGCTGAAGAACGTCCAGTACTTCTCGAACGTGCGGTCCAGCGCGCCGGGCGGCAGCAGCGCCGCCGCATCGCACGGGTCCAGCGCGATGGTCGTCGAGGTGGCGTCGAAATCGCCCAGGTCGGCGCAGCCGGGCACGTAGTCGATGCCGTGCGCCTTCATCGCGGCGGCCACCGAGGCCTGCAGGTCGGCGGCGAACTGGTCCCTCAGCGTGGCCAGCCGCTTCGCTTCCGGGGCCATCCCCTTCACGCCGGCCGCCTGCAGTTCGCTGGCCAGCCAGGCGGCGTCCTTCAGCCCGCGCAGGCAGAAGAAGTCGTCCCAGTACGAGTGCATGGGCTTGGCCGAGTAGCCCTCGTGGCTGATCGACGGCGGCAGGATCCCGTAGAACTCGGCCTTGTCCGGGGCGCGGTACTCGGCGGTGCGGCGCTGGTCCAGCAGCGACTCCAGGTAGACTACTCCGCGCACCACGCGCGGCCACATCGCCTCGGTCACGGCGCGATCGTGCGTGTGGCGCCAGTACTGGGCCACCAGGTAGATGAACTCGCCGGTCGAGTCGTGCTCGGGCACCGGGTCGGCCCCGCGCGCATCCACCACGCAGGGGATCTTCCCGTTCTCGTACTGGTTGGGCGCGTACCACAGCAGGAAGTCGCGGGCCTCGTCATTGAAGCCCATGCGCATGAGCGCCTCGCCCGTCAGCGCGCCGTCGCGGATCCACGAGCGCGCGTAGCTGCGCGTCCCCGGCTGGATCGCCGGCCCCGCCCGGTTCACCAGTATCCACCCGATCTGCGCCTTCACGGACTTGATGGCTTCGTCGGCGATGGCCGCCCGCTCGGGGGTCAGGTTCCGGGGCGCCTTCAGCGGCACCCGGTCCAGCTTCGCCTGCCAGTCGCGGATGATCGTGATCAGCTCGGCGTTCGCATCCACTTGCGCCGGCGCAAGCACGCCGTGCAGCGGCACGGCCACGGCCACGTCGCGCGTACCGCCGGCCTCGACCACCAGGTCCCACCACAGCGCGCCCGAGGCGGCGTTCATCACGCAGCTGGCCTCGCTGGCCTTCGGCAGCTTGCCGTGCTCCAGCCAGTCGGCCACGATGTCGCCGCCGAAGAACGAGCTGGCCGCGAATCCACTTGGTTTAGTCAGCACCTGCACGCGCGGCTGGCCGTTCACGCGCACCAGGCGCTCGGTGTCCTGCCACTCCAGCTGCGCCACCTTCGCCGTGCCCCCGCGGATGTTCAGGAACTGCGACGGCGGGTTCACCTGCATCGGCCGCACGGCCAGATAGAGGCGCAGCGTGTCGGTGCGGGCGCTGCGGTTTTCCACCCGGTAGCGCGCCAGCATGTACGACTTCTCGGCCTCACCCGCGCCCGCGGCGGTCAGGGTCAGGCGCCAGTCGTTCTTTTCCCACGTGACCTGCGGGATGGGCAGCACCTCGTTCACCAGCGATTGCGACACCTCGGCGTCGTTCCACGTCACCAGCTTGCCGCCGGTCGACAGGAAGGGCTCCAGCGAGAACTCGCCCGGCCCGGCCTCGAGCGCGCCGTCCTTGCCGATCAGCCCTTCGCGCGTGTCGAAGTCGCGGCCCACGACGGTCCAGCCCGTCGGCTCGCCCAGGAACCCGCGCGGGTACAGCCCGCGGCGCGCCTGTTTCGCGATGTTCATCACGAAGGCTTCCTTCGTGGCCGACCAGGGCAGCGGCTGCACCTTCAGCTCGCTGATCGCCGCCGGCTCGGGGCCCTCGACCAG
>CAIOLW010000008.1 GCA_903859215.1 uncultured bacterium | reverse complement strand
ATCCTGCGCAACGAGAAGCGCATGCTGCAGGAGGCCGTCGACGCGCTGTTCGACAACGGCCGCCGCTCGCGCGCGGTCAAGGGCCAGGGCAACCGGCCCCTGAAGTCGCTCTCGGACATGATCAAGGGCAAGAAGGGCCGCTTCCGGCAGAACCTGCTGGGCAAGCGCGTCGACTACTCCGGCCGTTCGGTGATCGTGGTCGGGCCCGAGCTGAAGCTGTACCAGTGCGGCCTGCCCAAGAGCATGGCGCTGGAGCTGTTCAAGCCCTTCATCATCCGCATGCTGGAGGAGAAGGGCTACGTCCAGACCGTCAAGAGCGCCAAGAAGCTCGTCGAGCAGGAGCGCCCCGAGGTCTGGGACATCCTCGAAGAGATCATCAAGGACCACCCGGTGCTGCTGAACCGCGCCCCGACCCTGCACAGGCTGGGCATCCAGGCCTTCGAGCCGGTGCTGATCGAGGGCAAGGCCATCCGCATCCACCCGCTGGTCTGTACGGCGTTCAACGCCGACTTCGACGGTGACCAGATGGCCGTGCACGTGCCCCTGGGCTACGAGGCCCAGCTCGAGGCCCGGCTGCTGATGCTGTCGCCGCTGAACATCCTGTCCCCGGCCAGCGGCGAGCCCGTGGCGTCGCCGAGCCAGGACATGGTGCTCGGTTGCTACTACCTGACGCTGTCGCGCCCGGGCGCCAAGGGCGAGGGCAAGCTCTTCGCCGACGTGGCGGACGTGCACGCGGCGTACAACGCCGGCCTGATCGCGAAGCATGCGCTGGTGAAGATCCGCTTCGGCGGGACGCGCGGGACGATCGAGACCACGATCGGCCGCGTGATGTTCAACGAGATCCTGCCTCCCGAGATGGATTACGTGAACAAGCCGGTCAACAAGAAGGACCTGGCCAGGATCGTGGGCGAGGTGCATGCCAAGCTGGGCACCACCATCTGCATGAACTTCCTGGACAACCTGAAGGAACTCGGCTTCCACCATGCCACCGAGGGCGGCATCTCGATCGGCATCGACGACATCATCATCCCGCCCGAGAAGGGCGAGATCATCGCCGCGGCGCAGAAGGTCGTCGACGGCTACGTCCGTGACCACCGCGACGGCGTGATCACGAACCGCGAGCGTTACAACAAGGTGATCGACAAGTGGACGCAGGTGACCAACGAGGTCCGTGACCGCATGTTCGAGCACCTGAGCACCGACGACCAGGGCTTCAATGCGGTGTACATGATGAACGCGTCGGGCGCCCGAGGCTCGGCCGACCAGATCAAGCAGCTGGCCGGTATGCGCGGACTGATGGCCAAGCCGCAGAAGAAGATCACCGGTGGTTTCGGTGAAATCATCGAGCAGCCCATCATCGCGAACTTCCGCGAGGGGCTGACGATGCTGGAGTACTTCATCTCGACGCACGGCGCCCGCAAGGGTCTGGCCGACACGGCGCTCAAGACGGCCGATGCCGGTTACCTGACGCGCCGCCTGGTCGACGTGGCGCAGGACATCGTCGTCACCGAGCCCGACTGCGGCACGCTGCGCGGCGTGGAAATCCAGGCGCTGAAGGAAGGCGAGAAGACGATCGAGGGCCTGTCCGAGCGCATCGTCGGACGTACCGCCGCCGAGGACATCATCGACGGCGCCGGCCACCTGATCTGCGACGCCGGTGCGGTCATCAACCGCGAGCTGGCCAACCTGATCGAGGAGTCCGGCATCCAGAGCGTGCTGATGCGGTCGGTGCTCTCGTGCGAGACCCGGCAGGGCATCTGCGCCCTGTGCTACGGCTACAACCTGTCCGAGCACAAGCTGGTGGATATCGGCGAGCCGGTCGGCGTCATCGCGGCGCAGTCCATCGGCGAGCCCGGCACGCAGCTGACGCTGCGGACGTTCCACATCGGTGGCACGGCCAGCCGCATCGTCGAGCAGACGGTCAAGCAGGCCGCGGCGAACGGCAAGATCGTGTTCAGCGAAGAGGTCACCCTGGTCAAGAACGACAGCAGCGAATACGTATCGATCGGCCGCAAGGGCGAGATCTCGCTGGTGCTCGACTCGGGCATCACGCGCAGCCAGATGACCGTGCCGTACGGCGCGGTGGTGCGCGTGAAGGACGGCGAGAAGGTCAAGGTCGGCGACCCCATCTTCGAGTGGGACCCGTTCGCGGACTTCATCCTCTCGGAGAACCCGGGTATCGTCTCCTACAGCGGTATCGTCGAGGGCCTGACGCTGAGCGTCGACCTGGACGAGAAGACCCGCATGAAGCAGCCGGTCATCGTCGAGAGCGCGGACAAGAGCGTGCATCCGGCGATCCAGGTCATGCATCCGAAGACGGGCAAGAAGCTGGCCGAGTACATCCTGCCGACGGGCGCCTTCCTGCTGGTGCTGGACGGCGAGACGGTCGGTTCGGGCACCCAGCTGGCCAAGATCCCGCGCGAAGTCTCGCAGTCGGGCGATATCACGGGCGGTCTGCCGCGCGTCGCCGAGCTGTTCGAGGCCCGCAAGCCGCGTGACTGCGCGACGGTGACGGAGATCGACGGCATCGTCGAGTTCCGCGGCACCACGCGCGGCCAGCGCAAGATCGCCGTCGTCGGCGAGGGCAAGATCGAGAAGGAATACACCATCCCGCACGGCCGGCACGTCCGGACGTACGAGGGTGAGCATGTGCTGGCCGGTGACCGCCTGACCGAGGGCCCGATCAACCCGATGGACATCCTGTCCATCAAGGGCGTGGCCGAGGTGCAGAAGTACCTGGTCAACGCCGTGCAGGAGGTCTACCGCCTGCAGGGTGTGAAGATCAACGACAAGCACATCGAGATCATCGTTTCGCGCATGTTGCGGAAGGTCCTCATCCTGAACCCGGGCGACTCGCCGTACCTCGAGGACGAGCAGGTCACCAAGCAGGACGTCGAGATCTACAACAAGGCGAACGTGAAGAAGAACCTCGAGCTGCGCGCCAGGGGCGAGCCCGAGCTGGAGCAGGTCGTCTTCGAGCCGCTCCTGCTGGGCATCA
This sequence comes from uncultured bacterium, assembly GCA_903859215.1. Taxonomy (GTDB): domain Bacteria; phylum Krumholzibacteriota; class Krumholzibacteriia; order LZORAL124-64-63; family LZORAL124-64-63; genus CAINDZ01. The sequence continues at coordinate 1,417 of CAIOLW010000008.1, read as the reverse complement.
CCAAGGCCAGTTTGACGACCGACTCCTTCATCAGCGCGGCCTCCTTCCAGGAGACCACCCGCGTGCTGACCGACGCGGCGACGCGCGGCAAGCGCGACGAACTGCGCAGCCTGAAGGAGAACGTCATCATGGGTCACCTGATCTCGGCGGGCACCGGCCTGAACGACTTCAAGTGGCTGGCCGTGCAGGAGCCGGCGGAAGAGGACGACCGGATCATCCGGGGCATCCACGACCACGAGCTGGCCCAGGCGGCCGCGGCCCAGCTGGCGCAGGAGATGGAAGCCGAACTGGAAGCGGGCTCCGGCGAATAGCCGAACCGCAACCTTTGGGCTGTTCGACAAGGAAGCCGCCACGCCCGTGGCGGCTTCCTGCTTTGGGAGCGGCGCCGTCGGGTTTGGCGGGCAGGCGCAGGCGGACGATTTCTGGACCGCCGGCGCCGTTGCCGTTAACATCGCCCGGTCGCCGCACACCGCCCCTTTCCAGGGAGACGCCACCGCATGACCGCCGCCAAACCCAATCGCTGGTTCGTCGCCGGCGACCTCAACGGTTTCTTCGGGCTGATGTTCGACAACCTCACGGTGCTGTCGTTCCTGGCGGGCATCCTCATCTTCGCCTTCGGGTTCCCGGCCGACATCGTCTACGGGCGCATGTTCCCCGGCACGGCGTTCGGCGTGCTGTTCGGCGACGTCGTCTACACGGTGATGGCGCGCCGCCTGGCCAGGCGCACCGGCCGCGAGGTGACCGCGATGCCGCTCGGCCTGGACACGCCGTCGACCATCGGCATGGCGCTGGTCGTGCTGGGCCCGGCGTTCCTGTCGTTCAAGGCGGCGGGCATGCCCGAGCGCGAGGCGGCGCTGCTGACCTGGCGCACCGGCATGGCGATCATGGTGATGATGGGCCTGGTGAAGCTGTTCTTCTCGTTCTTCGGGCGCTGGACGCAGCGCATGGTGCCGCAGGCCGGGCTACTGGGTTCGCTGGCCGGCATCGGCCTGGCGCTGATCGGGTTCCTGCCGCTGGTCGACATCTTCGGCATGCCGCTGGTCGGCCTGCTGGCCCTGGGCATCGTGCTGTACACGCTGGTGGCGGGCATCCGGCTGCCCTGGAATGTTCCCGGCGTCTTCGCCTCGGTCTTCGTCGGCACCGTGCTCTACTACCTGCTGGGCCCGACGGGCCTGGTCGGCGGCACGTTTGCCGGGCTGCCGGCGGCGCAGCTGCACTTCGGCCTTCCGCTGCCGACGTTCGGCTTCCTGGCCGGCATGGGGCCCGCGCTGAAGTACCTGCCGATCGCGATCCCGTTCGCCATCCTGACCGTGGTCGGCGGCATCAACGTCACCGAGAGCGCGCGCGTGGCCGGCGACGACTACAACACGCGCGACATCCTGATCGTCGAGGCGGCCGCCACGCTGGTCGCGGGCCT
>CAIOLW010000007.1 GCA_903859215.1 uncultured bacterium | reverse complement strand
TCGGCCATGCGGCGCGTCAGGCTCGGGCGGGCGTTGCTCATCGGTCCCCTCCGGGAGGCGTTGCCAATCAGGTTACGTGGTGGCCAGATGACGTGGTGGCCAGATGACGTGGTGGAGTTTACGGGACAATCAGGCTTCGTCGGCCATCGGCAGCCGCGACCACGCCGGCGCGACGACGTCGTCATCCCCGACGATGACCGCATCGAGCAGTCGCTCGACCCTGACGCCGGTGTTCTGCAGGTTCATGGCGACCACGGCGCGGTTCCAGCCGTCCAGCCAGGCCTCGAGTCGCTCGCGCTGGTCGGCCGTGCCGTTGAACCGCACCACAAGGTCGATGTCGCTCTCGGGGCCTGCCTTGCCCTCGGCCACCGAGCCGCGCAGGTAGACGGCCCCGACGCCGCTGGTGGCGGGGTCCAGCCCGAGCGCGAGTTCCTCGGCCACCAGGCGCCGCCAGCGCGCATGCCGCAGCGGCGAGCCCGCTCCCGTGGTGGCGCCGCGCCCGACGCCGAGCCCGCGCCGGTCGCCCGGCTCCTCGAGCACGGCCACGGCGTGGTCCAGGTCCGCATTCTGGTAGATCCGCAGCACGCGGCCGTGGGTCGCCGCCGGCACGTCGATGACGCGCACGCAATCGGCCAGCGCCGCGTGGTCGGGCAAAAGCTCGGCCAGCCGGTTGGGCGCGCCCAGGAGGAACGACTCCTGGAACACGACGCCCGGGTCGTCCGGGTACAGCGGCAGGTAGCGGATGCCGGCCTCGACCAGGTCCTGGAAGAAGTGGGTGCCGAAGCTGAGGTCCGGCACGTAGTCACCCTTGCGCCGCGCCACCTCGCACAGCATCGCCGTGTTGTTGATGTCGGCGTACGACACCGACACGCCCAGCTTGATGTCGCCGCGGCTGCCCCAGCGCCCCGGGCCGATCAGGACGAACGACCGCTTGGGGAGCAGGCCGTTCAGCGCGCCGACGACGCGCCCCACCGAGCGCATCGTCTCGACGTCCGGCAGCGCCGCATAGGCGTCGGGCGCCACGAAGACGATGTGGGTGATGTCGGGCACCAGCCCGTTCGACACGAAGCGGTTCGCCGTGAAGAGCACGTCGTCCGGGTTCGGGTCGTGCGGCAGGACCGAGGGCACGGTGTCGCCCGACATCGCCTGCGGACGGCACTGCAGCAGGTAGAAATCCTTGCCGTCGTGCGCGAACTCGATGTCGACCGGCGACTGCAGGTACATCTCGAGCATCCGCAGCAGAGCGTGCACCCGCGGCACGAAATCGGTCCCGTCCAACAGCCCGCGCATGTCGGCCACGAGGTCGTCGCGCACCGGGTCCATCATCAGGCGCGGCACGCGCACCAGGTTGCCGGAGCGCAGCACGGAGAAGATCTGCTCGACCAGCGGATAGTCGTCGCCGGCCACCTTCAGCAGGTCCACCAGCTCCACCGACTCGAACCGCGCCGTCTCCAGGTTGATGACGTCGGCTCGCCGGGGGCTGTAGCGCAGGGTCTCCTGCAGCGAGGCGTGCGCGCGCAGGCCCTTGCGGCCGGGCACGGCCAGCACCGGGAAGTCATCGGCCACGCGGTCGACGGCGCTCGTGCCGAGCCCGGGGACCAGGCGGATGAGCCCGTCCTCGCGCCGGATGCGCGGCGACCAGCGGAACTCGTTCAGGCTGAAGGCGACGCCGGCGAACGCCGGCAGCCACCATGGCCCCACGCGCGTGCCGACCACTTCCTGGATGAGGATGCCCATCTCCTCGACGAATTCCTGCAGGCCGCGCTCGCGCCGGTACTCGATCGGGTCGGGGCCCAGGATCGAGGCCCAGACCTCGGCCACGGCGTCCTCCATCGCGGCCAGGCGTTCGGCGCGGGTGCCGGTATTGGGCAGGAACAGGCTCTTGTACTTGCCGGAGAATGCGGTGCCGAAGCGGTCCTCGAGCAGGCTCGAACTGCGGATGATCAGCGGCACGTCGCCGAAGTAGTCCAGCGCGCGCGACAACCCCTCCACCAGATCGGGAGGGAACGGGCTGTTCTTGAACAACTGGACCATGTTCGGGTATTCGCGACGGACCTGGCTGATGTCCTTGAACTTCTGGTCCATCACGTCGTCGAGGTCGTTCAGCCGGATGAAATCCATGATGACATCCGACACGATGTGCCAGGTGCGCGGCGTCTTGATCTCGCCGACGCCCAGTTCGCGCGCCTCGGGCTGCTCCAGGATCCAGCCGGCCAGCAGCAGGCCCGCTGCCTTGCCCCCCAGCTTGCCGTAGCATCCGCGCGTCATGATGACGCGGTCGAGCAGGTCGTGGAAGTCGGTGATGCGCGCGACTTCCTTGGCGACGTTGATGTAGTCGAGCTGTTCGCTCAGGAAGCGCTGGATGAGCGACACGCGCAGGCTCTTGAGCGTGCTCGGCGCCAGCCCGCTGCGTCCGCGCAGCACGTCGTTGTAACGGCGGATCGCCTCGGCGATCTCGGGCATGGTGCTGCGCGGGTCGCCCACCACCGTGCCGAAGAAACTGGCCTCGTCCTCTTTCAGCCAGCGCTGCAGGCGTTCGGAGATCTCCTCGTCGGGCAGGTAGCGCGCCGCCAGGTCGAACGGGGCGCCGGTCATCAGCGGGGATTGTTCGAGCGGCACGCGCGTGCCCGGCATCTTGTCACCGGCGCCCGGGCCCTCGCGCCGCGCGATGCCGACCGCATTCGGGTCGACCTCCGCCAGCATCCCCTGCGCCTCGCTCAGGCCGATGGAGCAGAGGTGGTTGAGCATCTTCCGTGAAACGCGAACGAACTGCCGGCCGCGACCCTGACGGATCACTTCCAGCAGTTCGCGCCAGGGGACGGCAGCAAACGCGCGGCGGGAGTCTTCTGCCTGCCCGCCGCGCGCGCCGTCCATCTCTAGACCCAACCCCGGTCGCGGCAGGCCGCCGCGACGCGGTTGACGGCGACCACATAGGCCGCGTCGCGCATGTACAGCTTCTTGTTCCGCGCGAGGTCGCTGACCGAGTGGTACGCCGCGGTCATCTTGGCGTCCAGCTTGTTCAGCACGTCGTCGCGTTCCCAGAAGTAGTTCATGTTGCACTGGACCTGCTCGAAGTAGCTGCAGGTCACGCCGCCGGCGTTGGCCAGGAAGTCGGGGATGTTGAAGATGCCCCGCTTGAAGAGCACGGCGTCCGCTTCGGGCGTCGTCGGGCCGTTGGCGCCCTCGACGACGACCTTCACGCGCTTGCTGATCTTCTCGACGTTCGCGCCGGTGATCTGGTTCTCGATCGCGGCCGGGATCAGGATATCGACTTCGCGGTCCAGCCACGCCTCGCCCGGCAGGATCTCGTAGCCCAGTTCACGGGCCTTGGCCGGGTCGATGCCGCCGAAGCGGTCGGTGATCGCCTGCAGCTGCGCGAGGTCGACGCCGTCGGGCTTGTGGTACGAGACCGACTTCTGCTCGGCCTGGTTCCAGCTCGACACGCAGATGACCTTGCCGCCCATGCGGTGGTACAGCTCGATCGCGTACTGCGACACGTTGCCGAAGCCCTGCACGCTGGCCGTCGTGGACTTGACGTCGATGCCGAGTTCCTTCAGGGCCTCGCGCAGGCAGTACACGGCGCCGTAGCCCGTGGCCTCGGTGCGGCCCAGCGAGCCGCCCATGCCCACCGGCTTGCCCGTGATCATGCCCGGGTAGCGGCCGCCGCGGATGGTCTCGAACTCGTCGAGCATCCACAGCATGTGCTGCGGGTTGGTCATCACATCGGGAGCCGGAACGTCCTCGACCGGGCCGACGTTCTTGTTCATCTGGCGAATCCAGCCGCGGCAGATCGCTTCCTGCTCGCGCGCGCTGAGGTTGTGCGGGTCGCAGATGACCCCACCCTTGCCGCCGCCCAGCGGAATGTCCGCCACGGCGCACTTCCAGGTCATCCACATCGCAAGCGCCCGCACGGTGTCGATCGTTTCCTGCGGGTGGAAGCGGATGCCGCCCTTGGCGGGACCGCGCGCGTCGCTGTGCTGGACGCGGAAGCCTTCGAACACCTTCACGGTGCCGTCGTCCATGCGGACGGGGATACTGAAGTGGAACTCGCGCAGCGGGCTGCGGAGCAAGTCGCGCGTACCCTGGTCGAGGCCGATCAGATCAGCGCTCTTGTCGAACTGGGCACGGGCCATCTGGAACGGATTGAAAGCAGCGTCGTGAGCCATCCTGGTCACCCCTGGTTGAGCCGGGGCGCGTCCTGTGCGCCCAAACGTGGGATTGACGGAAAAATCACAACTGGGACGGCCCGGGGCAAGGAGAATCAGCGGTATTCCTGTGTACCCGGCGCCGGTTCGTCTCCCGGCTCGGGCCGCAGCACGAGCCCGCGGCGCGTGCGCCCGTCGATCAGCACCGTCAAAGGCGCCCGCAACTGCAGGTGGCGCACGAACTGCCCCGACGACGCCGGCACCTGCGCATCCAGCCAATCCCAGTCCAGCCGCCCGCCGGGCGTCCCGGCCCCGGCCGTCAGGTACCCCACCTGGAAGTGGGTCAGGTTCTGGAAGAAATGCGATCCCTGGCTCGGGGCCAGCGAGAACCCGTCCAGGTCGCCCTCGACGATCACCCGCGCGCCCGAGATCTCGTCCCAGCGGACGGGGATGCCCAGCCAGCGGTCCGACGAGCCCCAGCGCCCGGGGCCGACCAGCAGGTACGGCCGGCCCTCGGCCAGCAGCTGCCGGTTGTACTGCGCGATCTCGGCCGCCACTTCGGGGCTGCGCGCGCGGTCGAACCCGGCCCGCGGCACGTACAGGATGTCGGCCAGGTCGGCCGGGCGGCCGTTGCCCAGGGCCACCTCGGTGGCCACGAGCGCGCTCGGCGACGCCATCAGGTGGGCCGGCACCGCCGTCGACTCGAGCCCGGCGGCCAGCGGCCGGATCTGCAGGAAACCGAACTGGTGGGGCACGTCCTGCCCGTCGCCGAGCACGACCGCGAACTCGATCTCGACCTCGGCGCTCATCGTCCGCCTGCCGACCTCCAGCAGCTGCTGCAGGATCTCCGCCAGCGGGAACGCCCGCGCCTTCAGGACGCCGGCGAACGAGACCAGCCGCTCGCCGTCGCGCCCGAGCCCGTCGTAGATCATGTTGTCGGCCGCGACGTACACCGAGCCCACGGGTTCGAGCGTGCCGTGCGACTCGGCCGCCGCCAAATCCAGCAGCGCCAGGTTGAAGTCGTCGCGCGGGCCCGGGTACTGCTCCGGGCGGCTGACGTCGACCGCGAAGAACTCCCGCTGGCTCTCGCGCAGCCAGTCGTTGAGCGTGCCGAACTGCGGCAGCGCCAGCGGCCGCGCCGGGCTGAACCGCAGCGCCTTGCCCCCGCCCACCACGGTGCGCCCGAGTCCCAGGGCCACCGTCGCCACGCCGTCCTCCGGCTTCAGGTCGCCTGCCGGGTAGAAATTGGCCGACAGGCCCACGCCCGAGAAGTGCGGGTAGTCGTAATGATCGTGCCGGCGACCGACCACCTGCTGCACGATCACCGCCATCTTCTCCTCCTCGATGCGGTTCGCCGTCGCGTCGACGTAGCTCTTGGCGGCGCGGGCGTACGTCGAGGCATAGACCAGCTTGATGGCGTCGCACAGCTGGTCGAGGCGGACCTTCAGGTCGGGATGGTTGTTGGCCAGCATGTACGTGGCGTAGACGCCGGCGAAGGGCTGGAACTGGCTGTCTTCCAGGAGGGAACTCGAGCGGACGGCCAGCGGGTAGCGCACCTGGTCCAGGAAGGCCTCGAGGTCGCCGTAGATTTCCGGCGGCAGCTTGTGCTCGAGGCAGGCATCGATCACCTGCTGGTCGTCCAGGTCGGCCAGCACGCGGTCGCGCAGCGTGCCCTGGTCGAAGAACGAATCGAAGACGTCCGTGCCGATGACGGCCGTCGTCGGCACGCGGATGATGGTGCCGGGGAAACGGTCGTGCAGCCCGTAACCGTGCAGCAGCGAGTTGACGAAGGCCAGCCCGCGCCCCTTGCCGCCCAGCGAACCGCCGCCGATGCGCACGAACGCGCTGAGGGTGTCGAAATGCCGGCGCGAGAAATCGGCGACCACCCCGCGCTGGCTCTCCGAGCGGAACCGCGTGATGGTCTGCATCAGGAACTCGCGCAGATCCTCGACATGGCTGAACTCGGTCACCTTGCGCGGCCGGATCGCCGCCGCCAGCTGGAACTCGGTCCGCGCGCGCAGCCAGTTCGAGAAATGGTCGTGCGAGGCGTGGTGCTGCACCGACTCGCCCGGCACGGTCCGCAGCAGCCTGACCATCGTCTTGAGGTCGGCGGCGCGCCCCACCTCGGTGCCGTCCGGCAGCCGGAACACGAACTCGCCGAAGCCGAAGTTGTCGAGCATGAAGCGGCGCAGGTCCTGCAGCAGCGTGCGCGAGCGCTTCTGGATGAACCCGGCCCCCACCCGGTACGCCACCGGCGCCAGGTCCGCGTTCGTCGACTGCAGCACCGTCGGCGTGTGCGGGTCCACGTACTTGACGCGGCGGATGAACTCCAGCCCGGCGTCCTCCCGCGCGGTCCCCTGCCACGGGAAGCGCCCGTCGGCGATCACGCCCAGCAGCGAGTCCTTGTACTTGGTGTAGAGGTCCCAGGCCTCCTCGAACGTCCCGGCCAGCAGGATCTTCGGCCGCGCCCGCAGGCGCAGCAGCCGGTGGCTGAGGTTGATGCCCTCGGCCATCAGCGACTGCGTCTGCTCGAGGATCTCGCCGTACAGCAGCGGCAGGTACGACGAGTAGAACCGGACCGAGTCCTCGATGAGCAGGATGCAGCGCACCTCGCCGTAGCGCGTGTCGTGCGCCACGTTCCTTTCGTCCTCGCAGTACTTGATGATGGCCAGCAGCAGCCGCACGTCGCCGTTCCACAGGAAGTAGCGGTCGATGCAGCCCTGGCTGTCGGCGTCCTGCAGGTGCTGCAGCTCGCGCGGGCTGAACGCCAGCGTGTAGATGGGCACGTCCGCCACGCGGTTGCGGATGCGGCGGGCCAGTTCGGCGGCCGACATGTCCCCCAGCCGCGTCATGGTGACCACCATGTCGTAGCGGTGGGCCTCCAGCAGCTTGATGGCCTCGTCGCCGCTGTCGGCGCGGGCCACGTGCGGCGGGTAGCTGAGGTTGAGCTCGCGATACTCGCTGAGCAGCAGCTCGGTCAGGCGGCCGCCCTCCTCCAGGGCGTAGGCATCGTACTGCGACGCGACCAGGAGGATCTCCTGGACCCGGAACGGCATCAGGTGCCCGAACCCCCGGAACTGCGGGGCGGCGTCACCTTGGGGGCTGGCAGGCGTGGTTGGCATGGTGGACAGGCTATCGCATGGGAGCGCCGCCTGCCACCCCGGAGTGGCGCCGCCCCGGGCGTCGCGGGCGCATTGCAGGGCATCCCCGCAGCCTCGCCGGCCCCCGCCAACACGTGGGCCCGGGGGTCTTCCCCCGGGCCCATCGTGTTCAGCCGGGCCCTGCCAGGCCCGGGACGCGGCTTACACCTCAGGGATGAAACTCAACGCCCTGAGCCAGGTGAATTTCCCCACCCCAATTGATCGTGTTGGTCTGCCGGCGCATGTAGGTCTTCCAGCAGTCCGAACCGCTTTCGCGGCCGCCGCCGGTCTCCTTCTCGCCGCCGAAGGCGCCGCCGATCTCGGCGCCCGAGGTGCCGATGTTGATGTTCGCGATGCCGCAATCACTGCCCTCGGCGCTCAGGAAGCGCTCACCCTCGGCCAGGCTGTCGGTGTAGATCGAGCTGCTGAGGCCCTGCGGCACGCCGTTGTGCATGGCGATGGCGTCGGTCAGCTTCCTGTACTTCATCACGTACAGGATCGGCGCGAAGGTCTCGGTCTGGACGATCTCGGCCTCGTTCTTCAGCTCGATGATCGTCGGCTGCACGAACGTCGGCACGCCGAACGGCTTGAGCACCTTGCCGCCGTAGAGGATCTTGCCGCCCTGCTTCTTCGCGGCCGCGATGGCCTTCTCGAAGTCGGCGACGGCGCCCTCGTCGATCAGCGGCCCCATGAGCGTCGCCGGGTCCAGCGGATCGCCGATGCGCACGCGCTTGTAGTTGGCGATCAGCTTCTGCAGGAAGGCGGCGTACACCTTCTCCTGGATGATCAGCCGGCGCGTGCTGGTGCAGCGCTGCCCGGCCGTGCCGACGGCGCCGAAGAACGAACTGGCCAGCGCGCAGGTCAGGTCGGCCTTCTCGGAGATGATGATGGCGTTGTTGCCGCCCAGTTCGAGGATGCTGCGGCCCAGGCGCTCGCCGATCACGCCGCCGATGCGCCGGCCCATCTTCGTCGAGCCGGTGAAGCTGATCAGCGGCAGGTCGTGGTCGTTGATCATGACCTCGCCCACGGACGAGCCCTTGCCGATCACGACGCAGGTCAGGCCGGCGGGCAGGCCGTTGGCCGTGAAGACCTCGTTGGCGATGTTCTGGCAGGCGATCGCGCAGAGCGGCGTCTTGCTGGACGGCTTCCACAGCACGCTGTCGCCGCACACCCAGGCCAGGGCCGAGTTCCAGGCCCACACCGCCACCGGGAAGTTGAAGGCGCTGATGACGCCGACCACGCCCAGGGGATGCCACTGCTCCATCATGCGGTGCCGCGGGCGCTCGCTCTGCAGCGTCGGGCCGCTGAGGGTGCGCGACAGGCCGACGGCGTAGTCGCAGATGTCGATCATCTCCTGCACTTCGCCAAGGCCCTCGGTCAGGATCTTGCCCATCTCGAGGCTGACCAGGGCGCCCAGCATGTCCTTCTTCGCGCGCAGCGCGTCGCCGAACTGGCGGATGACCTCGCCGCGCCGGGGAGCCGGCAGCATGCGCCAGGCCAGGAACGACTCCTTGGCGGCCTTCATGACCTTCGCGTAGTCCGCGTTGTCGGCCTGCTCGATGCGCGCCAGCAGTTCGCCGTTGGTCGGGTTGCGCGACTCGAGCCAGTCGTCGCTGGAAGCGAACCACTCGCCGCCGCAGTTGGCGCCCTTCAGGCGCGCCGACAGCCCGAGCTCCTTGAAGATGCGGGCTTTGGTCAGTGCTGGCGGCGCCTTGGTCAGTGCTGGCGGCGCCTTCTTCGTCGTCTTCTTGGCCATGTCAGGTGTCCCCTCGTTGGAGCCTCGCCGCGGCCGCAGCCGCCGGCCGGTCAGCAGTCTTCCGTCTCTTCCAGGCATTCGATCCCCAGCCCTGCCAGTTCGCGCAGCACCGGGTCGTAGATCTCCGGGACCACCGGCCGCAGCACGCCGCGCGCGGTGATCTTCCCCTCCAGCACCAGCTTCGCGGCCACTGCCGCCGGCAGCGAGACCGTGCGGGCCATCGCCGTGTCGCCGCCCCGCTCGCCGCAGGCCACCCGGCGCGACGTCGCGCGGCGCCGGCCGCCGGCCGCCGTGGTCCAGAGGAACTCGTGGAACATGACGACCATGTCGCGCTCGCCGGGCCGGTAGCAGAGCTTCTCCAGCATGGCGTCGCCCAGCAGGTCCAGCGGCGCGCGCGGGCCCGCCGGCAGGGGCGTCTCGTCGGCCAGGCCCAGCCAGGCCAGGTTCGCCGCCGGCAGGCAGCCGTCGGCCTGTCCCAGCTTGCGGGAGGCCGCCCGGCGCACGTCGGCGCCCGCCGGCGCGCCCATCAGCGAGCGCATGTACGCCGCGCGCGTGGCGCCACCCTCGTGCGGCTGGTCGTCCAGAAGGCCCAGCCGGCCGAACGCGTGCAGCGTGTCGCACCAGCCCATGTTGCGCAGGGTGCCGCGGAACAGCGTCTCGATGTCGGCGGGCAGGCCGTAGGCCTCCAGGTACGTCATCGAGTCGCGGTTCGGGTAGGCTTCGAAATCGCCGGCGCCCTCGACGTGCAGCAGGTGCATGTCGCGGAACAGGCGGCCCGAGGGCACCTGCACCTCGCGGCCCTCGCGCCGGTAGCGCGCCGGGTTGCGGCAGGCCATGAGCACGCCGCGCGGCGCCCACGAGAACTTGTAGCCCAGCGGGTTGTCGTTGGCGTCGGGCGCGGGCAGGCCGCCGCAGTACGAGCGGAACGAGCGCAGCCTGCCGCCCTCGCGCGCCACGGCGTCGATCACGCGCATCGCCGACATGTGGTCGATGCCCGGGTCCAGGCCCAACTCGTTGAGGAAGGTCAGGCCCTGCGCGCGCGCTGCGGCGTCCAGCTCCTGCATCGCCGGCGCCACGTACGACGCCGTCACCAGGTGCTTGCCGTGCCGCAGGCAGTGCCCCGCCACCTTCGGGTGGAACGTGTACGGGACCAGGCTGACCACCAGGTCGTGCGCGGCCACGAGCGCCGACAGGCCCTCGTCGTCGGCCAGGTCGAACGCTCGCGCTGTGCCCAGCGGATGCCCGCCCACCAGGCGCTCGGCCTCGGCCTGCTCCAGGCTGGTGACGGTCAGGCGCGCGCCGTCACCCAGCAGGTAGCGCACCAGCGGACCGGCCACCATGCCGGCGCCCAGTACCAGGATGTTCGCCTTCTGGTCGTTTGTCATCTTGCCCCGACCCTTCCCCGCGCGCACCCCGGCCGGCCGGCTGTGGCGCGACTGATCCTCAGCGGCGGCCGCGGTCCAGGTACTCCTGCAGGTAGCGGTAGTCCGGCGCCAGCGCCCCGCGATGCGCAATGACCGCCTTCTTCAGGTGGACCGGCAGCAGCAGGCTCTCGAAGCGCACCGAGAAGTCGGCCTGCGCCAGCGCAGGCATCATGTCGCTGAGCACGCGGCTGAAGTACAGCGACGACTCGCGCGGCACCTCGCACGGCAGGTTGTCCACGGCCATGATGACCGGGCCCGGCCCCTCGACGCCCGGCAGCAGCTCGCCCGTGTCCGGCACCGCCACGTAGCACGGCTCGTCGGGCATGGTCGGCTTCGTGGTCAACTCGATGGCGCCCTCGAGGTCGCAGCTGATGTCGCCGATCACCTGCAGGCGCGGCTGCTTGCCCTGCGCCCACGCCGTGCGCGCCCACTTGCGCGTCAGCAGGCGCGGGTACGACGTGTCCCAGTAGATGGAATTGACGAGGACGTCCAGATGCGGCAGGTGGCGCTCGAAGACCCCGCGGTAGTTGTCCGGGTGCTGGTAGTAGTCCTGCAGCACGAACTGCGCGTCGGTCGAGCGCGGCTCGACCATGTGCTCCTCGCGGAACGTGACGAACGCCAGCGGCCCCAGTTCGGCGACGCCGGCCTTCGCGGCGTCGGCCAGCTGCTCCACCTTCAGTTCGCGGGCAGGCAGGCAGTCCAGGATCTCGCGGCAGCCGGCCGCCACGTTGCCGTAGCCGGCCACCCCGATGATCACGGGCGCGCCCTCGCCGGCGGCGGCGGCGGCAGCCAGGCGCGCGCCGATCTCGCGCACATGCGCCTTCATCTCGACGAGGTCGGCGTACTCGTGAGCCGGCCGGATGTCCACCAGCGCGGACGCGCGGCCCTGCACCGCCAGCCGGCGCCCGGCCGCGGCCAGCGTCTCGAGCATGCCCGCGTAGCCGGCATGGAGGCTGAAGAAGATCAGGCGGCGGTTCTGCTCGTTGACGATGCGCTCGTAGTCGATCAGCGTGGCGCCGACGTCGAGGATCCTCTGCAGCAGGGGCATGTTGTACTTCTGCCCCTTGACCGTGTGCGAGAAGAACAGGTAGGTCGTCCGCCCGCGCAGCATGTCGAGCGGGATTTCCTTCACCGCCACGACGATGCCGGCGCGACTGAGGTCTTCCTCGACGACGGCGCCCGCGGCGCGGTACTCGTCGTCGCCGAACACGCGGATGGACGACGGCTGGACGACGAACGTCAGGTCGTGGAGGCGCCCCAGCTCGGCGACGTCGCCGGGAGCCAGGGGCACGCGGCGCTCCCACTTGTTCTTGTCTTCGCGACGGATGCCGATGGTCACGCCCAAGGAGTCACCGCTTGGCTGGGATGTGCGCCCGAAAGGAAGAGCGGCCGGGATGCCGCCAGCGGCGCCGCCGGCCGCGGGGCCGGGGACGGAAGTCGGGCGCGGGCAAAGCTAGAGGTCGCCGTTCGGCCAGTCAAGGCGGCCGCCTCCGCGCCGCGCGGCCGCCGGCCGGCCCCCCGCGGACGGCAAACTATGGCGTGACAAGCCCTCAGCCCCATCCTAGACTCCCCGCACCGGCGCCGCGCCCGATGCGAGGGGCGTCGCCGGCCTCCGTTACCGGGAAGGAGTCGCGATGGCAGCCAATGCCCACGTCAAGCAGCTCAAGCAGTCGCTGCATTTCTTCAGCCGCACCTGCAGCGTCTTCAAGGAAGAGGATTCCAACTACGCCCCCACGCCCGGCCAGTTGTCCGTGGCCCAGCAGGTGGCGCACGTTGCGCAGACGATCGACTGGTTCGTCGAGGGCGCGTTCCGCCCGCAGGGCTTCGACCTGGACTTCGCGTCGCAGCACGTTGCCGTCCGCAACGTCCAGTCCCTGGCCGAGGCATTCGCCTGGCTGGCGCGCTCGGTCGATGCCGCCGCCGCCGACATTGGCGCGCGCAGCGAGGCCGAGATGGCCGCAACGCTGCCGGCCGGCCCGATCATGGGCGGCGAGCCGCGCTGCGCGATCGTCGGCGCGATCTGCGAGCACATGGCGCACCACCGCGGCTCGCTGGCCGTGTATGCGCGCCTGCTGGAGTACGCGCCGCCGATGCCGTACGGCGACTGAAGGCGCGACTGACGGTTGAACGAAGGCCCCCGTCCCTTGCGGACCGGGGGCCTTCGTTCGTCGCCGAGCCACCCCGGCGCGCCCTAGTGCGCCAGCCTCATCACCACCGCATACGCCAGCGGCAGCACGATGCCGACGGCCAGCATCACCCCGCCGCGCCCGGCCAGTCCCTTGCGCCCGCGCACGAGCAGCGGGCCGGTCAGCGCCAGCACGATCAACAGCCCCGCATAGAGGTCGGCGACGACCGTCCAGGGGCCCTTGCCGGTGTTCAGGTGCATGAAATTGAGGTCGAACAGCACCGGCCGCGGCCGCGCGGTGCGGTGGACGGCCTGGCCCGTGACCAGGTTCACTTCCCACGTGCTGCCCTCCTGGAAGACCTCCAGCACCTCGGGCGAGGCGCGCCACGTGGTCTTCACCTGGGCGCGCGACAGGCCGAGCCGCTCCAGCACCAGCGGTTCCACCTCGGCCGTGGGCCCGGCGCCCGGCGGCGCGATGGCCGACGGTGCGGCCACCCGCTCGTAGTTCGCGTCCCAGTGGTGGGCGTGGTTGACCGCGATGCCGCTGACGGCATAGACGATCGTCAGGCCCACCACCAGGAAGCCGATCTCCCGGTGCAGGGTCCAGCAGACCTTGCGCACACGCCGCATGCGGCGGTCAGTTCTTCGTGGCGACGGCGCCCGTGCCGGTCAGCTGGTACAGCGTCTTGCACGAGGTGACTTCGTCGGCATTGAACTTCTTGCCGTCCTGTTTCGCCTGCGCCTCGCACATCTTCTTCGTCGTCTCGAGGTCCAGCTTGTTGGCCGTCCACACGCCCTCGGCGATCACCATGTCGCCCAGGATCCCGGGCGGGAACGTGATCTCGCCGTCGGTGACCTTCACGCGCACCGTCTGGCCCTCGACGTCCGAGGCCAGGTTGAGCCAGCAGCCGCGGTTCTTGCAGACGTCGACGGCCTTGCCCTGCACGCGGATGGTCTGGCCCACCCACTTGTCCGGGTTCGCCAGCAGCGCGCTGACGCGCACGGTGTCGGCGGCGGCCACGCCCTTGCCGTAGGTCTTGGTGGCGCCCCCGGCCAGGGCCACGCCCGCCAGGAGCATGCTCGCGAGCACAAGCGAAGCGATGATACGCATGGATGGATTCCTCCCGAATGGTACCGGATGCGCCAGGGGTCCGCCCTCCGCGGACCCGGGCGCAACAATCACCGATCGAACGGGCGCAATCAAGACTTCGTCGGTGGCCTACCGCCCGGTCGGGCCCCCAGCGCGAACACCAGCCCCGCGGCGATCCCCTGCCGCCAGTTCACCCAGTTGTGGCCGGCGCTGCGGACCGCCAGTTCCGCCGTGGCGCCGCGGGCGGCCAGGGCCGCAACCAGGCGCCGGTTGCTCGGCAGCAGCCATTCGAAGGCCCCACAGTCAAAAAACCACCGGATGTCGTGTTGTGGTCCCTTGACCACCATATTCACAAAGGCCTCGTTGCCGTGGAACGGATCCCCGGGGGTCATGTCCGGCGAGAACAGGAAGGCGCCCGACTGGGCGACGACCGCCTCGAACCCGCCCGCCGCCTCCCAGGCCAGCTGGGCGCTGAGCAACGCGCCCAAGCTGGCTCCCCAAGCCACCTTGCGACCGTCGCAGGCCACCCTGGCCGCCACGAACGGCAGCACTTCGTCCATCAGGAACGCCCGGTAGGCCGGGTTGAAGAAGTACTCGGGGGTGCGCTCGCGCGGCGGCACGAAGACCAGGTGCGCCGGCGCCACCTCGCCCCTGGCCAGGAGGCGGTCCAGCACCTGCGGGGCCCGCCCCCAGCCGAAATAGGCCTTGCCGTCCTGGAACAGTACCAAGGGCAGCGGGCGGTCGCCGTAACCCGCTGGCGTATAGACAAGTACGTGGCGTGACTGCCCCAGCACGTGCGAATCCAGTTCCAGGCGCAGGACGCGGCCGGCGGGCGCCGCATGCAGCGCCGCCTCGGCGTCGGGGTCGAACCGCCACCCGGGGCCGACCACATTGCAGGCGTACGTCCACCAGGGATTCAGGCGCGGGTTCGTGTTGAGGGGGTCCTCGCGGCGCTCGCCGTCGGCGGCCAGCCAGGCGTACTCGAAGTAGGCGTCGTCAGGCAGGTCCAAAGGATGCAGGTCGCCGACCGGCAGCGGCGCGCGCTGCCAGTCGGTCAGGTCGCTCATGAGGTGGGTCGCCCAGTCGGGAGCCGTCAACGTGACGCGCATCGCCCGCTTCCCGCGTTCGCCCTAGTCGTCGGGGCCGGACAGCTTGGCCCGCTTCGCAGCCTGCTTGCGGTCGTTCTCGTCCAGCAGCGCCTTGCGCAACCGGATCGACTTCGGGGTCACCTCGACGAACTCGTCGTGGTTGAGGTACTCGAGCGCTTCCTCGAGGCTCATCTTCAGCGCCGGGGCGATCTTCATCTTCCGGTCGCTGCCCGAGGCACGCATGTTCGACAGCTGCTTCGCCTTCTGCGCGTTGACCATGATGTCCTCGTCGCGCGGCGTCTCGCCGATGATCTGCCCCGTGTAGAGCGTGTCGCCCGGATCGATGAAGAACACGCCGCGGTCCTGCAGCGCATCGAGCGCGAAGGCCACGGCCTTGCCGCCATGCATCGAGAGGATGCTGCCGGACGTGCGCTCGGGGATCGAACCCTTGAAGTACTCGTACTGGTGGAAGCGGTGGTGCATCACGATCTCGCCGGCGGTCGCGCGCAGCATCTTGCTGCGGAACCCGATCAGGCCGCGGCTCGGGATGTGGAAGTCCAGGTGCGTGCGACCGTCGCGCACGTCCATGCGCACCATCTCGCCCTTGCGCGAGGCCGCGTACTCGATGACGGTGCCCGCCAGCTCGCTCGGCACGTCGACGGTCAGCACCTCGACCGGCTCGCTCTTGCGCCCGCCGATCTCCTTGTAGATGACCTGCGGCTGGCCGACCAGGAACTCAAAGCCCTCGCGCCGCATGTTCTCCATCAGGATCGAGAAGTGCAGCACGCCGCGGCCCGAGACCTTGAAGCCCTCCTGGAAGTCCTCGACCCGCAGGGCCACATCGCGCTCGGCAGCCCGCAGCAGGCGTTCGCGCAGCTGCCGGCTGGTGCTGTAGCGCGCCTCCTGCCCGTAGCCGGGGCTGTCATTGGCGCGGAACACCATCGACAGGGTCGGGTCGTCGATCGCAATGAGGGGCAGCGGCTCGGGGCAGAGGGGATCAGCCAGCGTGTCGCCGATGTCCACATTGTCCAGGCCCACCACGGCGCACAGGTCGCCGCAGATGACTTCCTCCACCTCGGCGCGGCCGAGGTTCTCGAACACGTAGAGCTGCTTCGCGGTCGTCTTGACCTCGGTGCCGTCGCGCTTGATCAGCACCACCGGCTTGCGCGCCTGCAGCGTGCCGCGCACGACGCGCCCGATTCCGATGCGGCCCACGTAGTCGCTGTGGTCCATCGCCGCGATCAGCATCTGCACGGGGCCTTCCTGGTGCAGCGGCGCCGGCACGTGCTTGACGATCATGTCGAGCAGCGGCTTGAGATCCGTGCGCTCTTCCCCCAGTTCGCCGATCGCCCAGCCGTCGCGCCCCGCTGCGTAGACACCGCGGAAATCGAGCTGTTCGTCGGTCGCCTGCAGTTCGATGAAGAGGTTGAAGATCTCGTCGAGCACTTCCTGCGGACGCGCGTTCAGGCGATCGACCTTGTTGATGACCACGACCGGCTTGAGGCTCAACTGCAGCGCCTTCTGCAGCACGAAGCGCGTCTGCGGCATCGGACCCTCGAAGGCGTCGACCAGAAGCAGCACGCCGTCGGCCATCTTCAGCACGCGCTCCACCTCGCCGCCGAAATCGGCGTGGCCCGGCGTGTCGATCAGGTTGATGCGCGTGTCTCCGTACATGACGGCGAAGTTCTTCGACGTGATCGTGATGCCGCGCTCGCGCTCGAGGTCCCCGCTGTCCATCACGCACTCGCGCACGACCTGGTTGTCACGGAACACATGGCACTGGCGGAGGATCTGGTCCACCAGGGTGGTCTTGCCGTGGTCGACGTGGGCGATGATGGCCACATTACGGATCTGCATGCTCTGCCTTCGGATCGGGACCGGAGTGCCGGAAAACTGGGGGCTGCAAAAGATAGTGTTTGTCCGGTTGGGGGCAAGCCGCATTGCCGCTTGACGGGGTGGCACTGCCCTTGCATCATCATGTAGTCGATTCACCACAAGTCCAAAGAGCCCACCGCTGCCGACCAGCTCGGCCGAAAGGACCCATGAACGACGAGACCCGCCAGCCCCGCCAGGTCGAAGTCCTGCGTGAATTGGGCCTATCCCGCACCGAGGCAGAGGTTTATGTGGCCTGCCTGAGCCTCGGGGCGGTCGGCGCCCTCAGCAGCTACCGCGTGGCCCAGGAAATGGGGCGCGACCCGGCCAACGTCGGCAAGGTGGTCAACGCACTCGTCCATTGGCAGGCTGTTCGTGTGGTGCAGGATAAACCACGCCTCTTCGTCGCAGTCTCCCCCGAGGAGTTCGCGGCCAACCTGGTCGACCGCCTGCGCAAGCACGGCGCCGAGGCCGTCACCCTCCTCGAATCGTTCTCCACCCCTGCGGCTGACGGGGTGGCGCAGGCCCTGACCAGCCCTGCCCAGGGCCTGGCCAGGGCCCGCGAGCTGCTGGCCGCCTGCCGCACCAGCGCTGTGGTGCTTGGCTCACCAGAAACGCTGCACGAATTGGGCACCGACCTGGAGATCGTGGCGGCCAGGCCCGGTTGCCGCGTACGCGTGCTGAGCCCTGAGGCCCTGGCTTCGGCGGTCGTGGATATCGGGCATCTGCCCGTCACAGGCCATCTTGGGACGGTCGAGGGCGACCAGTGGCTGCACCTTGTCATTGATGACAGCGCCTGGCTCACGGCCATCCTGGGCCCCGCGGCAGAGGCCGGCGGACCCTGTGGCTGGTGGTGTCGCAACAGCACCATCGGGCGGGTGCTGGGCGAGATCCTCGAGACCTGCTGGCGCTCGGCGGTGCCGCTTCTGGTCGACACGCCTGCGCTGGAGACTGATTTTAATGTAGTCGAGGCACCACAAGAAACATCCCCACCCACTCCGGTCGCCGCCAGGCCCGTCCCGGCAGGCATCCACCCGGCATTTTCGGGTGCTGAGCAGGTAAAAACATCACCACAAGAGCCCGCCACGCCCGCTCCGGCCGCCGCCGCACCCCCGGTGACGGCGCCCCCGGCACCACAAACACCTCCGCCGGCGCCGGCACGTCCTGCGCCGCCCCAAACAGAGCTCTGGTCCAGCCCGTTGTCCTCCGAAGAGGCCGACCGGGCCGGCTTCTCGTTCCTGTTCCGGCACCCCGGCAAGTCCAAAAAGGGCGGCGACAAGTAGATCCAACCCCACCTCCAGAGAAAATGGCCGCGCCGCCGCCCTCTGCGTCGGGCGGTCATTTTCTTTTCCCGCAATCGGTTAGCAGCAAACAAAGAAAATGGTGGTCATTTGACCACCATAAATCAGGCGCTAAAATGCCCCGGGAACCCGACACCGAGGGCTCAGGAACCCGCTTCGATGTCCGCACCCGTGCCCCCGGAGGGCTGCCGGCGCACCCACCCGCGCGGGGTCCGGACCCACGGCAGGTGGAATTCCTTCAGGAAGCCGCCCCCGTCCGGGTTCTCCCGGTACCGGTTGCCAACCACCAGCTGCACGCCGCCGGGGACGATCCGCGCCGTCAGGGGGGTCTGGCCGAGGTCCTCGCCGTCGATCTGGACGGCCACCGGCGGATCGGTCGTGATGACCACATTTTCGGCCTGGAAATGGTGCAGGCGCGGCGTCGGCCGGTAGCGCCAGGTGAGCATGCGGAACAGCACCAGCAGCAGGTCCCACAGCGAGCGGCTCGAGATGATGGAGACGTCGAAGCGACCATCGTGCGCACTCGTGTCGGGCGTCACCTTCAGGTTGATGTCGCCGATGCGCCCGATGTTCGACAGCAGGATCGTGTTGCCCTCGAACTCGCGCGTCGGGCCGCACCCGTCGTCGATGAAGATGCGCGTTTCATCGAGATTGAAGGCGTTTCTGAGCGCTGCGCCCAGGTAGGCGAACGTGCCGAACATGTTCTTCAGGCGTCGCGGCGAATCGCGAATCACCCGCGCCGGATAGCCGATCGCGGCCATCAGGAAGAAGTAGCGGTCGAG
>CAIOLW010000006.1 GCA_903859215.1 uncultured bacterium | reverse complement strand
CCCTTCGGATTCCACGACCCAACGACGCCCGGCGATCGCCGATGCGCGTCGCCGTGGCAGCGGGAGAGGGACGTAACATGACCATCAGTCTGATTGCCAGGGACCTGCGGGAATCGGCCACGCTGAAGATGAATGAGCGCGTGGCGATCATGCGCGCGAAGGGGGATCCCGTCATTCATCTGGGTGGCGGCGAACCGAAGAGCCTGCCGCCGCTCGATGCGCTGACGGCGGCCGCGGGCCTGCTCAACTCGGGCGAGGTGCGCTACACGGCGGCCTACGGCACGCCGGACATGAAGGCCGCCATCATCCGCTACACGCATGACCAGTACGGCTACCGGCCGACGCTGGGCATGGTGATGGCGTCGGGCGGCGCCAAGCAGGCGATCATGTGCGCGCTGCAGGCCATCCTGAACCCGCAGGACGAGGTCATCTTCCCCTCGCCGTACTGGGTCAGCTATCCCGAGATGGTCAAGATGTGCGGCGCGGTGCCGGTGCCTGCGAAGCCGATGGATGGCGGCCTCATCCCGACCATCTCCGACATCACGATGCGGATGTCGTCGAACACCAAGGCCATCATGATCAACAGCCCGAACAATCCTTCGGGCGCGATCTACCCCGAGAAGTTCATCAAGGATGTCGTGGCCCTCTGCGAGAAGGAGGGCATCTACCTGATCATGGACGACATCTACAATCGCCTGGTTTTCGGGGGCAAGCGGGTCACCAACCCGATCGCGTGCGCCTCGGATTTCGGCAGCGACAACTGCAAGATGATCGTCATCAACGGCGTCTCGAAGGTTTATGCGATGACGGGCTTCCGCATCGGCTGGGCCATCGCGAACCCGAAGCTGATCGAGGTGATGGCGATCATCCAGTCGCACCAGACCAGCGGCCCGTCGGGCCTGCTGCAGAAGGCGGCGATCGCGGCGATCAACGGCACGCAGAGCTGCGTCGACAACCTGGTGATGACGCTGGAGAACAACGCCAACGTGATGGTGCGGCGCCTGGGCGCCTTCGACGGCGTGAAGGTGACGCCGCCCGACGGCACGTTCTACTGCTTCGCCGACTTCTCGACCTACAACAAGGACAGCACCAAGCTGGCCGAGTTCCTGCTGAACAAGGTGATGGTGTGCACGGTGCCGGGCGTCGAGTTCGGCATGGAGGGCTTCCTGCGCCTGAGCACGTGCGGGACGTCGAAGGAAATCATCGAGGGCATCGAGCGGATGAAGTGGGCCCTGGATCCCAATTCACCCAATGAACTGATCATCGGTCAGCGCAAGATGGTGAGGGACTGGCTATGAAGAAGTCTTTGAAGATCTCGTCGCCGGCGGATCACCATCGCGAGGACCTGAAGGCCGATTTCGGCCTTGAGAACCACGGCTTGATGGAGATCAAGCGCGTGTACTGGAACCTGACCGAGGAAGCGCTCTACGAGGAGTTCGTCTTCCGCGGCGAGGGCCAGATCGTCAACCACGGGGCCATGCTGGTCGAGACCGGCAAGTGGACCGCGCGCGCGGCGCAGGACAAGTACATCGTCCGCGAGCACGAGACCGAGGACAAGGTCTGGTGGGGCGAGTACAACCGCCCGCTGGCGCCCGAGAAGTTCGCGAACCTGTTCGCCCGCGTGCAGGGCCACCTGCAGGGCGAGGAGATCTTCGTCCAGGACGTGTACTGCGGGCAGGATCCCGAGCACCGGCTCGCCGTCCGCATCATCACGCAGGACGCCTGGCAGAGCCTGTTCGCGCGCAACATGTTCATCTCGCCGAAGAGCCGCCAGGAGTACAAGGAGTTCGTGCCCGAGTTCACGCTGATCGCGTGCCCGCACTTCAAGTGCGACCCGCGCATCGACGGCACGCGCTCGCAGACCGTGCTGGCGCTGAACTTCGCCGACCGCCGCGCGCTGGTCCTGGGCACGATGTACGCCGGCGAGATCAAGAAGTCGATCTTCACGGTGATGAACTTCCTGAAGCCGCTCGACGGCGTGCTGGCCATGCACTGCTCGGCCAACGTCGACTACGAGCTGAAGGAGCCGGCGCTGTTCTTCGGCCTGTCGGGCACCGGCAAGACGACGCTGTCGGCCGACCCGAAGCGGAAATTGATCGGCGACGACGAGCACGGCTGGTCGGACCGCGGCATCTTCAACTTCGAGGGCGGCTGCTACGCCAAGGTGATCCGCCTGTCGGCCGAGCACGAGCCGCAGATCCACGACTGCACGCGCCGCTTCGGGACCATCCTCGAGAACGTGGTCCACGACCCGACGACCAGGAAGCTGGACCTGGACGACGACAAGCTGACCGAGAACACGCGCGCCTCGTACCCGCTCTCGTTCATCGAGGGTGTGCTCGAGGAAGGCCGCGTCGACACGCACCCGAGGAACATCATCCTGCTCACGTGCGACGCGCAGGGCGTGCTGCCGCCGCTGGCGCGGCTGTCGCCCGAACAGGTGATCTACTACTTCATCAGCGGCTACACGGCGAAGATCGCGGGCACCGAGATCGGTCTGGGCATCGAGCCCGAGATCGCGTTCTCGGCCTGCTTCGGCGCGCCGTTCATGGTGCACCACCCGTTCGTGTACGCGGACATGCTGCGCGCGAAGATGGAGTCGACCGGCGCCAACTGCTGGCTGGTCAACACCGGCTGGACGGGCGGCCCGTTCGGCATCGGCAAGCGCATCTCGATCAAGCATACCCGCGGGCTGCTGAACGCGGCGCTCGAGGGTAAGCTCGACAAGGTGAAGTACCGGCAGGACAAGCTGTTCGGGTTCGAGGTGCCGCTGACGTGCCCCGACGTGCCCGAGGAAGTGCTCGACCCTTCGACCAGCTGGGGCGACAAGGACGACTACTGGCGCCGCTACGACGCCCTGGCCGCCCGCTTCCGCGAGAACTTCAAGCTGTTCTCGGACGGCTGCCCGGCCGAAATCGTGAAGGCGGGGCCGCGGCGGCTCAAGGACGTCGAAAAGTAGCCTTTGTTACAACGGCCGGCCGACAGGTGGCCGTGGACGAAGACGAAAGCCCGGGTTGGCCCGGGCTTTCGCTTGTCACGGCCTTGGGGAGAGCGGTGTGTTGCGCCGGCGCAACTGCCCGGGCCGGTCACATCGTCGGCCGGGCCGGCGGGTCGTGCGGCGGGTGGTGGCGTGTGTGCGCGGTTCGGTGATATTGCCGTAGGCGCGGGTGCATCCCGTGCGAGGGGATTGCGCGAATGTGGGGGAATGGTGCTTTGAAATGCCTGTCCTTTTTCCGGCTTCCGCCGGTCTGCGCACTCGTGGCCCTGCTCGGTGTGGCGTGCGGGAATCAGCACGCCCTGGCGCCCCCGACGCCGCCGCCGGG
>CAIOLW010000005.1 GCA_903859215.1 uncultured bacterium | reverse complement strand
TCCGCCATCCGCGCGCGGATCTTGTAGTACGCCGTCGTCGACGCGAACGAGCCGATGCCCAGCGTATCCAGGAAATTGGTGACGAAACCGACCGCGAAGTCCTCCGGGCCTGGCCGGTCGGCCCGCTGCGCGGCCCCGCGCGAGGACAGCCACCAGCGCGCGATGAACCACAGCGCGACCAGGCACAACACACCGAGAAGGAACAGCTTGCCCGCGATCAACGTGACTCCCGCCTGGTTTCCGGCCGGTTGTTTCCTCCTGATTCTGGCACGTCCCGGGGTCTCGCGTCAATCCGGTCGCTTTCGGGTGAGTTGCGCCGGCGCAAGTGGGATCGCCCGCACTCAGCGCACGAGCGAAACCAGCCGCGACTGCAATCCCTGCCCGGTGCTCATGCGCACGGCGTAGGCTCCCGACGGCATCGGGCGACCCGTGTCATCGCAGCCGTTCCACATCACGGCCTGGTCCCCGGGCCCGTAGTCGCCGTCGGCGAGCGTCGCGACGAGGCGGCCGGCCAGGTCGTACACGCCGATGCGCACGCGCTGCGCGCGCGGCACCGTGAACGCGATTCGCGTGCCTGGATTGAACGGGTTGGGCATGGCGCCCATCAGGACGGCCCGCTCCAGGGCGGCAGCCAGTTCAACGGTGCAGTCGCCCACCAGGTCGCCGGCATGGCGCAGCTCGTACGTCACGCGACCGCCGCCCGCCAGCGCGACGTTCTCGTCGCGCGCGGTCCAGGCGCCGTCGCCCGCCGGGACGACCGCCACGTCCCACGCGCCGCCGCCGCGCCGCGCCGTCAGCGAGAAGCTCCCCGGTTGCGCCTGCGCAGCGTGCCAGGCCAGGTCCACGCCGCGGTCCCGTGTACGAGCGGTGAAATCCGACAGCCAGGTCGCCGCGGCCTCGGAGCCCAGCCCGCCGACCAGGTGGATCGTACCATCGGCGCCGCCCGTATCGCCAATGCCGCCGTCGATCAGGGTGAGTTCGATGACGCCGTCGCCGTCGTCATCACCGTTGTCGACGCCGAGCCACGAGCCGGTTTTGGGATACCACCAGTGCGTCCCGACGGCCTGCGTCGTGGGCAAGCTGACGGTCAGGCACGTGGTGTCGCCCACGGCCAGGCCCGTGAGGTCGAGGCTGAAGAAGCCGTCGGTGAACCCGACACCCGTGCGGCCGGCCGACGGCAGCGTGCTGCCGTCCAGCGCGGTCAGGTTGGCGATCTGGCCGTCCACGGCGTGGAAGAACGCTTCGCCGGTCCCGGTCGCGCAGGCCACGCCCAGCGGCGAGGGCAGCGTGACCTCGCCGGAACCGGTCGTGATCGTCCAGCCGTCCGGCGGCAGGTCGGTGTCGTCGGGGTCGGGCACGATCGGGTTCTGGGCAGCGAACTCGAACGTGGAGGAGAAGTCGCTGGTCGCGCCGGCGGTCGCGCTGCAGTTCAGGGAAAAATAGGCCCAGTTGTTCCAATCATCCACCAATGGGCTCTCGTTGCACGGGAAGTTGCGGAAGACGAACTGGGCCGGGATGCGGACATTGATCGTGTAGTACCCGCCCACCGGCGTGTTCACGACCCCGTAGATCTTCCTGGCCCCGCGCGGGCCTGCGAACATGTTGGGCTCATCGCCGCCGAGCGTGTCGGTGAAGGCATAGAGCACGCCCTGCGCGCCCATGCGGTCGAAAAAGAGGCTGCCGCCGTACGCTCCATGATCCTGCGCGTTGCCGCCCACCACGACTTGGGCGTGCGATGGGACTCCCGTCGCGAGGATCCTCATGGTTCCGCTGAGGTAAAAACGGTAGAGGAAATCCCCGGTGGTGTTGTTCGGCAGGCCGGGGCGGTGCAGGTGGTAATGATCCGTGTGGTCGGCGTACGCCATGGCGTTCTCGTACTCCCCGACGGCGGGGCCGCAGGCGGCGCGCGCCCGCATCTGGCCGGGCTGGACGCTGGCCCAGGCCGCGGTCGGCAGCGCGCCGGCGGTGGCCGTGGCCACGAGCGGCGCGGCCGGCCTCTCGACAGACTGGATGATCCACGAACCGTTGGGAATCCTCGCACCGGCCGAGACCGCGGGTGTTGCCGACGCCGTCGCCGCCCACACCATGGCCACCGGCAGCACGAATCCGAAGAAATAGCGAATCGAGATCGGCGTCCTGACCATGACCCCACCCCCGGCGATTGGCGCACCCTCACCCGATGCGGTCTCCGCACGCGTGGCGTGGCGACATCCCCGAGGTCAGCCCCGACGCGGCAAAGACCTCTCTCGACATGATGGGGCGAGATTACACGAAATGAATATTTGCTGTCAATTGTGATTCGGTTGGCGGCGCCGTGGACGCGGCGGCGGGAATCTGCGGGAGTTGCGCCGGCGCAAGTCCCCTCACCCCGCCCCGATCCCCGCCTCCCGCAAAAACTGGCTCGCCTTCCCCTTCGTGTGCACCACGTCCAGCCGACGGCGCGCCCGCGTCAGCGCCACGTAGAACAGGCGCCGCTCGTCCTCCAGCCCGCCGCCGGCCGAAGCCCCCGGCCGCATCGTCCGCGCCAGGGGAAACTGCCCCTGGTCGGCGCCGACCAGGATGACGCGATCCCACTCACGCCCCTTCGCGCCGTGCACCGTCGCCAGTTCGACCGCTCCCGACGCCACGCGCGCCTGCAGCACCTCGCCACCCGCTTCGGCCACCGCCTCCAGCAGCCGCCCCGTGCGCGCGAGCACGGCCACCGAGCCGTCAGCAGCCGCATGCCCGTCCAGCAGCCGCGCCGTGAACGCCGCCCCCGTGCGCGCCTCCGCCTGCGGCCACACGCGGATGCGCCCGCGCTCACGCACGCCCGCGTGCAGCGGCTTGCTGAACCGCTGCGTGTTGTGGCGGATCAGCCGGCGCGATGCGTGGGTGATGTCCCTTCCGCAGCGGTAATTGCGCACCAGCGGGTAGCGCTCCAGCCCTGGGTACGACTGGTCCAGCTCGATGACGCGCTGCACCGCGGCGCGGCGCCAGGCGTAGATGCACTGATCCTCGTCGCCGACGCAGAACAGCGAGTCGTGCGGCGCCGCCAGCAGGCCGATCAGCAGCGCCTGCGCCGGCTCGATGTCCTGGTACTCGTCGACCAGCACGCGCTCGAACCGCGCCTGCCAGCGCTCGCGCGCAGCGGCGTCGTCCTGAAGCAAGCGAATGGCGTTGAAGATCAAGTCGTCGAAGTCGAGCTGGTCGCGCTGTCGAAGGTGCGCCTCGTACAGCGCGTACAGCCGCGCCGCCGTGTGGGCGCGCGCGCCCGCGGGCTTTTCCGCAGCGCGCGCCAGCGCCTGCTGCGGCGTGATCATCAGCTTCAGCTTGTAGAGGCTGACCGTGTTCTGCGCCGCGGCGATGTCCAGCCGGCGCGCGCCCGGGCCCACAGCGTCGGCCGCCGCCTCGGCCAGCGCGCGCCACACGTCGTCGTCGGTGGTGCCCAGCCCGCCGCGCAGCCGCCCCTCGGCCTTGAGGATGTGCAGCCCCAGCCCGTGGAAGCTGCGCACGCCGATCCCCGGGATGCCCGCCTTCTCCAGCCGCGCCGCGATCTCGCGGCAGGCGTCGCGGTTGAACGTCGAGCAGAGGATGCGGTCGGCCGGCGTGCCGCGGCGGCGCAGTTCGCGCACACGCTCGACCAGCACCGTCGTCTTGCCCGAGCCGGCCGGGGCGATGACCTGCACCACGCCGTCGCCGGCCGCCACGGCCGCGTTCTGCTCAGGGTCCAGCCGCGGCACGAGCCTCGGCAATCCGTCACCGCGGCGCGACACCCTTGCCCACCACTGCCGCCACGCGGGCACGCGAGCGGGCGTTGCCACCTCGGCCGCCACGGCGTACCGCGCCGCCAGGTGCCGCACCCGCTCCAGCGTGCAGGCGCAACCCCACTCCGGCTCGTGGAACGCGGGGCCGTCCAGGTCGTCGAGCGCCCGCGCCGCCACCACCACCAGCGCGCACTCGCGCCGGAACGCCG
>CAIOLW010000004.1 GCA_903859215.1 uncultured bacterium | reverse complement strand
GACAGCCGGTGCGTGGCGTGACGTCGGAAGGCACGGATCGACCTTGCGCCGGTGCCGATAAGGGCTTCGGGCGGGACTTTCGCGGTGCCTCGTGATAGGATGCCGCCCGGGTCCGGTCGACCGCGACCCCGCTCCGCGGTTTCTGTTCACCACCCGATGACTGCGAGCGCGGCGAGTTCCCTTCAAGCGGTAGGCCCCCGTGACGACCCTGGATCCGCCAGCAGGAACCCGAGACGACCTGTCCCCCGGCCAGGTCCGCATCTACTCGCTTGTGGTGCCCCCGAACTGCCGCGAGCTTCCGCTCGGCCGGGCCACGGCCGCGCGCGTGCTTTCCCCCGCCGAGTTGGAGCGGTTCGACCGCTACCAGGTGCAGCATCGGCGCAACGACCTGGTCCTGTCCCGCGTGATGCTCCGGCTGGTCATGGACGAGCTCGGGCTTGGTCGCGACGGCGACTTCGAACTCGCCGTCGACGCCAACGGCAAACCCCACGCGTTGTCACGGGCCGGACGTCCCGCCCTGTACCTCAACACCTCCGACACGGCCGGGATGATCACCTGGGCGTTCAGTCGCCAGGGCCCCCTGGGTTGCGACGTGGAATGGGTCGGCCTGGACAAGGACGCGATCGCCGAAAGCCACTTCGCCCCCCCGGAGCTTGCCGGCTACCGCGCGCTCGCCGGAGCCGAACGGACGCGCCGCTTCTATGAACTGTGGACCCTCAAGGAGGCCCTCCTCAAGGCCGACGGCAGGGGCCTGGGCATTCCTCTGGATTCGTTCAGCTTCCACCTGGCCGGTGCCGACCCCGACCTGCCGCCCGCGGTCGAGATCCTGGATCCCCGGACGGGACCGGCCCCGGGCCCGTGGCGATTCCACAGTTTTCGCCCCGACGCCGCCCACCAGGCAGCCGTGGCGGTCCAGGCCGCGGGTGATGTGGCATTCCGAACCTGCCTGTTGCGGGCGGAACGGATCTATCCGACATTCACCCCCCCCTGGCAGTTCGTGATCGTGCGCGATCGCCCGTCGGCGGCCGCCGAAACCGACACGGTTTTTTTCAGCCCGGAAAGGTGACGGGGCCCAGCGGATTCGCCCCATTTTGCCGTTTGCCCGACTGGTCTCGCGGGTTCACTATTCCGCCGGGAATGCCCTGCCCCGATTCCAGTTAAGTGGGCGAAAGGCGGCCCGATACCATGGTGCACGGGCGCGCGTCAAGTCATCCCGCCCGGCGAATCGGCGCCTGCCCAGACCGTTTGCGAGGAGCAGCCCTGTTGGACGTCGCGGACTTCCTCAACGAACTTCGGAACCAGGGCATTGAGTTGCGCCTCGCCGGAGACGACCGCTTGGTGTGCGATGCGCCGCGGTCCCTGTTGACGGCTGAAGTCTGCGCGGCCATCCGGGACCACAAGGAGGACATCCTGTCCTTCCTGAAACCCGTCGGCAGCGGCGCCTGGTCTTCCCTGGTCACGATTCAGGCCCAGGGCAGCCGGCCGCCGTTCTTCTGCATCCACGGTGTCGGCGGCAACGTCCTGAACTATTCCGTCTTCACCAGGTACCTCGGTCCCGACCAACCCGTCTACGGCCTGCAGTCGATCGGATTGGACGGGCTCGCGCCCCCCTTGACGGATGTCGTGGCCATGGCCACGAACTACATCAGGAACATCAGGACCGTCCAACCCCGGGGCCCGTACTACCTGGGCGGGGGCTCGATGGGAGGCGTGGTCGCCTTCGAGATGGCGCGGCAACTGAAAGCCGAAGGTGAAGAGATCGGCTTGCTCGTTCTCCTGGACACGATCGGCTCGCACATCGTCCGCACCGGCACGATGCCGGCCGTGAAGGCCCTCGGCTGGCGGGGCCGCCTGGCGCGCGTGTGCCAAGGCAACCCGTGGGCCGTGGTCAAGGCCAAGGCCATCCACAGCTGGACGAGGTCCCGCCGGTTCCGGGCCTGCCGCGACTGCCTCCGCCACAACCGGCCGATCCCCGTCGAGGACCGGTTCTGGTTCATCGAGCAGGCGAACTACACGGCCATGTACAGCTACGCGCACCCGAAGTATGACGGTGAGATCACCCTGGTCAGGGGCGGCGTGACCGAGGACGGCAGCTACCTCTCCGACCCACTGCGCGGCTGGACGGGCCTGGCGGACGAGATCCGGGTCCACGCGATCGTCGGTGAACACGAGACGCTGATCGAACAGCCCGAACTCGGTGAAGTCCTGGCGAAGTGCCTCCATGAGGCCATGCGCTAGCCGACGCAACCTGTACCACTACCAGGAGCACGAGACGTCCGATGTCGCCGACCGGCTTCACCATCGCACCATTGGCGGCGGGCACCTTCACCGCCGACCGCATCTCCCGGACCCGGCACGACTACCATACGCATCCCTTGTTCGAACTGGCGGCCCTGAACGGGCTGGCGCGCAACCTGGCCCGCGTCGACAAGTGCCGCTTCGTGCGGCCGGGAACGACACAGGCCTCGGAGTTCTCGACCGCCGGCGAAAGCCCCGACGGCCGCGACATCGACGAGGTCTTCGCGCGCATGGAAGAGCCGGGCTCGTGGATCGCCCTCTACAACGTCGAGAACGACCCGACCTACCGGCGATTCCTGCAGGAGCTGACCGGCAACGTCCGCGCCCTGGTCGAGCCGAGCCAGCCCGGCGTGTTCAACGTCCAGGGGTTCATCTTCATCTCGGCGCCGCCCTCGGTGACGCCGTTCCACATCGACCGCGAGAACAACTTCTGGCTGCAGGTCCGCGGCCGGAAGGTAATCACCCTGTGGGACCACGAAGATCGCCTGGCCGCGCCGCAGGCCGGCGTGGAGGAATTCATCGTCGAGCACAACCTGCGGCACGTGCGGCTGGACGACGCCGTCGCCGCCCGCGGCACCAGCTACGACGTCGGCCCCGGGGACGGCCTCTATTTCCCCAGCACGACGCCCCACATGACCCGCTCGGACCGGACCTGGTGCACTCCCGGGGACGGCATTTCCATCTCCATCGGCGTGGTGTTCTACACGGAAACGACCCGCCGCCACGCCAAGATCCACGCCTGCAACGCGTTACTGCGGCGCGCCGGACTCCTGCCCCGGCCTCCCGGCCACTCGTCCCTGGACGGCGCCAAGGCCGCCCTGGGAGGCGCCCTGGTCGTCGCGAAGAAGCGCCTGCGGGGCTGGACCCCGCCTCCCGGTTTTTGAATTAGCCTTATATTTTGGAACTATTTGGATCGTCGAGCGACGTTGCCGCACTTAATTCCCAGCTCCCTCAATGTGCGCTAATTTTCTGCCGGGGAACGCCGATAATCCCGACCGGGCCTGCCATGAGCCAAACCGCGGTCGCTGCTGCACATGAGTGGGTGGCGCCCGGCATTTATGTGGGGTTATGGTGGCAGCTTGGACCGCCTACGGTGAAGGAGCGTGCCAGTGCAATCGGACAGTCTTGACGGCCAGCAGCCCCGGTTCGAAGGACCGGACGATGCCGGCGCCGTGGCCATCATCGGCATGGCCGGGCGGTTTCCCGGGGCGCGGAACCTCACCGAGTTCTGGGACAACCTGCGCGCGGGTCGCGAGTCGATCACGTACTTCACGCCCGGGCAGCTGGCGCGGACGCTCGACCCGTCCCTCGTCGCGCACCCGGATTACGTTCCGGCCCACGGCATCCTGCTGGATGTCGACCTGTTCGACGCCGCGTTCTTCGGCATCACGCCCCTTGAAGCGCAGGTGATGGACCCGCAGCAGCGGATCTTCCTGGAGCTCGGCTGGGAAGCGCTGGAGAACGCCGGCTACGATCCCGCCGGCTTCGACGGCCGCATCGGCGCGTTCGCGGGCATGAACAACCATGCCTACTACCTGGAGAACGTGCTGCGCCGGCCGGACATCGTGCAGAAGGTCGGCGCGTTCCAGGCCATGCTGGCCAACGAGAAGGATTTCCTCGCCACGCGCCTCTCGTACAAGCTGGGCCTGACGGGGCCGAGCGAGAACATCTACACGGCCTGCTCCACGTCGCTGGTCACCATCGTGCGCGGCGTGCAGAGCCTGCTCAGCTTCGAGTGCGACATGGCCCTGGCCGGGGGCATCTCCGTGCAGGTCCCGCAGAATGCCGGCTACCTCTACCAGGAAGGGAGCATGCTGTCGCCCGACGGCCACTGCCGTCCCTTCGACGCGGCCGGGCAGGGGACCACGTTCAACGACGGCGCGGGCATCGTCGTGCTGCGCCGCCTCGAGGATGCGCTGGCCGATGGCGACCGCATCATCGCCCTGATCCGCGGGACGGGCCTCAACAACGACGGCGCCGGCAAGGTCAGCTTCACCGCGCCGAGCGTGCAGGGCCAGGCCGATGCGGTGAAGATGGCGATCGCGATGGCGGGCGTCGACCCGGCCTCCATCTCGTACGTCGAGACGCATGGGACAGGCACGCCGCTCGGCGATCCCATCGAGGTGGCGGCCCTTAACCTGGCCTTCGACCTGCCGCCCGGCAGGAAGACGTGCATCCTCGGATCGGTCAAGAGCAACATCGGCCACACGGTCCATGCGGCCGGCGTGGCCGGGGTCATCAAGACGGCGTTCGCGCTTTCGCACCGGCAGATCCCGCCGACGCTGTACTACGAGAAGCCGAACCCGAAGATCGACTTCGACCAGAACCCGTTCCACGTGAACAACCGGCTGATGGACTGGCCCGCGGGCGACACGCCGCGCCGGGCCGGCGTCAGCTCGTTCGGCGTGGGCGGCACGAACGCGCACGTCGTGATGGAGGAAGCCGCGACGCGGGGCGTGGGCGGTTCGGCGCGCCGGTTCCACCTCATGCCCCTGTCCGCGCGCACGGAAACGGCGCTCGACAGCGCGGTCACCAACCTGGCCGACCACTTCGCCGCGAACGCCGACGCCGACCTCGCCGATGCGGCGGCCACGCTGCAGACCGGGCGCCGGCATTTCAACCACCGCTGCTTCGGCGTGTTCGACGACGCGGCGACGGCGGCGGCGGCGCTGCGCGAGAACAAGCCGCGGACGATCATCCGCGCGCCGGTGTCGACGCGCGACCCGGGCGTCGTGTTCATGTTCCCGGGCCAGGGCTCGCAGCACGCGGGCATGGGCCGCGGCCTCTATGAAACCGAGTCCGTGTACCGCCGGATCGTGGACGAGGGCGCCGAGCGGTTGATCCCGGAACTCGGGCTGGACCTGCGGGAGCTGCTGCACCCGGCGCCCGGCGACCAGGAGCGAGCCGACGCGGCCCTCAAGGAGACCCGCCTGACCCAGCCGGCGCTGTTCCTGGTCGAGTACGCCCTTGGCCGGCTGTGGCAGAGCATCGGCGTCGAGCCGGCGGCCATGGTCGGGCACAGCATCGGCGAGTTCGCGGCCGCCTGCCTGAGCGGCGTGTTCTCGTTCCCCGATGCGTTGCGGCTGGTGGCCGCGCGCGGCCGGTTGATGCAAAGCATGCCGGCCGGGGACATGCTGAGCGTCCGCCTCGATGCCGACACGCTGGTCGCCCGGCTGCCGAAGGGCGTCGAACTGGCGGCCGACAACGCGCCCCAGCTTTGCGTCGTCGCCGGCGAGGCCGCGGCGATCGCCGACTTCGCCGCGCAGCTGACCGCCGATGGCGTCATGTGCAAGCTCGTGCGCACCTCGCACGCGTTCCATTCGGTCATGATGGAACCGGTCGTGACGGCCTTCGCCGACGTCGTCCGGTCCGTGGCGCTGTCCGCGCCGACGATCCCCTTCGTCTCCTGCGCCACCGGCGACTGGATCACCGCGGCGCAGGCCGTGGACCCTCAGTACTGGAGCCGCCACCTGCGCCAGCCGGTGCTCTTCCGCCGCGGCCTGGCGTGCCTGCTGGCCGACGCGGAAAAGGTCTTCCTGGAAGTCGGCCCCGGCACGGCGGCCGTCACCCTGGCGCGGCAGCAGCTGACCGGCAAGGACACGCGCCGGGCCATCCCCACCCTGGGCGCGCCGGGCGAGGCCGTCACCGACGACCAGGCGCGGCTGGTCGCCGTGGGCCAGTTGTGGCTGGCCGGCAAGGACATCGCGTGGGGCGCCCTGTACTCGGATGAGAGACGCGCCAGGGCGGCGCTGCCGACGTATCCGTTCGAACGCAAGCGATTCTGGGTCGATGTCGACGACGCCGCGTGGCCGTCCGTCGGCGCCGCGGGCGCGGCCGCGTCCGCCATGGCTGTTCCTGAAGCCGTTGCACGTCAGGATTTCGTCACGGAGGAAACGAACAACATGTCATCGATGCGGGATATGGTCGTCACCAAGCTCAAGGCCATCCTTGAGGAAACCAGCGGCATCGAACTGGCGGACGCCGACCAGGATGCCACGTTCATGGAGCTCGGGTTCGATTCGCTGTTCCTGACCCAGGCGGCCATCGCCATCGGCAACGAGTTCAAGGTGCCGCTGGCCTTCCGCCAGCTCATCGAGGACTTCCCGACGGTGGCGACGCTCGGGGAGCACCTGGCCGGCATCGTCAACCCGGCCGACTTCCAGGCGACAGCTTCGGCTCCGGCTCCCGGCGGCAGCGGCTCGATGCCGCCCCTGCAGGTGGGATTCCCCGCCTACGGCCCTGCCGGCAGCGGCTCAGCCGTGGCGGCGAACGGCGTGGACCTGCAGGCCCTCATCAACCAGCAGCTGGACATCATGGCCCGGCAGCTGGCGCTGGTCAGCGGCGGCCAGGCTCCGGGCGCGGCGGCGGCGCCTGCGCAGCGCGCACCGCTGGCCGCGTCGTCCGCGGCGGCGGCCACTCCGCCGACGTCGGCTTCGGCGACGTCTTCGGCGACGCCCGAGGAGACGGACAAGCCCGCCAAGCCCTTCGGGGCGCAGGCGCGCATCATCACGCACAAGTCCGAAGTGCTCACCGCGCACCAGCAGGCGGCGCTGAAGAAGCTCTTCGAGACCTACATCGCCCGCACGCGGGCGTCGAAGGCGTTCACGGCCGAGAACCGCGACCTCGTGGCCGACCCGCGCGTGGTCTCGGGCTTCCGGCCCCTGTTCAAGGAAGTCGTCTACCCGATCGTCGTGAACCGGTCCAAGGGCGCCTACCTGTGGGACCTCGACGGCAACCGGTACGTCGACATGCTGAACGGCTTCGGCTCCAACTTTTTCGGCTACTCGCCGGACTTCATCAATGATGCGGTGTCCGAGCAGCTGAAGAACGGCATCGAGATCGGGCCGCAGCACCCGCTGGTGGCCGACGTCTCGGCGCTCATGCGCGAGTTCACCGGGCTCGACCGGTTCGGCTACTGCAACACCGGCTCCGAAGCGGTGCTCGGCTGCGTGCGCATGGCGCGCACCGTTACCGGGCGCAAGCTCGTGGCGACGTTCACCGGCGACTACCACGGCATCTTCGACGAGGTGATCGTGCGGGGCACGCCGTCGCTGCGTTCGGTGCCCGCCGCGCCGGGGATCATGCCCAGCGCCGTGGCCAACATCCTGGTGCTGGACTACGACTCGCCGGAATCGCTGCGGATCCTGAAGGAACGCTCCGGCGAACTGGCCGCCATCCTGGTCGAGCCGGTCCAGAGCCGGCACCCCGACCTGCAGCCGGGCGACTTCCTCAAGCAGCTGCGCGCGCTCGCGACCGAGTGCGGCGCGGCCCTCATCATCGACGAGGTCATCACCGGCTTCCGCATCCACCCGGGAGGCGCCCAGGCCTACTTCGGCGTCGAGGCCGACATCGCCAGCTACGGCAAGGTCGCCGGCGGCGGGTACCCGATCGGCATCGTCGGCGGGAAGAAGCGGTTCATGGACGCCCTCGACGGCGGCCCGTGGCAGTACGGCGACGAGTCGTTCCCGGAGATCGGCGTGACGTACTTCGCGGGCACGTTCGTGCGGCATCCGCTGGCCCTCGCGGCGTCGAAGGCCGCGCTGACCTACCTCAAGCAGGCGGGCCCCGAGCTGCAGAAGCAGGTCAACCTGCGGGCCGAGAAGTTCGCGCGCGCGCTGAACGCGCTGTTCCGCGAGAACGGCACGCCGTTCCACTGCCAGCAGTTCGGCTCGCTCATGAAGCTCGACCAGACCGAGGAACACCCGTTCCACGAGCTGTTCTACTACCACCTGCGCGCGCGGGGCGTCCACATCTGGTTCGGGTTCCCCATCTTCCTGACGATGGCCCACACCGACGCCGACCTCGAGTTCGTGCTGCAGGCCTTCCGGGACAGCGTGGCCGACATGCAGGCCGGCGGCTTCTTCCCCGCGGGCGGCAGCGCGCCCGTGGTCGCGCCCGAGGTGGAAGCCACCGTGTCCAGCACGCCGCCCGTGGCCGGGGCCCGTCTGGGCCGCACGCCCGAGGGCGACCCGGCGTGGTTCGTGGAAGACCCCGAGCGCCCGGGCAAGTACGTCCAGATCGGGGCCGACCAGCATGACTGAGCGCGACCAGCCAGGCGACCTGCAGGTCGAGAAGGTCGACTTCGATCCGTTTGCCGGCGGGGACCTCGACCGCATCGTGCCGATGACCGGGCCGCAGCAGGAGATCTGGACCTCGGTCCAGCTGGGCGATGACGGCAACTGCGCGTTCAACGAGTCGGTGGCGGTCACGTTGCGCGGCGCGCTCGACCAGGAAGCGCTGGCGCTCGCCTTCAACGACGTCGTGGCCCGGCACGAGGCGCTGCGGGCGACGTGCACCACCGACGGCCGGTCGCTCTGCATCGTGCGTTCGCTGAACGTGGCGTTGCCGCTGCTGGACCTTTCCGCCGAGAAGCCCGAAGCGGCGGCGCAGCGTTATGCGGACGTCCTCGAGGGCGCCTCGACGACGCCCTTCGACCTCGAGCACGGGCCGCTGATCCGGGCGACGCTGGTGCGCCTGGCCGCGGACCACCACGTCCTGGTGATGACCGGCCACCACATCGTGTGCGACGGCTGGTCCACCGGCGTCATCCTCGAGGACATGGGCAAGTGCTACACGGCCCGCAAGCGCAATACCGCCGCCGGCCTGCGCCCCGCCGACGCGTTCAGCGACTACGCGCTCGCCATGGCGGAACGGAGCCGGGACGGGCAGGACGCCAAGGACGCCGCCTACTGGCTGGGCGTCTTCGGCGCGCCGCCCGAACCGCTCGAGTTGCCCGCGGATCGCCAGCGCCCGGCGCTGCGGACCTTCGCCGCCGATCGCTATGACTACGCGCTGGACGCCCCGCTGGTCGCCTCGCTGAAGAAGCTGGCCGGCCGCAGCGGCGTCACGTTCCTGTCGGTGATGGTCACGGGCCTTGGTTCCTTCCTTTGCCGGATCTCGGGCCAGCGCGACCTCGTGATCGGCGTGCCGGCCGCCGGCCAGTTCTCCAGCAGCAAGCACGGCCTGGTCGGCCATTGCGTGAGCCTGATGCCGATCCGGCTCGGGATCGACCCGGACCGCGACGTCTCCAGCACCCTCAAGGCGCTGCGGCCGGTGATGCTGGACGCCTTCGACCACCAGATCTTCACGTACGGCAGCCTGCTGCAGCAACTGCCGCTGGCGCGCGATCCCAGCCGGCCGCCGCTGGTGGCCGTCGTCTTCAACATCGACACGGGCATCGGCGCGCTGGGCTTCGACGGCCTCGAGGCCTCGGTGCAGACGCCGCCGCGCCGGTTCGAGAACTTCGAGATCTTCATCAACGCCACCGAGAACGGGGGCCGCCTCGAACTGGAGTGCACGTACAACACCGACCTGTTCAGCCGCGCGTGGATGGAGCGCCAGCTGGCCGCCTTCACCGTGATGCTCGAGGACATGTGCCGGCAGCCCGAGGCGAAGCTGGCGAACCTGGCCGTCCTGCCGCAGGACCAGGTCGCCGCGCTGGCGGCGATCAACGACACGGCCCGCGCCTGCGCGCCGACCCGCGGCGTCGCCGGGCTGTTCGAGGACCAGGCGCTTCTTTCGCCGGAAGCCGTGGCCGTCCAGTGCGGAACGGGCACGCTGACCTACGGCGAACTCAACCGGCGCGCCAATCGCCTGGCCCGGCGCCTCGCCGAGTCCGGAGTGGGACCGGGCAGCCTCGTGGGGATCCACCTCGCGCGCGGCCTCGACCTGCCGACGGGCCTGCTGGCGGTCATGAAGACCGGCGCGGCCTATGTGCCGCTGGATCCCGAGTACCCCGCCGCGCGGCTCGCATACATGGTGGCCGATGCGCGGCTGGCGCTGGTCCTGACCACGACGGAGCTGGCCGGCTCCCTGCCCGGGCAGGCCGCGCAGATCATCATCGATGCGCAGCCGGCCGACAGCGGCGCGGACGTCGCCGATCCCACGGCACCCATCGATCCGGATGCGGTGGTGTACATCATCTACACTTCGGGCTCGACCGGGCAACCCAAGGGCGTCCAGGTGACGCACCAGGGCCTGGCCAATTTCCTGCTCAGCATGCGCGAGCAGCCCGGGCTCACGGCCGGCGACACGCTCCTGGCCGTGACGACGCTGTCCTTCGACATCGCGACGCTGGAACTCTACCTGCCGCTCATCAACGGGGCGAAGGTCGTCATCGCCGACCGCGAGACAGCTGCCGACGGGCAGCAGCTGATGTCCCTGCTGGACAGCTGCGGGGCCACGGTCATGCAGGCCACGCCGGCCACCTGGCACATGCTGCTGGCCGCCGGCTGGAACGGCAATGGCCGGCTGAAGGTCCTGTGCGGCGGCGAGGCGCTGCCCCGTTCCCTCGCGGACGACCTGCTCGCGCGGGCCGGCGAAGTGTGGAACATGTACGGGCCCACCGAGACCACGGTGTGGTCGACGTGCGCGCGGATCACCGGGCGGCAGGACGAGATCACGATCGGTTCGCCCATCGCCAACACCACGGTCCACGTCCTGGACGAGAACCGGCAGCCGGTGCCCCTCGGCGTGCCCGGCGAGCTCTACATCGGCGGCATGGGCCTCAGCAAGGGCTACCTGAACCGCCCGGACCTGACCGAGCGCCAGTTCGTGCTGGTGCCCGACCAGGCCGGCGGGACGCAGCGGCTCTACCGGACCGGCGATCGCGTGCGCATCGGCGTCGACGGCCGGCTCACCTATCTCAACCGGCTCGACAACCAGGTCAAGGTGCGCGGCTTCCGCATCGAACTGGGCGAGATCGAGACGGCCCTGGCTGCGCATCCGGATGTGGGCAACTGCGTGGTCATCGCCCGCGCCGGCGACGGCGGCGACACGCGGCTCATCGCCTACATCGTGCCGCAGCCCGCCGGGACGTTCGACGTCAAGGCCATCCGCGCGCACCTGCGCGGCACGCTGCCCGAATACATGGTGCCGCAGCATTTCGTGAAGATGGCGGGCCTGCCGCTGACGCCGGCCGGCAAGGTCGATCGGCGCGCGCTGCCCGACCCGGACGGCGGCGACGTCGATGCGGGCACGAGCGAGTTCATCGCGCCCTCCACCGACGGCGAGATCGCCATCGCCGCCATCTGGGCCAGGGCCCTCGGCCGCGAGCGGATCGGGACGGGTGACAACTTCTTCGACCTGGGCGGCCACTCGCTGCTGGCGACGCAGATCCTGGCCCAGGTGAAGAAGAAGCTGGGCCTTGTCGTGTCGCTGCGGCAGTTCTTCGAGCATCCGACGGTTGCCGGCCTGGCCGGGCTGTCTGCGCCGCGCGGGGAGCGCGCCCCCGAGGCGGTCGCCATTTCGCGGCGCCGGGAC
The DNA here is from genome assembly GCA_903859215.1 of uncultured bacterium. Lineage (GTDB taxonomy): Bacteria > Krumholzibacteriota > Krumholzibacteriia > LZORAL124-64-63 > LZORAL124-64-63 > CAINDZ01. The sequence continues at coordinate 11,123 of CAIOLW010000004.1, read as the reverse complement.
CAGGCCGCGGCGCGGCTGTCGCTGCAGCAACAGCGCCTGTGGTACATCGAGGAGCTCGAGCCGGGCTCGACGGTCTACAACCTCCCGGCCGCCTTCCGCATGCACGGCGCGCTGGACCGGGCCCGCTTCCAGGCGAGCCTCGACGCGATCTTCGCGCGGCACGAGTCCCTGCGCACCGCGATCGTCAAGGGAGACGACGGCCCGCGCCAGCTGATGGCCGCGACCATGCGCTTCACGCTGCCGGTCATCGACCTGTCCGGGCTCGGGAAGGACGAACGCGAGGAACGCCTCGCCGCCACCATCACGGCGGAGACCGGGACGTGCCTGGAACTCTCCAGCCCGACCTTGTTCCGGGCCACGCTGTTCGTCATGGGCCCCGACGAGCACGTTTTCTTCTTCATGCCGCATCACGCCGTCTGGGACGGCTGGTCGTTCGACATCTTCCTGCGCGACCTGCGGGAGACCTACGAGGCCCTGGCGACCGGCGCGCAATCGAAGCTGCCCGAGCTGCCGGTGCAATACGCCGACTACGCCGAGTGGCAGCGCGACTGGGCGCAGTCCGGCGCCCTGGCCGCGCAGATCGACTACTGGAGGGACAAGCTGAAGGGCACGCTGCCGGTCCTGCACCTTCCCGCCGACCGGCCCCGACCCCCGGTGATGGCCTACAACCACGCCGGCAGCGAGGAGATCTTCCTGCCGCGCGAGCTGGTCGACAAGCTGACCGAGGTGGCCCGCCGGCAGGACGCCACGCTGTTCATGATGCTGCTGGCTGCCTACAACGTCCTGTTGCACAAGTACGCCGACGGCCAGCGCGACATCCTCGTGGGCATCCCCATTTCGGGCCGCAACCACGCCGAGACCGCGGACCTGATCGGCTTCTTCGTGAACACGCTGGTCATCCGGACGAACGTCGAGCCGGACCTGCCGTTCGGCGATCTCCTGCGGCAGACGCGCGAGAACTGCCTGGAGGCCTACAGCCACCAGGACGCGCCCTTCGAGCGGCTGATCGAGGTCCTGAACCCGGCCCGCGACCGGAGCCGGTCTTCCGTCTTCCAGGTGATGTTCGCCTACCAGGACGTGCGCAACCGCGTCCCGCGGATGGCCGACCTGCGCCTGGAGCAGATCAACATCGCCCGCGCGGGTGTCCAGACCGACATCGACTTCTGGGTCCGGCTCTCCGACGCGGGCCTGGCCGGCGGCTTCGAGTACAACGCCGACCTGTTCACGCCGCAGACGATCCGGCGGATGCTCGGGCACTACCTGCAGATCCTCGAGGGGATCGTGGCCGACGTCGCGAGTCCCGTCCGGGACGTCGGCGTGCTCACCGCGGAAGACCGCGCCCTGCTGACGGGGACATGGAGCGCCTCGCGCGTGACCGTGGGCACGGCGCCGTCGCTGCACGGCATGGTGGAAAGGCAGGTCGTTGCGACGCCGTCGGCCATCGCCCTTCGGTGCGGCGGCGAGGTCTTCACGTACCGCGAACTGGACCGGCGCGCCAACGTGCTGGCGAACCACTTCCGGAAGCGCGGCGCCGGGCCGGGCGCGCTCGTGGGCATCCACCTCGAGCGCACCGGCGACATGTTCGCCGCCGTGCTCGCCGTGCTCAAGACGGGCGCGGCCTACGTGCCCATGGATCCCGACTATCCGGCCGAACGGCTCGCGATCATGGTCGAGGATGCGAATCCCTGCCTGGTGGTCACCGGGCGGGCCCTGGCCGACGTGTTCCCCACGGCGGAAGCCCCGCTGTTGTGCCTGGAGGACCTGGACCGGGCGCGTGAAGACGACGCGTCCCCGGGCGTCGAGGTCTCACCCGAGGACCCGGCCTACGTCATCTTCACGTCGGGCTCCACCGGGCGGCCCAAGGGCGTGCAGGTTCCCCATCGCGCCGTCACGAATTTCCTGCTGAGCATGCAGCAGGAGCCGGGACTCGGCGCCGACGACGTGCTGCTGGCCGTGACGACGCTGTCGTTCGACATCTCGGTGCTGGAGATCTTCCTGCCGCTGGTCACCGGCGCGTCGATCGTGGCCGCCGACAGGGAAACCATCGCCGACGCCGGCAAGCTCGCCGCGCTGATCCGCAACTGCGGGCCCACCGTCATGCAGGCCACGCCGGTGACGTGGCGGATGCTGCTGGCGTCAGGCTGGGCGGGTTCGCCGACCCTGAAGATCCTCTGCGGCGGCGAGGCGTTCCCGCGCGACCTGGCCGCCAGCCTCGCCGGGAAGTGCGCCTCGCTGTGGAACATGTACGGCCCCACGGAAACGACCGTCTGGTCGACGTGCGCGCAGGTGACCGACACGAGCCGCGCTCCGCTGATCGGCCGCCCGATCGCGGGCACGACGGTCCATGTCGTGGACGAGAACCTGGAACTCGTGCCGCCTGGCGTGGCCGGCGAGCTGCTGATCGGCGGCGCGGGCGTGACGCTGGGTTATCTGGGACGGCCTGAGCTGACACAGGAGCGCTTCCTTCCGGACCGGTTCGCGCCGCGCGGCGCCGAGGGCAGGCCGGCCCTGCTCTACCGCACCGGCGACCTCGTCCGGTTCCAGGCCGACGGCAGCCTGGAATACCTGTCGCGGCTGGACGACCAGGTGAAGGTCCGCGGGTTCCGGATCGAGCTCGGCGAGATCGAGGCGATCCTGGCGCAACATCCCCTGGTGGAGCGGGCGGTGGTGACCTGTCGCGAGGAGCGCCCCGGCGACACACGCCTGGTGGCGCATGTCGTGCCGAAGGGAACGCCGGGGCCGACGGCCGCGGACCTGCGCGAGCACCTCCGCGCCACACTGCCCGAGTACATGGTGCCCCAGCATTTCGTCGAGATCGGGGAGATCCCCCTGACGCCCGCCGGCAAGATCGACCGGCGGCACCTGCCGATGCTCGACCTGAACACGTCGTCGGGGCACGTTACGTTCCGGGCGCCGGGAACCGGGACCGAAAGGCACCTGCACGGGATCTGGAGCAGGGTCCTCCAGTCGGACGTCATCGACATCGACGACAATTTCTTCGACATCGGCGGCCACTCGCTGCTCGCGGTCGAAATGTTCAGCGGCATCAGGGTCACCTTCGGCGTCGAGTTGCCCCTGGCGACTCTGTTTGACGCGCCGACCATCCAGACCCTGGGCCGGCGCATCGACGCCGCGGTCTACGCCGCCGGCTCGCCCGGCAGCGTCCACCAGGGCGACGACGACCGGGAAGAGGTGATCTTCTGAACAAGGATCCGGCCCCACGGCGCATCATGCGCCTGGCGCCGTGGGTGCTGGTCGGCATCTGGCTCGTCGGGCAATCCATCTGGGCCTTCCCGAAGGAAATCGCCGACGACTGGATGGGCTGGCGCCAGGCCGACACCCAGACGATCGCGCGCAACTTCCTGGAGCCGGGCGCGAACATCCTGTACCCCAGGATCAATTGGGGCGGCGATGGGCCCGGCTATGTCGAGACGGAGTTCCAGCTGTACACCTGGCTGACGGCCGGTGTCATGCGTGTCGTGGGCCTGTCCGAACGCCCGGGGTTGTTCCTGTCCCTGCTGGCGATGGCCGGCGCCGGGCTCGTGCTGCATCGCTTGCTCACGGCGCGTTTCGGCGCGGCGCCGGCATTGTTCGGCCTGGCGGTCTTCCTGGGGCTGCGGGGCCCGGTCTTCCTGTCGTCGACGGTCCAGCCCGACGCGCTGTGCTTCCTGTTCTACTGCCTGTCGATCGAAGCGCTGATCGCCTGGATCGAGCGACCGGCCGCAGGAGCGCTGGTGCTCATGGTCGTCGCCACCATCCTGGCCGCCCTGGTCAAGGCGACCGCGCTGCACGTCGGCATCTTCCAGTTCCTGGCGGTCCTGCTGGTCGCCCCGAAGCTCCTGCGCCGCGCGGGACTGTGGCTGGCGTGGGCCGGAATCCTGGCCGTCGTGGGCCTCTACATGGTTCACGCGCATCGGCTCTTCGTCGATTACGACAACACGTTCGGGATCATCGCCGGCGGCGACAGCAAGTTCGCCACCCTGGGCACGCTGCTGGACGCGCGCAACTACCCTTCGCTGGTGCGGCTCTCGATCGTCTGGGGATTCGGCGCCCTGGGCGCCGCCGCCGCCGTGTTCCTGGCGGTGACGCGACGGCTCGACCGCGTGGCGATCGCGCTCGGCATCGCGAACCTGGTGTACCTGCTCGTGGCTTTCCGCTACACACGCAGCGAATGGAACGGGCCCCACTACCATCTCTTCACCGCGGTCCTCGGGACGTGGCTCGCCGCCGCGGCGTTCTCGCACCTGAAGGACCGCATGCCGTGGAAGCAACGCGCCCATGTCTGGGTGCCCGTGGCGTGCGGCGTCCTGTGCGCGACGCTGTACGGCGCCCAGCTGGCGCGGCGCCACGCGCCAAGCCTTGTCCTGTGGGAAAAGAACCCTGCCGTGGCCATGGGCAAGGCCCTGCGGGCGCTCGCCGCCCCGGGATCGCTGGTGGCGGTCAGGAGTTCCGCCGACGCCCGCGACCAGGCGTTCGGCACCGTGAACAACTTCGAGGACCCCCGCGTGTTCTACCTGGCCAATGTCCGCGGCTGGGTGCTCCCGGCCGACGAGGCCCGGTTGGACATCATCCGCCTGGCGGCCGACCGCGGCGCCGCGTTCTACGTCGACCCGTACCGCAAGCGCGGCGACGCGGAACTGGACGGGTGGCTGGCGGACCATGCCGACATCGCTGTCGATCGCGGGGAACTGGGGCGGATCTTCCGCCTGCGGCGCCCCGGCGCGCCGGGCGCCACACCCCTCACCCAACCAGGCGGTTGACGAACGATGAGCCAGTACGTGCCCCACAAGGTCCTGTCGTTGATCCGGAGCGCGCGGCGGATCCCTGCGTTCGAGGCGTTCCTGCGCGCGCGCTACGAGCACGAGTTCGCGACCACGCGCGACGCCAACCTCTTCCGCGGGATCTTCAACTCAACGGCGGAAGCGGCCGCGTCGGCCCCGAAGGATTGCCCGGTCGGCTACGACCACCCGGACCCGGCCAGCCTCTATCGCGAGCGCATGGTGCAGGTGTATCCCACCGACTATCCCGTGCTGTACTGGCTGGCAAGGATTCTCGGCGACGTCCGCACGGTGTTCGACCTCGGCGGCCACGTGGGCGTGGCGCGCTACGCCTACGAGCGCTACCTGGACTTCCCGGCGGACCTGCGCTGGCAGGTCTGCGACGTGCCGGCGGTGGTCGAGGCGGGCGCGAAGCTGGCCCAGGAGAAGGGCTGCCGCGGATTGACGTTCACGGCCGACCGCGGCGCGGCCTCGGGCGCGGACCTCTACCACGCGGCGGGCGTGCTGCAGTACCTGGAAGAGCCGCTCGCGGAGATGCTGGCCGCGCTGGAGAAGAAGCCGCGCCACGTGCTGGTCAACCTGTGCGCGTTCACCGATCGCGAGCCGTTCGTCACGCTCCAGAACATCGGCGCCGCCTATTGCCCGTACGTCATCCACCGCAAGGCGGATGTCTTCGCGGGCATGGAGAAGCTCGGCTACCGCCTGGTGGACGAATGGACGAATCCCGGCAAGTCCTGCACGCTGCCGCTGGACGACGAGCGCTCGCTGCCGCACTACGTCGGCGCGTGCTTCGTGCGGGTCGACTGAGAAGTCCTAGCCGCGCCGGTTGCGCTGCCGGGCCAGGCGCTGCCGGGCCGCCCGGTCCTCCGCGCTCAGGCCCGCCTGCGGTGCGGGGGTCCCGGCTGGGGCCAGGAACCCGGCGAAATCGCGGATGGTCGGGTACTGGTAGACGTGGACGACCGACAACGGGCGCGGGGTCGCCGCCACCGCCTTGCTGATCTCGCTGATCAACTCGATGCTCAGCAGCGACGTCCCGCCGATGTCGAAGAAGTTCATGTCGATGCCGATCGCCTCGGTGCGCAGGACACGCGACCAGATCCCGTGCAGCAGCTTCTCCGTCTCGGTGCCCGGCGCCAGCAGCGCCACCGCGGGCCGGTCACGGCCGGGGACGGGCAGGCGCGCGCGATCCAGCTTCCCGTTCACCGTCAGCGGCAACTCGGGCAGGAACAGGATCTCCGAAGGGATCATGTAACTGCCCAGGTGCTGGCCGAGGAATTCCTGCACCGCCGCGGCAGCCAGCGACGGGTCGCCCGACACCACGTACGCAACCAGGCCGACGGTCCGCTCCTGCTGCCTGTCCGCGACCACGACCGCGTCGCGGATCGCCGGGTGCCGCAGCAGGACCGCGTTGATCTCCCCCAGCTCGATCCGGAAGCCCCTGATCTTCACCTGGTCGTCGCGCCGCCCGCTGAACTCGACGACGCCCCCGGGCAGGAAGCGGCCGTAGTCGCCGGTCCGGTACAGCACAGTGGAACCCGGGGTCGCAAACGACGGCGTGATGAACTTCTCGCGCGTCAACGCCTCCTGGTTCCAGTACCCGGTCGCCAGCCCGGCGCCTCCGCACAGGACCTCGCCGAACTCGCCGTCAGCCACCGGCTGCAGCTGGTCCGACACGATGTAGACCTGCGTGCCGGCGATCGGCTTGCCGATGGGGATGGACACCAGGTCGGCCGGCAGCTCGCGCGGCAGGCGGTGGCAGCACGTGAAGGTCGTGTTCTCGGTCGGGCCGTAGCCGTTGATGATCTGCACGCCCGGCAAGAGCTGCAGCGCCTTGCGCACGTGGGGCACCGACAGCGTCTCGCCGCCGATCAGCAGCTCGTCCAGGCCGCCGAGCGCCTCGGGCTTCACCGTGACGATGGTGTTGAACAGGGTCGAGGTCAGCCAGGCCGTCGTCACGCCGCACTCGCGGATGCAGGCCATCAGTTCGGCGGGATCCGGCAGGCTGCCGCCCGGGTAGAGCACGCAGGTGCCGCCGTGCAGCAGCGGTCCCCAGATCTCGAACGTTGCGGCGTCGAACGACAGCGACGCCAGCTGCAGGAAGCGGCGGTCCGCGCCGAAGCGCGCGTACTCCTGGTCGAACACGAGCCGCGCGATGGCCCGGTGCGGGACGGCCACACCCTTGGGGCTGCCCGTGGTGCCCGAGGTGAAGAGGATATAGGCCAGGTCCTCGGGGCCCGTTTCATCGGGCCCGGCGTAGTCGTGATGTGGCTGCGGCGCGTCTCGGGCTGCGAGCAGGTCGCCGGTGATCATGATCCGCAGCCCGGACGGCGCCAGCGCGCCGGCCAACTCGTGCGTCGTCAGGACGGCGAACGGCGAGCACTCCTGCAACAGCAGGGCCACGCGCGGGCCTGGATACGCGGTGTCGACGGGAACGTAGGCGCCGCCCGCCTTCAGGATGCCCAGGAATGCGATGATGGTCTCGAGGCTGCGGTCGGCGAAGACCGCGACCCGGTCTCCCCGCACCAGGCCCTCGCGACGAAGGATGCCGGCCAGGTGGTCCGCGCTGTCGTTCAGTTCACTGTAGGTGAGGCGTTCGGAGCCGAAGACCAGGGCCGGGCTGAGCGGGTTCCGGCGGGCGACTTCGGCGAAGATCCCGTGAATGGGCAGGCCTGGGGAAGACGATTCGGGCATGTCGTCGCTCGCCTCCGGTTTCGCGGTCACCAATCCCGGGTACCCGACCCCTTCGGTACATGATCGGCAGGCACCGCCGGGGATTGACCCTGGAGTCGGATACTCAAGCCGAGACGGCACACGGTCAGACAGAGGACAGGCAGCAATACTCGTAGGAATTTAGAGAGGATAGTCGAAACAAACCACCACCCCCCCCACCAACCCGTCGTTTTCGCCATCTGACACCCCTCAAGTATCCCCCGCCGGCCCCCCGAAAGTCAATCACCCCACCCCAATCCCCGTCGGCTGCCGCTTTTCGCCCTGCACGGAGCCCGTTCTGCGCCGCCGCGGACAGACGCCTCCATCCGCCGCGCTGTGGCGCTTACAGCACGATCTCCGGTTCGCCTGACTTGTGGGACTACTCCCAGCCGCCGCCCTGCCCCGCCGTCTGGTCCATCTCCGGCCAGTCCGTGGTCGCGGGCGCCTGGTCGAACCCGAACGCCAGCTGCGGCGGCGAACGTGCCGGCAGCACAGCCGGCGGCTGCGTCGGCTCGCCGATGTGATCGAGGATCCGCTCGATCGTCGGCGCGTCGAGCACGAACGCGATGATGCGCATCGGCTCGCCGTACTTCGGGCACTTCAGGGGGAGGCATTCGTAGATGCGCGCCAGGAGCAGGGCCCAGCTGCGCGCCAGCTTGCGGCGGAAGTCCGGCTTGGGCTCCGCTTCGCCGGGCTCGGCGGTCGACGCGGCGAGCCCCATCCCCTGGCGCGCCTGTTCGAGCAACTGCAGCGTCGCACCCGCCCGCCCCCGCTATTCCCTGCTAGCCGCGGCCAGCCGCGTCGCCAGGCGCGCAGCCAGCACGCGCCCCCGCGCCGCGTCACGACTGAGGACGCAACCGGAGATGGTGGCATCCAGGCCCGGCACGTTGAAGGCGAAGGTGTTCCAGAATCCGGTGTGCCCGAACGCAAGCTGGCCGTCGAGGTCGGTCGGCATCAGGCCGAGGCGGTAGTCGACCGTCCCGCCCCCGGTCATGGCCGCCAGCGACGCTTCTTCCCGCAGCACCCGTCCCTCCAGCAGCAGGCGCATGAACAGGCCGAGGTCGCGAACATCGCAGACCAGGCCGCCGCCCCCGTACAGGTCGAACGACGGGCTCCAGTCCGTGACGTCGTGGTCGCCGAGGTACTGGTGCGCGCGCGGACCGGCAGCCGTGGGCGCGGGTTCGGCGACCTCCCACCAGGTGTGGTCCAGCCCGAGGCGCGCGAACCCGAGGTTCTCGCGCACGGCCGCAGCCAGCGTCTTTCCGGTCACGCCCTCGATGATGCCCCCCAGCAGCACGTAGCCCGTGTCGGAGTAGCGGTAGGGAGCGGGCGACGGTCCCAACGGATCGAACAGTTCGGCGCAACGCGCCACCTGCTCCTGCCGCGTCCACACGTGGGACGGATCGGCGATGATGCGCTCGCCGTAGCGATCGTCCCCGGAATGGTCAGCCAGGCCCGCGGTGTGGCTCAACACCTGCCGAACCGTGATCGCCTGCAGGTCATAGCCGTCGGCCGTGAGCAGGGACGCCAGGTCGGGCGCCAGCAGGCCCGCCAGGTTCGCGTCGAGGTCGAGCCGCCCGTCCTCGGCAAGGCGCAGCACGGTGGCCGCGACGTAGGTCTTAGTGTTGCTGGCGATGCGGAACGTGTGCGCGGGAGTCAGCGGCTTGGTGGACCCGCGCGCCTCGGTGCCGACGGCGCCCGACCACTCCAGCCCCAGCGGCGGGCACGACACCCAGGCGGACACGCCGGGGGCCTGGGGGTTTTCCGCGAGGAAGCCCGCGATGATCGCCTGCAGGTCGGCGGTGAGCGCGGCGCGGGAATCGCCGGCGGCGCGCGCCGTCACCGGGATGGACGCCAGGGCCAGCCCCAGCGCGCACAGGACGATGGCCAGCCGAAGTCGCATGCGGTCTCTCTTCCCCCGGCGCGTCCAGCCCCGGACCAGTTGTGGTGTCCATGCCGACGGCGATGATACCCTGAGCGCGGGGAATTTCAAGCCGTCGCCGCCGTCGCAGGCAATACCGCCCTGCAACCTCCAGCGGTCACGTGCGTCTTGTTTCTTCGGTGCCGCAAACGCCCATTTTCCGTCATGCCCAAGCCCCGCCCAGGAGGCCCCCGTGCTCAGTATTCGTGGATTGACCAAGATCTACCCCGGCCCCGTCACCGCCCTCAGCGGCGTCGACCTCGAGGTGCCGGTGGGGATGTTCGGCCTGCTGGGCCCCAACGGGGCGGGCAAGTCGACGTTGATGAAGATCCTGGCCGGGCTGCTGCAGCCCACCACCGGCGCCGTGACGCTGGACGGGACGGATGTCCTGCGCGACCCCGAGTCGCACTGGCCGCGGCTGGGATACCTGCCGCAGGAGTTCGGCTTCTACCCGCACCTGTCGGGCGAGGCGATGCTCGACCACCTGCTGGTGCTCAAGGGCGTCGAGGCGCCCGGCGGCCGCAAGGCTCTGGTCAGGGAGTTGCTCGAACGCGTGAACCTCACGTTTGCGGCGAAGCGCGCCGTGAAGGGCTACTCGGGCGGCATGCGGCAGCGCCTGGGCATCGCGCAGGCGATTGCCGGCAACCCGCGCCTGATCATCGTCGACGAGCCGACCGCCGGGCTGGACCCCGAGGAACGGCTCCGCTTCTACCACCTGCTGTCCGAGCTGGCGACCGACCGCATCGTGCTCTTGTCCACGCACATCGTCGAGGACGTCGCGGTGCTCTGCCCGCGCTTCGCCGTGATCCGCGAGGGGCGCCTGCTGGCGCTGACCACGCCGACCGAGGCCCGCGCGGCCATTGACGGCCACATCTTCGAGGGCACCGTCGACGTGGCGGACCTGCCGCGCCTGCGCGCCGAGCGCACGGTCACCCAGGCGCTGCTGGTCGAGGGCCGCAACCGCGCCCGCATCTACGATCCTGCCGGCGCGCCGCCGGACGGGTTCACGCCGGCGCCGGTCACGCTCGAGGACGCCTACCTGGTGCTGATGCGCCTGGGCGCGCTGCCGGGTCACGAACTGCACGCCCCGGCCGGCCAGGGAAGCGGGCTGTGATGGGCGCGCGCCGCCTGTTCGCGTGCTTCGGCGTGGAGTTCCTGCACTCCTTCCGGCGCCCGCTGTTCATCGCGCTGATGTGCTTCCTGGCGCTGACGGCCTTCGGGCTCTCCAGCGGCAAGATGCAGATCGGTTCGGGCGACAGCAGCGTCGGCGGGACGAAGGCGTGGATCACGTCCGAGTTCGCGCAGACGCAGACGACCACGTACCTGACGCTGCTTTACTACGCCTTTTTCATCGCCGCGTCGGCGGGCCTGACCCTGCTGCGCGACCGCGAGGTGAAGGTCGACGTCATCCTGCACTCGACGCCGGTCACGCCGGGCGAGTACGTCTGGGGGCGCTTCCTGGCGGTCGTGGGCGGCTTCGTCGTCGTGATGGTGTTCCAGGCGGCGGCGATGGCGTTCTTCAACCACGTCGTGCCCAACGCGGCGGCCGCCGAGATCCGCGGCCCGTTCGCGCCGGCCAACTACCTGATGCCCATCATCATGATCGGCCTGCCGTTCATCGTCTTCTACGCCGGCGTGTCGATGTACCTGGGCGAGCGTTCGCGCAGCGCGGTGACGGTGTTCGTGCTGCCGGTGGCGACGATGATCCTGTGCGG
>CAIOLW010000003.1 GCA_903859215.1 uncultured bacterium | reverse complement strand
GGTCAGCTGGGCCGAGACCTCGCCCAGACCGGCGCCCATCTGGTTGAGGTTCTCGCTGGCCGTCTCGCTCTGGGCCGCGATCTGGGCATTGGACTGGCTGACCTGGTCGATCTGGGCGACCGCCACCTTGATCTGGCCGATACCGTCGGCCTGCTCCCCACTGGAAGTCACGACCCGGGCCATCAACGCCACCGTCTGGTCGATATTGCGGGTGATCTCGTCCAGGATGCCGCCCACCTGCTTCGAGGCGTCCACGCCGTGGTCGGCGCTCTGGCGCGACGCTTCGATCAGGGCCGTGGTCTCCTGGGCCGCCCGTGCGCTGCGCTGCGCCAGGTTGCGGACCTCCTCTGCCACCACGGCGAAGCCGCGGCCGGCATCGCCCGCCCGCGCAGCTTCCACCGCGGCGTTGAGGGCCAGCAGGTTCGTCTGGAAGGCGATCTCGTCGATGGTCTTGAGAATCTGGGCGGTGCGGTCGCTGGAGGTCTTGATCTCGGCGATGGCCCCGAGCATGCCGCCCATCGCGGTGCTGCTCTGCTTCGCGTGCTCGAGCGCCTGGCGCGCCACGTCCTGCGCCTGTTCGGCGCTGCCCGCGTTGGCGCGGGTCTGCGAGGCCATCGTCTCGAGCGAAGCTGATGTCTGCTGCAGGCTCGCCGCCTGGTTGTTGGCCCCGTCCACCATCTGCCCGCTGGTGGACGAAAGCTCGGCTGCGGCTTCGCTCAGCTGGGACACGTCGCCCAGCAGGCGACCGGCCACGGCCTTCACCGGGACGATCACCAGCTTGTTGATCAGCAGCGCCAGGGCGCCGGCCACGACCAGCAGCGCGATCACCGCGGCGGCAACGGTCGCCAGGCTGGCGCGCGCCAGGGCGGCGTCGGCGGCCTTGGTGTCCAGCGTCACGCTGGCCAGGCCGAGTACCTCGCCTTCCTTGGCCGTTGTGTGGCAACCAACGCAACTGGCGGACGCGGTCACGGGCGTCACGGTACGGCGCGTGTGGGCCTTGTGGTCGACCGCCACCTGCTCCTTGCCTGTGGCCAGGGCCTGTCGGTCGATTTCGTCCCTGGCGTCGGCATCCTTGCGGGCGCCGAACTCGGCAGCCACGCCGGGGGCCCGTACGGCGTGTACGTCGGCCAGCGCCGGCAGCGCGGACACGTTCTTCAGGTACATCTGAAGCCCGTTCATGTCGCCGGTCTCGCCGAACACGGACATGGCCGCGGTGATGCTCTCGGCCGTCAACTCCGAGGCGGCGGACTCCTGATCTTCCGACAAATGCCTGACTGTCAAGGAGTTATACAGGGCGGACAGCCCCAGAACCACGAACAGGCAGGCGACGACCGACAGAATGACCTTTTCACGCAACGCCATGGCGCGAACCCTTCCCCCAAAGAGGGCCTCGCCTGCCGTCCCGGGCATGGGACGACGCGGTTGGGCCCGGCCGAAGGAAGGATCGGCTGGCGAACAGGCTGGCTTAAAGGGATTCTTCAGGCCGAATCAGGGAATCACCGGAGGCGGTTCCCGGTGGATGTAGATGTAGTGCTCGCTGGAGATGAAGCGCCGCACCTGCCCCGTGCCCGGCGTCACGATAAACGCATAGGCCGCGTAATCGACGTCGGCGGCTCCGGTACCCACCCGGATGTCCACAAGGGCCAGCGACGCAGGCGTCGGGCAGCTCCCGGAATCGCCGAACTGCAGCAGGTAGTGCCCGTCGACTGTGAAAACCCCGACGCGGTTGTTGCCGGTGTCGGCCACGAAAATGCGGCCGCTGCCGTCGACACTGACGGCCGTCGGCGCCCGGAACAGGCCCGGTTCGCTGCTCGGGCCGCCCACCCAGTCGCTCTGCGCGCAGATGGCGGCATCGCCCAGCACGAAGTCGGTGGCGGCCGGCGGTTCACAGGTGACCTCGAACGTGACCGCGGTGCCGCGCATCGGGGCGCTCTGGCCGGCGGGCGCGGTGTCCTCGAGGTCGGGCGTCCCGTCGAAGCGGACGACCCAGTTGCGCAGGGTGTCGGCGTCGCAGACGACCATCATGCCGCCCGAATCGGTCGCCATGCCCCAGGGCTCGTGCACCGAGCGGGCGCCGATGCCCTCCGAGCGCGTCAGGATCCCGTGGGCCGTGGGACCGTTGAAGTCGTCGAAGGCGTAGCGATGGACGACGGCCGAATCAGGGTCGGCCAGGTAGACGAAGGTCCGGGCCCCGGGCGCCTGGTCGATTCCGGCCAGGTTGGCGGCCAGGGCGCGGGCGCTCTGGACAGCGGGGAGGTTGGCCGAACCGAGGAGCGCCAGGTCGGAGACGGAGTACCACTTCAGTTCGCGCGTGCCCTGGTCCCAGACGAACACGACCTGCCCGGCGGGATCGACGCACACGGCCGTGGCGTCCGTCAGGCCGCCGGCGCCGGCGATCTGGTTGTACTCGAGGTCGCGCTTGATGAGCGAATCAGCCGAGACGACGAACAACCCGCCGAACGCCTGTGCGATCTGCCGGGCGCCATCGTCGGCGAACTGGGCGTCATCAAGCCATGCGGCCACCGAGAAGAGGCCCTGCGCGTGCGGGACCGCGATCTTCTCCCCGCAGCCCGCCGAGAGCAGGGCCAGCAGGACGCAGGCGGCCAGGGTCATCGCGGCGGCAAAAGTACGGCGGCGGCTCATCGCAGCCTCCAGTCGTTGGCATCGGCAACGGGCCGGCGCCAGAGCGGCGACACGTCCACCGAGATGTGGTGCACGGCGCCGAAGCCGCCCATGTCGCTGTAGGCGTAGTCGATGCGCACCAGCATCTGGCGGCGCTCGATCTGCACGCCGAAGCCGGCCGCCAAGCCGCCAGCCGGACGATTGGTCTCGAAGCCCACGCGCAGGAACAGCAGCTTGCGCAAACCCAGCTCGCTGCCAAGGCGGAAGCTCTCCGAATAGTCCGACGGGTGGTTGAAGTCCGCCGTCGTCAGGAGCGACACCTTCTGCGTGAGATCCCAGGTCTTGGCCGCGCCGAATGCGCCCACCGTCGGCGCCGGGAAACTCTGGAAATCGGCCGCCGGCACGTAGCCCTGGGGCGTGGCCGGGGGCTCGCCGCCCGGATGGACGTCGCCGCCGAAGTTCCGCACCGTGAAACCGATGCGCATGTCGCCGACACCGACGTAGTAGAGGATGCCCAGGTCGGCCAGCAACGCCTTCGTCTGGTACTGGTCCAGGTTCTCCTGGAAGAACTTCACGGACGCGCCGATCGAGAAGCGATCGGTCATCGCGCGCGCGAGGCTGGCCCCGATGAAGAACTGGTTCGCGTTGAAGTACTGCCCGGTGCCTTCCTGGTGCAGTTCATCGGTGCGCAGGATGTTGCCCGAACGCAGGGCGCCGAACATGATCCCCTGCGCGAAGTTCTGGCCGCGCCGGTGGTACGCCGCGTAGTCCAGGTTGATGTCCGCGGCCCAGGCCACGTGGCTGACGAAGTAGTTCTGGCGGCCCGGCGTGCGCATGAGCCCCGCCGGGTTCCAGAAGATGGCCGAACCGTCCGTCGCCAGCGCCGAGTACGCCTGCCCGAGGGCCACCGCGCGGGCGCCGACCGGGATGCGCAGGAACTGCGCGCTGGCCGTGCCTGCATTCTCGTCACCGAACAGGCGGATCACGTCGCTGGCCCGTGCCGGGCCTGCGCCCCACAGCAGGACGCCGGCGACCAGGGCCGCGAAATGGCGGCATGCGCGCATCCTCACCATGAGTAGGCCAACCCCCACTGGATCGTCAGCGGATCCTCGATGTAGCTGGGATCGACGATCTGCTTCGCGTAGATCTCGCTGTCCGTGTTGCCCGATCCCTCGTTCGCGTTCTCGCGCGGGTCGGACCAGCTCGGGTTGAAGTCGCCGATCTTGTAGCCGTCACCCGTCCACGGGTTCACGCGGCGGTAGTTCTTGTGGTTCAGCAGGTTCCGCGCCTCGAAAGACAGTGTCAGGCGGTCGCGGCGGTGGAACTTCCAGTACTTGCTGAACCGGAAGTTGATCTGCGATTTCGCCGGACCCGTCCGGGTGTAGCGCGCGCCCGTCAGGTAGTTGCTGGGCCCGAGGTAGATCATGGGCGTGAAGCGCTGGCCGGCCTCGGCCTGCCACAGCACGTTCATGCTCCAGTTCGGCGGCAGGCGCCAGCCGAAGATCTCCGGACGGTCCTTCTCGAACACCGAGAAGTCGGCGTTGACGCTGAGGGACCACGGCTTGTCCCAGAGCAGCGGCGAGCGCGTCAGGCTGGCCAGGTTGGCCGTCCCGTCGTAATTCTGGCCGAAGGCGGCCTGCAGGTAGGCGGCGTCGGCGTCGCTGTTGGTGCCCGTCGACCGTTGCAGTTCCAGGCTGCCCGAACCGCTGAGCCAGCGCGTCGTGCGCTTGGTGACCGAGATCTCGGCGCCGAGGCTGCGCGCGGAGTCGCCGTTGAAGTAGCGCACCGGGTTGATCGTCTCGGTGCCCTGGTCGTTCGGGTCGGGGGTGTCCTCGGCGGAGATCTCCACCGCGTTCATCGTCACGCTCTTGGCGTAGCCGAAGATGTCGCGATTGAAGAACGTGACGCCGGCGCTCCACAAACCGCCGAATTCGTGCTGGATGCCCGTCTCGTACTCGACGGTGACCTTCGGGTCCAGGTTCGGATTGCCCAGCAGCTGTACCTTCGTCGCCGAGTTGGCCGTCAACTGCGGGTACACGTAGAGGAACCGCGGCCACTGGCTGAAGTGGCCGTAGTTGAAGAAGAACTTGTCGCGCTCGGTCACCTTGAAGCTGAGGCCCAACCGCGGCGACACGCGCGTCTTCCAGTTGCGGCCGAAGGCGCGCGACGTGCTGGCATCGAACTGCGTCGACATGTCGTCGGTGATGAAAAGGTAGTCGTCGGGGTGGGACATGACGTCCTCGACCTCGCGACCGGGCGCCCAGAAATCCGCGCGCACCCCGGCGTTCAGGATCAGCCCGCGGAATTCCAGCTTGTCCTGGAAGTACCCGGCGCCCGTGATCGGGTGCGCGGCATAGATGTCCTCGCGGATGCCCAGCTTGCCCGCAGGCGGGTGTGAAAGGCTGCTGGCGAGGTCGATCAGCTGGATCTCGGTCGCCGAGGCGTCGAGGCCCGTCTTGAACTCGTTGCCGCCGCCGCCCATGAACGAATAGGCGCCCTTGAACGTGTACGACTCGGCGTAGTGGTCATGCCAGCGATCAGCGCTGCCGGTGCTGCCGTCCGTGGTCAGCCGGAACGGCTCGTAGGTCGTGTAGTCGTCGTTGCCGTTGACGTTGGTGTGCTGCCGCGTGAACGTGCGGCCGAGCGTGACGTCGAACCACGACTTCTGGCCCAGCACCTGCCGGTAGTACGCCTGCGTCAGGATGTTCTCGTTGGTGAACGTCAGGTACTTGTCCAGCCGGTCGATGAACTCGAGCGGGTAGCCCTCGCCCGCCAGGCTGAAGCCCTGGCTGATGTCCACGTTACGGCTGACGTTGATGTTGAATTTGCGGTCGTTGTCCAGGTTCCAGGTCCACTTGACCATGCCGTTCCAGTTGTTGTCCCCGCGCGGCGTCCAGAAGTTGCCCTTGTAGATGGGCGACTCGAGGCGGTTCTGGCGGCTGAAGGCGGGCAGGTAGCCGTCGCCGAGTTCGACCGAACCGCTGGCCAGCATGAACTGCGTGCCCGGCAGGTGGATGCCCAGTTTGCGCAGGCCGGCCGAAATCGGGTCGGGGCCCGACACCGAGGCCTTGAGGATGTCGATGTTCTGCGGCTCGCCGAATTTGGACCAGTCGCGCCAGTCGACGAAGTCGTGCTTCGGGATCGGCTTGCCGAGGTAGTCGCGCTTCACGCTGACGCGCGCCTCGAGGCGGTCGGTGCCTTCCTTGGTGGACACGTTGACGACGCCGCTGACCGCCTGGCCGTACTCGGCGTTGAAGCCGCCGGTCAGCACCTCGATCTCGTTGATGATCGACGGGTCCATCTGGTAGCCGTAGCCGCCGCCGCCCAGCGGGTCGTTCACCGAGACGCCGTCCACGACGAACATCGTGTCCTCGGCGCGGCCGCCGCGGATATGGATCTCGTTGTCCTGCATCGTCACGCCCGGCTGCAGCGCGATCATGTCGACCATCTGGTCGAGCGGGACCGACTGCAGCTGCTGGGCCGTCATGTAGTGCGAACTGCCGGTCTTGTCGACTTCGATGATCTGGCGTTCGGCGGCGACCTCGAACATGTCCGTCAGGATCGCCTGGATCTGCAGGCGGAAATCGAGGTTGAGCGTCTCGCCCGGGTGCAGCGTGACGGTCTCGGACCCGAGCGCATAAGAGATGTACGAGGCCTTGACCGTATACGTGCCCGCCGGCAGCCCGCGGATCATGTAGAGGCCGTCGGTGAAGGCCATCGTGCCGTAGTTCGTGCCGGCCAGGTACACGTTGGTGTACGGCATCGTCTCGCTGGTCTCGGCGTCGTAGATGCGGCCGCGGATCATGCAGGGCGTCGCCGGGTCGACCGTCGTGGCCGGCGCCGGCGCCGTGGTCGTGGCCCTGGCCTGCGCCAAGGCCTGCGGCGCTGCCGCGCCGAACGCCAGCATCACGATGGCGAGGGAAAGGAGGCGGATCTTCACTTCGCGACCACCCCCAGCTCCGTCGTCAGGATGCTGTAGATTACGTTGGACACATGCGCCGGATTGAAGTTGTCGAGCTGCAGGCTCAGCCCCACCATGCGCGCCACGCTGGACGTGGCATGCGACGGCACGCGGATACCGACGACGGGGTCGTACGGCGGCAGCGGCCGGCGCGGGTCGCCGTAGCAGGTGCAGCTCTCCATCCGGTACAGGATCTCGTTCCTGCCGTCGGCGATCCACGCCGACAGGGGCGCCAGGCCCTGGCCGCCCGAGGTCACGGTCTTCGCGGTCACCATGTCGGCGAGCGAACCGCTCTGGTGGATGGCCGCCTTGTCGATCGGGTAGCGCAGCGGCGTGGCCGGCGACGACGTGGGGCTGACGCCCACGACGGCCTGCAGGAATGCCACGGTCAGGCCGTTGGACTGGCCCACGAACCCGCGCGACACGAAGAGGAACCGGCCCGCCGGGGCGCCATCGCTCGGCACCATGTACTGCTGCAGCACGCCGCCGGGCGCCGAGGCCGTCTTCAGGCTCTGGCTGCCGGCGCCGCTGTCGGTCCAGAACACGACCTGGAACTTGCGGTACGTCTCGAGCAGCACCGACGGGATGTCCGGGGCGCCGAACCAGAAGTTGTACTCGTCCCAGCCGCCCACACCGAACCGCGAATCGAGGATGTTCGTGAAGAAGGCGCGCGCATCGGGGCTCATGCCGTCGGCGATGAACAGGACCGGGCCCTTGGGCGCGCGCACTTCCCAGGTGAACCTGAAGTTCGCGTCCGAGTGCGCCTCGTCCTTCACCGACACCCGCAGCGTGCGGATACCCGGCACCACGTCCTTGACGAAGATCGAGAACTGCTTGATCTCGGCGCTCGAGTTGAACGGGACCCGGACCCAGCAGGTGTTCGGGTCCGCAGCCGGGTCGCCCTCGTCGAGCGTCACGCCGGGATCGCCGTCGGCCAGCGTGTAGCGGTAGAACTCGTCCATCGTCGGCGCCCCGTCGAGATCCAGCGCGAACAGCCGGAAGTTCATCGGGCCCCAGTTGAAGTAGGTCGTGTCGGCGGCAGCCGACGGGTTCGTCGTGATCGCGCCCGACGCATCATGGAACTCGCGCTGCAGGTTGCGCAGCGGATTGAAGTCGCTCTGGAAATTCACGGCGGGCGGGAAATTCCGCAGCGGCACGAACTGGCGGACCGTATCGCTCAGGGCGCCGCGGTCGTCGCGGCAGACCAGCAGGAACGTTGCCTGTGCGTTGCCCAGGTCGTCCGGCTGGAACGTCATCGTCGTGTCGGTGCGCTGGGTCGTGTCCCACGCGGCAGCGACGCCGGCCTGGGTCTGCACCGAGACGTAGTACTGCTTCACCCAACCGTCCGCATCGGTGCCGCTCCAGCGGAACGTGCGCCGGTAGTAACTGGTCGGGTTCAGCACGCCGTTCGGGTCGATCGGGCCGACGAACAGGTGGACCGACGGCCGCTGGTTCGGCACGGTCGCCGGGTCGAACGGAGGGTTGGCCGAGCAACCCGCGATGATGGCCGCCGCCGCGGCGGCCATCGCCAGCGCGGCCGGCACGATCAGCCGCCAGGGGCGTCGCGCGGCGTTCGCACGAGGTGCCACGGGAGTCCTCACTTGATGATCACCAGCTTCCCGCGTTGCACCTGACCGGTGTCGAGGTCGGTGACCGCATAGACGTAGAGCCCCGTCGCGATGGCGCGGACAGGCTCGCTGATCAGGTCCCACGGTTCCTGGCCCGAATTCGCGTTGTTGTGCTCGATCGTCTTGACGAGGTCGCCGGCCAGCGTGAACACCTGGATGCGACTGCGGGCGGGCAGCCCGGTAAACCAGATCTTGCGCCCGATCTCGCTGATGCCGCTCGGGGTGTGCACGTCGAACATCGATGCCGCGCGGTACGGGTTCGGGTACACGCCGATGCCGCCCTCCGACCAGTCCGAGGCGGCCGAACCCGGGTAGGTCAGGTTCGAGTTCTCGTTGAAACCGCTCTCGAACTCGGGCAGGCCGGCCTCGATGTCCGGCGCGCTGAAGGTGGTGACCGCGTACCAGTACGGCGAGCCGTCCAGGAGGTCGGTATCCACGAAACGGCGACGCCCGTTCTCGTCCTTCGACGGCAGCCCCGTGTCGAAGCCGATGCCGTCGATCCTGTCGAACTGGGCGACCAGCGTGGCGGTCCGGAACGGGTCGCCCGCCAGGGACGTGCCCTGGTAGCGGTACACGCGGTAGCCCTGGAAGTCCTCGCGGCCGGTGATCAGGCTGATGTGGTGCTCGGGCGAGCGCTGCGGGCTGTCCACCGGCAGGACCACGCCCTGCGTATCCAGTGAATCACCGGCGGCCCAGCCCAGGATGACCGAGTTGTTGTCGGTGCCGAATTCCAGGCGCGGCGACGGCGGCCCCGACGGGATGGTGAACCCGTCGTCGTAGGCGACCTGCGCGACCTTGCTGTTGGAGAGCAGGCCCAGCGAATCGGCGCCGGCGACGACAGCGAACGTGATCGTCAGCGTGTCCCCCGGCGCCCAGGTCGGGAACGGACCGGTCGACAGCATGCCCACCCAGTCGGAGGTTGCCGTGTAGTTGTTCTCCGGCGTCTCGCCCACGTCGAAATCGCCGTTGGACATGAACTGGTACTTGCCCGGCATGACCTGCCCGGGGTTGTCCACGTTGTCGTACTGGTCGTCACGCTCGGGCACGCCGTGGAAGCGCCATGCGTTGTACGACACCGGGCGCTTCCCCTCGACGGTCGTCGGCGGGATGTTCGTGCCGAGCAGGCGGAAGCCGATCCAGCTGGTGGCCATGCCCTCGTCGCCGTCGGCGTCGTGCTCGTAGGACAGCCACGCATTGGGGTCCGAAGGGATGGTGTAGGCGGGATCGACCTGCCCGACGGGACCGAAGGCGCCGTTCACGCCGCCGTAGTAGTCCCACTTGCTGACGGCCTGGCTGTCGTAGGGGTCCTTGACCTGGGTATTGCCGACCGTCGTGTCGGCCCACAGGCCCAGGTAGACATCGCGCAGTTCACTGCCGCTGACGTTGACCAGCGTATAGTCTAGGATCACGAAATCGTCGGCGAACGGGTTGCCCCACGACAGCACCCGCAGCCGGGCCTTGATGCCAAGAGGCACGTGGTTGCCGGTCGTGAGCGACGTGTAGTCATCCGAGAACATCTCGAAGTGCTCGGTCGCCAGCGCCGCGGGATTGTAGTTGTCGGCGTTCTGGCTGTTGGACCAGCGCCTGAGGAAATTCTCGGGGTTGGACGGGTGCTCACTGTCGTAGAAATCCTTGAACTCGCGGATGTTGTCGCCGGCCTGGAGCCCGTTGGCGTCCTGCGCGCCCGTCGAGACGTGCAGCGAGCCGTCAAGACCGCGGGCGCCGACCCACAGGCCGCCCATGTAGATGTGCTCGACATGGCTGTGACGCGGATATTCGCCCGACGGCAGGTTGCGGTTGGAGAACGCATTGCCGAAGTAGCCCAGGTTGTTGACGCTCAGGCCGATCAGACCTGCGCTCGTGGACATGTCCTTGAAGACGGTGGCCATGGCCGACGATGCCGCGACGCTCATCAGGAGCGCCGCCGCAAAGCGGACGATACGCGGGCGGAGAATGTTCACTGGCGACTCCGCGATCCCGGCAGCCCGGGCGGGGCACCCGACCCGAGCGTGTGGGGACGCGGGGACCGGCGCGGTAGGGAAGCTTGCCGAAGCAGACCCACCGACTGAGATTGGATCCCGAACTCTTGATCCGGGGAAAGTCGACCTAAGGTATCTTCCCGACACCACTTCTGTCAATCCCGGCGGCAAGATCAGGCGACGGGGCCGGAAAGCTGATCATGGATATCGCAATCACGCCGGCGCGCGCCCGGCGTCGCACGCTCACGGTGACCGTCGAAGGCCCGTTCTGGAACGTCGCCGCGACGCTTCCCGGAACAGGCGGCATCTTCCTTCTGGACAGCGCCTTGGACAACGATCGCCTCGGCCGCTGGTCGTACGCCGGCAGCGGTCCGGTGGCCATGTTGACCGGTCGCCGGCGGGCAACGCCTGCAGGCGGCCTCGACCTCGAACTGACGGTGTGGCGCGACCCCGACGGCAGGCCGGCGGAGCCACCCCGGCGCACCCGGTCAACCGGCGACCCGTTCGCGGCTCTACGCAGGGTGCGCGACGCCTACGCCGCCGCGGCCCCGGACGATCTCCCGCTCGAAAACAGGGCGCCGTTCGGCGGCGGGCTTGTCGGCTGGTTCGGCTATGGCGCCGCCTGGGCGGTCGAGAAGCTGCCGCCCGATGCCGACAACGGCCGCGGCGTCCCCGACGTCCTGTTCATGGCCTTCGATGACGTGCTCTGCCACGACCATCTCTCCGGCGCGACGACGCTGGTCGTCACGGGCCGCGGGCCCGATGACACGGCCGCCGCGCGCGACCTCGAGGCGC
>CAIOLW010000002.1 GCA_903859215.1 uncultured bacterium | reverse complement strand
TGGCGTCGGTCGTGCGCGGCGCGGGGATGGAAGTCAAGGCGTCCGGCGGCATCCGCTCGTTCGACGACGCCCGGAAGATGATCGAGGCCGGCGCCACCCGGTTGGGCGCCAGCGCCAGTATCGCCATCGTGCAGGAAGCCCGGAAGTCGGGCGGAAAGTCCTAAGGAGAGAAGATGGCCGGTCATAACACCGTCGACCTGCGCGCCTACTGCGTGATCGACAGCCTGCAACCCCAGTTCGCCTCGTTCCAGGCGACGGTGGCGCAGGGCTTCCTGCCCAAGGTCGGGCAGGCCAGCCTGTTCGTCGAGATCGCGCCGGGCATCGAGATCAACCGCGTCACGGACATCGCGCTCAAGTCCACGAACGTGACGCCGGGGATGCAGATCGTCGAACGCAACTTCGGCATGCTCGAGGTGCACTCGGACAGCCAGGCCGACGTGCGGCAGGCTGGCGCGGCCATCCTGGCGGCGCTCGAATTGACCGAAGACCAGCGGATGAAGCCGCGCATCATCTCGGACCAGGTCGTGCGCCACCTGGACGACCACCAGTGCATGCTCATCAACCGCATGCGGCACGGCAACCTGATCCTGGCCGGGCAGACGCTGTTCGTCCTGGAATGCGAGCCCGCGGCCTACGCGGCGCTGGCCGCGAACGAGGCCGAGAAGGCCGCGAACATCAACATCCTGGAGGTGCGCGCGTTCGGCGCCTTCGGTCGCGTGTATATCGGTGGGGAAGAGAAGGACATCGAGGCGGCCCGGCCGGCGGCGGTCGCGGCACTGGAATCGTTGACGGGACGGACGACCAGCCGGTAGCCCACGGGCGCCGGCACCAGAGGAGGAACCGACATGGCAGACGCATTGGGAATGATCGAGTGCAGGAGTTTCGCGGCGACGGTCGAGGCGGCCGACGCGATGGTCAAGGCCGCCCGCGTCGAACTGGTGGGCTACGAGAAGACCGGCGGCGGCTACACGACCGTCATCGTGCGCGGCGATGTTGCTGCCGTGAAGGCGGCCACCGATGCCGGCCAGAACGCGGCGACCCGCGTGGGTGAAGTGGTGGCCGTGCACGTGATCGCGCGCCCGCACGCCAACGTCGACGCGGTGATCCCCCTGGGTCGCCTCGGTCGCCAGGGCGAGGCGTAGGCCGCCATGAACCTCGCGAAGGTCCTCGGCCGCGTGGTGGCCACGCGCAAGGAGGCGAGCCTGGATGGGCTGTCGCTGCTGATGCTCGGCATTGCCGGGCCCGACGGCAAGCTCACCGGGGGCAGCGTGGTGGCGGTCGATGCGATGGGCGCCGGCGAGGGCGAGTACGTGCTGTACGCGTCCGGCTCGTCGGCCCGCCAGACCGTGGTCACGGACAAGCGGCCGGTCGACGCCGTCGTCATGGCGATCGTCGACAGCTGGGACATCGAGGGTGACGAGAAGTACCGGAAGGGCGACGGCTGATGAATCGCCTGAGCGACCAGCAGGTCGAGCAGATTGCCCGCGAGCTGGCGGGACGGCTGGGGAGAGGGACCTCGCCCGCGCCGCCCGCCAGCTCGTCCTACGGCTCGTCGTCCGCGGGGGCGGCGCCGTTGCCGGTGTTCCCGGTGACGTCGCTGCCGGTGGGGGGCGACGGCGTGTTCGAGACCGTCGACCAGTGCGTGGCCGCGGCGCGGCGCGCGTTCAACGAGCTGGCGGGGATGTCCCTGTCCAAGCGCGAGGAGATCATCGCCGCCTACCGCGCGGCGATGCGGGAGCAGGGGGCTGACCTGGCGCGGCAGGCCTGGCAGGAAACGGGCCTCGGGCGCCATGAAGACAAGGTCATCAAGAACCGGCTGGTCACGGACAAGACACCGGGCACGGAAGCCCTGAAGCCGGACGCCACTTCGGGAGATCACGGACTGACGCTCACGGAGTGGGCCCCCTTCGGCGTCATCGGCGCCATCACGCCGACGACCAACCCCACCAGCACCGTCATCTGCAACACCATCGGCATGGTGGCCGCGGGCAACGCGGTCGTGTTCAACGCGCACCCGTCGGCGCGGCGCTCGTCGCTGGCGACGGTCCGGGCGCTGAACGCGGCGGCCGCAGCGGTCGGCGCGCCGCCCAACCTGGTGACGGCCGTGGCGCAGCCGACCATCGAGTCGGCCACGCAGGTGATGTTGCACAAGGGCATCAACCTGCTGGTGGTCACCGGCGGGCCGGGCGTGGTCAAGGCCGCGATGCAGTCGGGCAAGCGCGCGGTGTGCGCGGGGCCGGGCAACCCGCCGGCGGTGGTCGACGAGACGGCCGACCTGGCGAAGGCCGGGCGCGACATCGTGATGGGCGCCGGGTTCGACAACAACGTCATCTGCGTGGACGAGAAGCAGTGCTTCGTCACGGCGCCCGCGGCCGACAAGCTGCTCGAATCGATGCGCGCGGCGAACGCCTACATCGCCACGCAGGCCGAGATGCGGCGGCTGGAGAAGCACATCTTCAGCGAGATCCGCGGGCCGCGGCAGCACGGCACCATCAACAAGGACCTCGTGGGGAAGAACCCCGAGGTGATCCTCGCCCTGATCGGCGTGAAGGTGGGCCCCGAGTGCCGGCTGATCGCCTGCGAGGTGCCCGAAGATCATCCGCTGGTCTGGAGCGAGCAGCTGATGCCCGTGTTGCCGGTGGTGCGCGTGGGCAACGTGGCGCGCGCGATAGAGCTGGCCAGGGAGAGCGAGCACGGCTTCGGCCACTCGGCCAGCATGCACTCGCGCGACATCGACGCGCTCAGCCGCATGGCGCGCGTGATCAACACCAGCATCTTCGTCAAGAACGCCCCCATCGTCGCGGGCCTCGGCGCCGGCGGCGAGGGTTTCACCAGCTTCACCATCGCCAGTCCCACCGGCGAGGGGCTGACCACCGCCCGCAGCTTCTCGCGGCAGCGGCGGTGCGTGATGGTCGACCACTTCAGGATCGTGTAGGCACCCATGCGCCAGGCCCTGGCATTGCTCGAATTCGGCGGCGCGGCGGCCGGCATCCTGGCCGTCGACCGCATGCTGAAGAAGTCGCCGGTGGCGCTGCTTCGCTGCGGCACCGTGCACCCGGGGCGCTACCTGGCGCTGGTGGGCGGCACGGTGGCGGCCACGGAAGAGGCGCACCAGGCGGGCGTGGCGTCGGGCTGCGAATGCACCCTGCTGGTGGACGAGGTCTGCCTGGCCGACCCGCACCCGCAACTGAGCGCGGCGATCGACGGCGCGCGGCGCCCCTGTGAAGGCGACGCGGTGTGCATCATCGAGCTGGGCACCTCGCCGGGCCTGCTGCGCGCACTGGACGCGGTGCTCAAGGCGGTGCCGGTCACGCTGGTCGAGATGCGCCTGGCCGACGACCTGGGCGGCCGCGCCCTGGCCGTGCTGGGCGGCGACCTGCCCGACGTGCAGGCGGCGCTGGAGCTGGCCCGCGCCGCGAAGGGCGTCGCGTGCGAGTGGCTGGGCGGCACCCTGCTGCCGCGCCTGGACGAGACCCTGCGCGACGTCATCAACGGCGGCACGTCGTTCCGCGCGTGCCCGGCCGTCGAACCGGCGGGCGCCGAACTGGTGGAGGGCTAGCCGTGTTCCTGGGCCGGGTCATCGGCAGGCTGGTGGCGGCGACGGTCACGCCGGGCATGGAGGGCAT
Organism: uncultured bacterium; assembly: GCA_903859215.1. GTDB lineage: Bacteria > Krumholzibacteriota > Krumholzibacteriia > LZORAL124-64-63 > LZORAL124-64-63 > CAINDZ01. The sequence continues at coordinate 5,418 of CAIOLW010000002.1, read as the reverse complement.
CCCCCTGCTCTGGGTGCAGCCCCTGGACAAGCGCGCGAAGCCCGAGGGCAAGCCCTTCGTCTGCGCCGACGGCACCCGCATGGCCGGCCCCGGCGAACTGGTCTACTGGGAGGCCAGCCGCGAGGCGGCCCTGACGCTGGAGCCCAGCTTCGTGCCCGTCGACCACGCGGTGGTCGGGCTGGTCAACGACCTGCAGATCGACGAGGTGGACGAGGCCGCTCAGGCCGCTCAGGCCGAAGCCGCCGCCACCCCGGCTCCCCGCCGGAAGAAGAAGCCATGATCCTGGCGCGCGTCACCGGCCGCATCACCTCGACCATCCACCACCAGGGGATGGACGGCCGCACCCTGCTGGTCCTGGACAAGCTGGGCCCCGATGGCCTGCCGAGCGGTGGTTACCTCATTGCGGTCGATGCGACGGGAGCCGGCGCCGGCGAGACGGTCCTGGTCCTGGACGAGGGCAACGGCGCCCGCCAGATCCTCGGCGGCAAGGACCTGCCCATCCGCTCGCTGGTCGTGGGGATCGTCGACGACATCGGCTAGGGGGCCCGGTCCGGGCCCGATCCCCCGCTTCCCACCACTAACTTGCGCCGGCGCAACTCCCTCTTTGGCGCTTCGCCCGGTGTCGGCTACCTTAGGCGCGCCGATGCTGCCGGTTCGTCCGGCACGGACCCCGGATGATCCCGGTTGGGGGTGTCACGATGATCACTTACCTGAAGCATCATGCCGGACAGCTTGTCGAAGCATCCGGCCTGCCGGAAGCCGAACTGGTGCGGGCGGTCGCGCCCGAGCCGGGCGAGCTCGCGTTCCTGTCCGCCGAACTCGAGATTCCCCTGGACTTCCTGGTCGCCGCCCTCGATCGCGACGAACGACCGCGTATCGAAGTCGAGGACAACTGCCGCGTCGTGATCATGCGCATCCCGCACCACGACCCGACCTCGGACACCCCGTACATCACGCTCGCCATGGCGGTCATCATGACGCCGACGCACATCGTCGCGGTGTGCTCGGAGGAAGCGCCGCTGTGGAACGAGCTGCTCAGCAGCGGCCGCCGCCAGCGCCTGCCGTCACCGGCCGATCGCGTCGGCTTCGTGAGCACGCTGCTGATGGTGGTCGCGCGGCAGTACCTGACCTACATCCGCCAGATCAAGGACGAGGCCGACCAGGCCGAGTTCGCGATCCACGGCTCGCTGAAGAACGAGATGCTCATCCGCATGCTCAACCTGGAGAAGTGCCTGGTCTTCTTCACGACGTCGCTGCGGGGCAACGAGCCGATGTGGGACCGCTTCCGCAAGATCTTCGGCCGCGAACTGACCGAGGACGAGCAGGACCTGGTCGACGATGTGAAGATCGAGTTCCGCCAGGCGCAGGACCTCTCTGACATCTACAGCAACATCCTCAGCGGCATGATGGACGCGTTCGCCTCGATCATCGCCAACAACCTGAACGTGGTCATGAAATTCCTGACCCTGATCACGATCATCCTGATGCTCCCGACGCTGATGGCCAGCATCTACGGCATGAACGTCGACCTGCCCTTCCAGCATTCGCCGCACGCCTTCTTCGTGCCGATGGTGGTGTCGGCCGTGCTGGTGCTGGTCGGGGTGTGGACGTTCTTCAGGAAGCGGTGGTTCTAAGGTCATTCAGGAGCGGATTGTGCCGGCGCAAGTGGGACCGCAGGAGCGGGCACTTGCGCCGGCGCAACTCTCTCGCGACCGCGCGATGCTTGCTCCGCGTGCGGGGGGGCGCGCCGCATGGTTCGCAGTGGCAGTTGGTTGACTTATCAACTAATTAAGCCGCGCGAAAGGCGCCTTTGCCGCCGAACTATTGGTTGATAAGTCAACCATCCCGCAATTCAACAAGTCGACAAGTGCCCCGTTAGCGCCCGCGCCCCCGCCCAAACCGATACCACACCAGCCCAGATGCCGTCAGCGCCACACCCAGCAGCGACGGCAGCGGCGCGGTGATCACCGTGACGACCATGAACGCCACCTGGATGACCAGCACGACGACCAGCGTCACCGGCCAGCCGGGCACGCGGAAAGGCCGGGCCAGCCCCGGCAGCTTGCGGCGCAGCACCCAGACCGCGATGAAGGTCGAAAGGTTGAAGATCGCCGACGTGAAGGCGAAGAAGTCGATGACGGTCTCGTAGGAGCGACCCGCAAGTCCGGCCGCGACCAGCAGCACCGTGGCCCATAGCGCCTGGCCGACCAGGGCGCCCAGCGGCGTGTGATGGACGGCATCGACCACGCCCAGCGGCCGGGGGAACAGGCCGTCGCGCGCCATCGCGTGCCAGGTGCGGGCCTTGACCATCACCTGCGCGTTGATGTTGCCGGCCGTGCTCAGCACCACCGCGACGGCGATCAGCAGCGCGCCCGCCGGTCCCAGCGCCGCGCGCATCGCATCGGCGGCGACCTGCTTCGAGCCGGCCATGCCGGCCGGGCCCAGTTGCTTCAGGTAGGCGAGGTTCACCAGCAGGTACATGCCCAGCACAACGCCGATGCCCCAGAGGATGGAGCGCGGCAGGTTGCGCTCGGGGTCGCGCACCTCCTCGGCCACGTAGGTGGCGCCTTCCCAGCCGCTGAACGCGAAGAAGGCGTAGCGCATCGCGCCGCCGATGGCCAGGAAGGTGGCCCAGTATCCCGTCGCGCGCGGCGCCAGTGCGGCCGCGCCGGCTGCGACATCGACCGCGGCCCCGCGCGCCATCGCCAGCCCCGCCACTGCGACGGCCACCAGCCCGCCCAGCTTCAGCACCGTCAGCACGTTCTGCACGCGGCCGCCGGTGCGCACGCCGCGCACGTTGACCCAGGTGAACAGCCACACGCCGCCGACGGCGAGCGCCGTCTCGAGCCCGCGCGGCCACGCGCCGCCGCCCGACGAGCGCCACAGCACCACCGAGTACTGCGCGAACACCAGCGCAACGGCGGCGATCCCGGCGGTCTCCGAGACGAAGAACATCGCCCAGCCGCGCACGAAGGCCCACCACGGCGGGTAGGCCTCGATGAGGTAGGCGTAGGGGCCGCCCGAGCGCGGCAGCATGGCCACGAGCTCGGCGTAGCACAGCGCGCTGAGCATCGTCATGGCGCCGGCCAGCAGCCACACGGCGAAGAACGGGCCGGGGGCCAGCACCAGCGCCATGATGGGGCCGGGCGTGCGGAAGATGCCCGAGCCGATGATGCGGCCCACGACCAGCGAAAGGGCTTCGCGGGGGCCGAGGGCGCGCACCAGCGGCGCCGCAACTGATTGGTGTGTATTCGGTTCGGTGGACATGGCGGCATCATAGCACGGGGGGCGGCGGTGGCCCAGCAGGCACTTGCGCCGGCGCAACGACCGCCGATTAAGCGGCCTTTGCCTGATCACCAACTGATCAAGTCTGCTATAATGGTGTGGTCCGTGGTCCCTGGGCCCCGCCCTCCCGGCGATTACGGATATGTCGGCACGGCCGTGTCGTCGTTATCCCCCCATGATTCGAGGAGAGTCACGTGACGCCTGCCGCCCGTACCTGTCAACTGCCTGCCGCAAGGTCGGCTGCGGCGATCCTCGCGCTGACAACCCTGCTGCTGGCCCTCTTGCTGGCCCTCTTGCTGGCCCTCCTGCTGGCGCCGGCGGCGGCCCGCGCGCAGGTGGACATGGACGGCGACGGCTGGGCCGATACCGCCGGCGATCTCTACGATGTGCCGGGCGGCCTGGTGACCTCGCCCGCATTGGTGAATCCCGGTGCGTACGACATCGTCGGCAACGGGATCGACGACGACTGCGACGGCATCATCGACAACCCGGAAAGCGGGTGCAGTACGGGTGACCAGGTGAGCGGCGTGACCGGCAGCGTGCTCGCGCAGGCGATGGATATCTGCCGGACCACGCCGGCGAATCCGGCCTCGATGGCCCTGAAGCGCTGGGGGCTGATCACCGCCGAAGTCCGGCGGTCGCTGAGCAACAGCGCGGCGCCGGACCCGCTGCAGTTCGCGGCCAGTGCGGCGTTCGGCAACAACTACCTGCCGCACGCCGGGGGCAACCTGGCCGTCCTGTCGACCGGCAGCGCGCGCGACGCGGACCAGCCCGGGTATGTCCCGCCCGCGCCCGGTTTCGCCGACGCCACCAACAGCTCGTTGCCGCCGTCGGCGTTCACGGCGGTGCACGGGAACTTGCTGATCAGCCGGAACAATTGCGCCTCCGTCTCGGCCAGCCTGCCGGTGTACGATGTCGTGTTGCTGCGCCTGCGCCTGCGCGTGCCGACGAACGCCGACTTCATCCAGTTCGATGATGCGTTCCTGACGGCGCAGTTTCCCGACGTCTGCACGCAGTACAACGACCACTTCCTGGTGCTGCTCTACTCGATCGCGCCCGGGATTCCGTACGACCACAACATCGCCTACGACGAGCTGCTCAACCCGGTGACGGTGCAGACGGCGTTCTTCCCGACGTGCACCACGGCTGCACAGCAGCCGTGTCCCAACGGATCGGCCGACCTGGTCGGCACCGGCTTTGACCCGGCGAACGACGCCTCCACCGGCTGGCTCACCACGACGGCGCCGGTTGTCCCGGGCGAGAACATCGAGCTGCAGATCTACCTCTTCGACGCCAGCGACCACCTGTACGACTCGACCGTGCTGCTGGACAACCTGAGGTGGCACGTGATCCCGCAGGCGCCGGCCTCGGCCGTGGGCGACCTGCCGGGCGCCGGCGCGCCGCTGCGCGCGACGCCGAACCCGTTCAATCCGTCGACGCGCCTGACGTTCGCCGTGCCGCAGGCGGGCCATGTCGCGCTGGTCGTGTTCGACATCGCGGGCCGTCGCGTGGCGACGCTGGTCGACGAGGCGCTGGCGGCGGGCGACCACCAGGTCACCTGGAGCGGGCGTGGCGATGACGGGCAGGTGCAGCCGTCGGGTGTCTACTACGCCCGGGTGGTGGGCGCGGGGTTGAACGAGACGACCGCGGTTGTGCTGATGAAGTAGGCGCGCCCCGGGCCGCGCGGTGCGGGAATGACGTGTGGCGGGCCGTCCCGGCGCCTTTGGCGCTGCGGAGTGCCCGCCACCGGCGTGTTTCCCACTTCCGGCCTGGTCACTTGCGCCGGCGCAAGCCGAACGCCGCCAAGCCTATGCGGATATCACGCAGTGAATCCTTTATTCACCGGCCCATGCCGCCGATAACCCGTCCGGCGCCCCGTGCGCCCGTCGATCGGATAGCCCGCCAGGGGCTTGGACCAGGGAGCCTGCGTTGGAACCGTGCTGGGAATACTTCCACTGCACCAAGGACGAATGCATCATGTTCGGCCGCAGTGACCTCAAGTGCTGGACGGTCGAAGGGACGCTCTGCAACAACGACGCGGCCGCGTACTGCAGGTTCAGCACCGACGGCTGCAAGCGGGAAGCATGCGAGCGGTCGCGTTGCATCTACCTTGAGGCCGCGTTGGCGTGGGAG
>CAIOLW010000001.1 GCA_903859215.1 uncultured bacterium | reverse complement strand
TTCGTGCCCACCGTGTAGTAGATGGTGCCGATGTGCCGGCGCTTGTCCTCCAGCGACGCGGTCTGCTGCTGGATGGTCTCTTCCTTCACGCGGATGGTCTCCTGGCCGGTGGCCACCTCGGTCTTCAGCCCGGTGACCTCGGTCTGCAGTTCGGCCACGCGCGTGGTCAGCTGCGCGATCTGCGCCTCGCGCTCGACCACCGTGGCGCGCAGGCCCTTGATCAGCTTCTCGAGGCCGGCGACGTGCGTGTTGCTCTTCTTCAGCTTGTCCTCGAGGTCGGCGATGCGGTTCTTGGCGCGCTCGACGCCGGCCTTGATCTCGTTGATGCGGGCCATGGTCTGCTCGCCCTGGTCCTTGGACAGGTTCTGCTCCTGGGCCAGCTGCGTCTCCAGGGCCTGCGCGCTCTGTTCGCCCAGGTCGATGCCCTTGAGGCTCTCCTGGATGTTGGCGACCTCGTCGATGGCCGCGGCGTAGCGGGCGCTGGTGGCCTGCTCCTGCGCCTGCAGCGAGGTGTAGTCCGCCTTGGTCTGGCCCAGCTTCTGGTTCAGCGAGACGGCCCAGCCGCCCAGGCCGATGACCGCCAGGATCACGACCGGCAGTACGATCTTCCGCATGGTTCACGCTCCCTGTGTGGCTTGGTTTCGTTTTGCTCCGGTGGAGTACCCTGACAATATGGATCCATAACCGCGCGGCCGCTGCCTCATTCGCCGCGAGCCGCCTCGGCCTCCGCGACCGGTGTCGCGACAGCGGGTTCCGCGTGCGGTTCGACGTGCACGGTGACGTCCGAGCCCGGCAGGATGGTGCGCACGCGCTCTTCGATCTGCTCGGTGATGGCGTGCGACTCGCGCACCGAAAGGTTGCCGTCGACGGTCACGTGCATGTCCACGAACCAGCTGCCGCCCGCGGCGCGGATGCGCACGTCATGCGCGTCGGTCACGCTCGTCATGGCGCCGACCTCGCGCAGGATGGTCTCGTGCTCGCCGCCGGTGGGCGAGGCGTCGAGCAGCGCCTGCAGCGACCGCCAGCCCAGCTTGATGGCCACCCACGTCACGATGCCGGCCACCGCCAGCGCCGCCACGCTGTCGCCGTGTTTGAGGAACGAGAGCGCCGGCACCCGGCGCGACAGCAGCAGCAGCCCCAGCCCGAGCACGACCACGCACGACGACCAGATGTCGGTGCTGAAGTGCAGCGCATCGGCCTCCAGGGCCTGCGAGCGGTGCTTGCGCGCCGCGGCGTACAGCATGCGCGAACGCGAGACATCGACGATGATCGACGTGATCATCACCGCGAACGACCACCACGTCACCTCGACGTGGCTCGACGGCTTGAGCAGGCGGCTGATGGATTCCCAGACGATCCACACGACCGTCGCCAGCAGCAGCCCCGTCTCGAACAGCGCCGAGAGGTTCTCGATCTTGCCGTGCCCGTACGGATGCTTGGCGTCGGCGGGCCGACCGGAGGCGCGCACGGCCACCCAGGTGGTGAACGCCGCCACCAGGTCGAGCGCCGAGTGCACCGCTTCGGCCAGAATGCCCAGTGAATTGGTGAGTAAACCAACGGCGCCCTTGAACGCGGTCAGGCCCACGGCCGCGAGCACCGAACTCGCTGCGGCGGAAGATTTTTCGTGAGTGGCCTGGGCTTCGGCCGAGCGCTTCTCGGTCATGCACATCCCCCGGGTTCGTCGGTTCAGGGCGCCATGATCCGATTCGGGGGGCCGCGAGTCAAGTTGCTGATCGGGTAAATTCAATTGAAAACAGACATCGATCCCGAGCCTGCCACAAAAGGGACAGGGGCCCCACCGTGAGGTGGAGCCCCTGCGTTCCGCGTCAGGCCGTCAGGCGACGGCCGGGCTGGGAAGGACTACCGGAAGTTGGCCTTCAGGGCGCCCCAGGTCTGCGACTCGTTGGCAACCGGGCAACCCGTGGCCGACAGGTGATTGCGCGGGACCGGGTTCGTCGTGACCGTGAAGTCCGACACGTTGCTGTCCGTGTCCACCGTGCCGCCGCCGTTGCGGACCGCGCCGGTCGTGATGCTCAGGGCCGCGACAGCGGTCGTCTCGGAGCAGTTGGCCGTGCCGAACGCCACCTTGTCCACCAGGGTGCCGGCCAGCTCGAGGCCGCAGGCCAGGTTGGTGTTGACGGCGTTGAACAGGCCGACCTTGCCGCTGGTGGCGCTGATCGCCGGGCCGGTCGTCTGGATGTAGTCGGCCGCGATCGGCAGGGCCGCGCCGCCGGCAGACGCCGTGCCGAACTGGCACAGGACGTAGCCGCAGGGCTCAATGACGGCGCCAGCCGGGAACGTGAAGATGTTGGTGGCCGAGCTGCCCCAGGCGCCGGTGGCCGAGCCGTACTCGATGGTCCAGCCGGTGATGCTCACAGCGACGGCGCTGTTGTTGTACAGCTCGACGTAGTCGATGTTGTAGGTCGCGGTGGCGCTGGCGCTGCCGCCGCCGCCATAGACCTGGCTGATGACGACGTTCGGCGAGATGGCAAAGGCCGGGGCGGCCAGGGCCAGGATGACAAGGGCGATCGCATACTTCTTCATCGTGCTCTCCTTGTTGTGACGGCGGAACAGTGCGCACGTCTGACAGGTTCTATCTTAGCACAGGCGGTGCGTCTTTTCAATCCTAACTGGTGCCGCGGGACTAATTTTAGCACAAAATGAACATTTACTCACTCCTCAATCCTAACAAATCATCATGAATCAATCAAATTACATAATGACAATGGGTTAATTCACATTCCAAGTCATTTTCGCGGCCGGGCGGGATCGTTTTGGGACGTTTAATGCGAAAATCAGCGGTTCCAGGTCCGGCATGACTCCCAATTCAGGGCCGCGCTCGCTCGCCGAAATTCAGCCGCCCGATGGCGGCCCACCGCGCCCGGCTGAACAGGGGCCCTGCCGTCACCAGCCGCACGTCGTCGTACAGGTGCGCCAGCGCCGGATCGCGGATGACATTGCGGCCGCCGGCGATGGTCTCGCGGTAGCCGTCCGGCAGCGTTCGCGCGAAGTGACCGATGCGCCAGCTGCGGGCATCGGTGGGCGTCGTCACGGGCAGGCGGGCCAGGAACGGGTCGCCCAGCGCCAGCACATCGATCAGGTGCAGGCGCGGCCCGGCGTAGTACCCGAAGAAGCCGATGCACTCGACGGCCTCGAACGCGTCACCCTTCGTCTCCATCAGCGCGCGCGCGCGGCGTCCGCCGTCGATGTACTCGTGCTCCCTGAACCCCGGCCGGAAGCGCGCGAGCAGGCCCGTGCCCTCGTAGTAGTAGCCACGTTCGTCGGCCACGCCGCGGAACCAGTTCTCGTACGGCGGCATCACCGGGGCGAGCACCGGATTGCGCGGCGCCAGAAGGCCCGCTGCCAGCGCGACCGGCGCCAGCCAGGCGCGCCGTCCCGGCGACGGCAGCAGCGGCGCCGCCAGCGCCACCGCGGCTACGAACGGCACGACCAGGAAGCGCCCCATCATGAAGTCGCCGCCGATGCGCACCACATACGCAAGGTACGCCGCCAGGCCGGCGACCCACAGGCGTCGCCGCATGTCGCCGCGCCAGAGCGTTGCGGCCAGGCCGGCCACGAGCACCACGAGCGTCAGGGGATCGCGACGCAGCGTCGCCTCGAAGTACCACAGGCCGCGCTGCATCAGGTCGGCGGCGGGAATGCCCGTGCCGAGCTTCGCATAAGCCGTGTTCGGCAGGGGAAAACCGAAGTAGATGACCGCGAAGATCTCCCAGGCAAGGAACAGCGCGCACGCCGGCAGCAGCCCCCGCCAGTGCCGCCAGCCGCCGGCAACGAGGCGCGCCGCCAGCACCGGCAGCGCCACCAGGACCAGGTCCAGCCGCGTCAGGGCAAGCAGCGCCGTCAGCAGGGCCAGCGTCGACAGGCGGCGGCCCTCCTCTTCCCCGGGGGCCGCTTCCCGCAGGTCAACGCCCAGCATGAGCACGATCAGCAGGCAGGCCAGGGGGTTTTCCAGCCCCGAGGTCGCGAAGTCCACGCTCGCTCGCGACAGCGCGAGCGCCGCGCCCGCGGCCACGATCACCGCGCCACGGGCGGGCAGGGCCCGCAGCAGCAGGACGAACGCGGCCGCAGCCGTGGCGAGGCTGGCGGCCATGGCGGCCCAGTAGCCGTCCCGCAGCAACAGGTTCCACGCGGCGAGAACGCCCATCCACAGGGGATGCGTGAACACCTGCACGCGCTCGCCGGGGTTCCAGGTCAGGCCGCGGCCGTGCAGCAGGTTGTCGACCGAGCGCATGGTGATGAAGGAGTCGTCGCTCAGCCAGGCCGACTTGACGACGACCGCCATGACGACCAGGAACATCAGCAGGCGAAGGCCGCCGACGCCGCGCAAAAGGCTGGTTCGCAAGGGAAGATTCACGGAGGCAGCACCGTCGACGCTGGGTGGACGTACCGGATTCGGAGGTCAACGACCGGCAGGAATCATAGCACGAGCCGCGCCCGGCAATCGCAAAATAATGGCCTGCAGACGCGGATTTTGGTAACACTCGGCGCGAATATGCGCTAGATTCCCGGCGTTCGTGGAAGCGTAACAAGCTTCCGTCGGCGCCAACTTAAGGAGGAACAGGCGCAATGGCTACCAAGAAGAAGACCAAGGCTGCGGCCAAGAAGGCCCCCGCGAAGAAGGCTCCTGTCGGTATCAAGCCGCCCACCAAGGGCGAAGTGTACCGCGAGATCGCGACCAAGACCGGCCTGGCCCGCAAGGACGTCGTCGGTGTGTGCGACACGCTGACCGACATCATGGCCAAGTCCGTCAAGAAGCACGGCTCGTTCAACTACCTGGGCCTCATGAAGCTGACCCTGGTGAAGAAGCCGGCTGTCTCGGGCGGCAAGCTCGTGAAGAACCCGTTCACCGGCGAGATGGTCAAGCAGAAGGCCCGTCCGGCTTCCCGTACGGTCCGTGTGCGCCCCATGAAGGCCATCAAGGACATGCTGTAGTCGACGTTTGCTGCGAAAATCCCTGATTTTCCAGGCAAATTCGATCGCAACGACCCCCTGCGCGAAAGCTCCAGGGGGTCGTTCCTTTTCTGCGGGCGCCGCGCGTTTCGCACCGCTGTCGACTTGCCCGCGCCCGCGACATCGTCGATGATGGCGTTGCGTTCGGCGACGTCGTCGTCGATGATGTGGGCGTCGACGGCGACATGGTCGACACCCGACGACGTCAACACCCGACGACGTCGACACCCGACGACAAGGTGCGTCGCAACATCCCGGAGCCGCGTCCCGATGATCTCGCGCAAGACGAAGTACGCCCTGCAGGCCCTCGGCTGCCTCGCCGAACACGCGAGCGGCGAGCCCATGCTCATCGCCGAACTGGCCGAACGCGAGCGCATCCCGCGCAAGTACCTCGAGGCGATCCTTGTCGCGCTCCGCAAGGGCGGCATGCTCACCAGCCGAGCCGGTCGCGGCGGCGGCTACCAACTGGCGGCGCCCGCGGGGGAGATCACCCTGGCGCGCGTGGTCGCGATCCTTGACGGCGACCTCGCTCCCCTGCCCTGCCTCGCCGACGTGAACCCGGTGCGCTGCGACGAGTGCGACGACCTCGACACCTGCGGCACGCGACTGGTGATGGCCGAGGTCAAGCGGGCGGTCACTTCCACGCTCGAGGGACTCACGCTCGCGGACATCGTCGAGCGCGCGCGCGATGCGCGGGCCCGTCGTCGCGGCGCTCCCGACTTCTCCATCTGACGCGCGCCTCTCGCCGATCCCCCACCGGTCCGTGACCTTAATTCCTGTAGCGGCCCCGGCTCGATATATCTATAATGTCTGTAGATTTTTAGACATTCTCCGGAGGTCGTTACGTGGCAAAGATTTACGAAGACAACCCGTCGTCCATCGGGCACACCCCGCTGGTCCGCCTGAACCGCGTCACGGCCGGCGCCAGGGCCATCGTGCTGGGCAAGGTCGAGGGCCGCAACCCCGCCTACTCGGTCAAGTGCCGCATCGGCGCGAACATGATCTGGGACGCCGAGAAGCGCGGCGCGCTGAAGCCGGGCATGGAGATCATCGAGCCCACGAGCGGCAACACCGGCATCGCGCTGGCCTACGTCGCCGCCGCACGCGGCTATCCCATCACGCTGACGATGCCCGAGACGATGAGCATCGAGCGCCGCCGCGTGCTGGCCGCCCTGGGCGCCACGCTGGTGCTGACGCCCGGGCCCGAGGGCATGAAGGGCGCCATCGCGAAGGCCGAGGAGATCGCGGCTTCCGACCCGGCGCGCTGGTTCCTGCCGCAACAGTTCAAGAACCCGGCGAATCCCGCGATCCACGAGCAGACCACCGGCCCGGAGATCTGGGACGACACCGACGGCGCCATCGACGTGCTGGTCTCGGGCGTGGGCACGGGCGGCACCATCAGCGGCGTCTCCCGCTACATCAAGCAGGTCCGGGGCAAAGCCATCCTGTCGGTGGCGGTCGAACCGGTCGAATCGCCGGTCATCTCCCAGACGCTGGCCGGCGAACCGGTCAAGCCGGGCCCGCACAAGATCCAAGGCATCGGCGCCGGCTTCGTGCCCGACACGCTGGACCTGGCGATGGTCGACCGCGTCGAGCAGGTGAGCAGCGACGAGGCGATCGCGATGGCGCGCCGCCTGGCGCGCGAGGAAGGCCTGCTGGTCGGCATTTCGTGCGGCGCGGCCGTCGTGGCGGCCCTGCGCCTGGCCTTCGACGACGCGTTCGCCGGCCAGACCATCGTGGTGGTGCTGCCCGACTTGGCCGAACGGTACCTGTCGACGGCGCTGTTCGAGGGGATTTGAACGCGAAATGTGCTAGATTGGGCGTCGGGGCAACCATCGTGGCCCCGACGCCTTTTTTCGTGTGGGAACGGAACGTGGCCCCGATGCCGCCCCGCCGGTCGCAGGACAGGAGATCGAGACCATGATCGACGTCAGCCCCAAGCCCGACAGCCTGCGCACCGCCACGGCCCGCGCCGTCCTGCACGGCCAGGCCGACTCCATGACGCGCCTGCGCGAGCGCACGCTGCCCAAGGGCGACGCCCTGGAAGTGGCCCGCGCCGCCGCCGCCCTGGCCGTCAAGCAGACCCCGCAGATGATCCCCTACTGCCACCCCATCCGCGTCGACCTGGTCGACACGCAGTTCGAGATCGGCGCCGATTCGGTCACCATCGACGTCACGGTGCGCGCCGTCGACCGCACCGGCGTCGAGGTCGAAGCCATGACCGGCGCCGCCGTCGCCGCGCTGACCATCTACGACATGATGAAGATGATCGACGACACGCTGTCGATCGAGAGCGTGCGCCTGCTCGAAAAACGCGGCGGCAAGAGCGACCGCAAGGTCGACATGGCCGCCGCGAAGTTCGTCGCCGCGGTGCTCGTGGCCAGCGACTCGGTCGCCGCCGGCGCCCGGGAAGACCTCTCGGGCGCCCTGCTGCGCGACCGCCTGGCCGAAGCCGGCTTCACGGTGCGCGAGGTGATGGTCGTCCCCGACGACGCAACCGCCATCGCGACCGCCGTCCGCCTGTGGGCCGACGCCGGCGACCTCGACCTCATCCTCACCACAGGCGGCACGGGCCTCGGCCCCCGCGACGTGACCCCCGAAGCGATGGACGAGGTCTTCGACCGCGAGGCCCCCGGCGTCATGGAAGCCGTCCGCGACCACGGCCAGCGCCGCACGCCGCGCGCCATGCTCGCCCGCGGCCGCGCCGGCGTGCGGGGCCGCACGCTGATCATCAACCTGCCCGGCTCGCGCGGCGCGGTGGCCGACGCGATGGCGGCGCTGCTGCCGGAGTTGCCGCATGCGTGTTTGATGCTGCGCGGGGAAGGGCATGATGAGGATCCGCGGGGGACGCGGTAGGACCTGCGCCGGCGCTATCGGCCCACTTCGGTGCGCCCACGGGCCCCGCCGGCGCCGTGGCGGCATATACGCTCAGGGCAGATCGTTGACCTATCAACCAATTCCCACGCCTGAATCTGCCGATTCCGACCCCAATAATGGTTGATAGGTCAACCAAACGCGCCTGCACACAATCGCTCCCGAGCCGGATCATCCCGGAAGGCCGCACGGCGCGTTCCCCGAAGTCAGGGCACCGGCGCACACCCGCTATTTGCCGCCTATTGGGTGGCGTGCTAACATGCTGTCCGTAAACGGTCTGCGCGGCCGGAACCGGGTGTTGGCCCAGGGGGGATCACATGAGCAAGAAATCAATGACCGGCGTCATCCTGACCGTGGCCGGGAGCCTCGCGATCGGCGTGGTGGCGAGCCTGGTCTTCCTGAACGTGTTCAAGTCCAGCATCCCGGCAGCGGCGATGTCGACGATGACGCAGAAGCTGACTCCGGCCCTATTCGTCATGATCGGCGTCGGGCTGGGCCTCGTCATCGCCCTGTGGACCCTGGTCTGCGCCCTGATCACGAAGAAGTTCGGCACGCAGAAGGCCTGACCGGTCACACGGGGTACGCATGCACGAGATGACCATCGTCGCGAACATCCTGGAGATCGCCCACCGGCAGGCGGCGGCGGCGGATGCCGTGCGCATCAACCGGGTGGTGCTGGATGTCGGGAAGCTCGCCGGCGTCGAGGTCGAAGCGCTGCGCTTCTGCTTCGGGGCGGCCCGCTCGGGACTGTCGGCGGATGCCGAACTGGACATCCGCGAGCTGCCGGGCCACGGCCGCTGCCCGGGCTGCGGCCTGACGGCGCCGATGAACGAGCCCATCGCGTTGTGTGAGGCGTGCGGTTGTGTGATGGAAATCAGCGGGGGACGCGAGCTCAGCGTGGTCTCGCTGAACATCGACTGAACCACGGGGAACGGAGACCTGCCATGTGCGATACCTGCGGGTGCGGCCAGCCGGCCGATGCGGTCACGATC